>NZ_CP013232.1:2177672-2488768 GCF_001584145.1 Collimonas fungivorans | reverse complement strand
CGACGGCAGCATGCCGATCGAACCGGTCAGCATGGCGGCGGCGTCGGACAGGATGTCGCCGAACATGTTGCCGGTGACGATCACGTCGAATTTTTTCGGCGCGCGCACCAGCTGCATCGCGGCGTTGTCGACATACATGTGCTCCAGCGCGACATCCGGATAATCCTTGTGCACCTCGGTCACGATATCTTTCCAGAACTGGAAAGTCTCCAGCACATTGGCCTTGTCGACGCTGGTCAGGCGCTTGTCGCGCTTTTGCGCGGCCTGGAACGCCACGTGGGCGATGCGGCGGATTTCCGACTCGGCGTAGCGCATGGTGTCGAAACCTTCGCGTTCGCCCTTGAAAGCGCCGTCCGGCGCGATGCGCACGCCGCGCGGCTGGCCGAAATAGATGTCGCCGGTGAGTTCGCGGATGATCAGGATATCCAGTCCGGACACCACTTCCGGCTTCAGGGTCGAAGCGCCGGCCAGTTCCGGATACAGGATCGCCGGACGCAGGTTGGCGAACAGGCCGAGGTTTTTGCGCAGGCCGAGGATCGCCTGCTCCGGGCGCAGCGAACGCTCCAGGCTGTCGTACTGGTAGTCGCCGACCGCGCCGAACAGCACGGCGTCAGCTTCCTTGGCCAGCTTCAGGGTGCCGTCCGGCAGCGGATGACCGTGCGCTGCGTAACCGGCGCCGCCTACAGGCGCCGTTTCCAGTTCAAATTTTTCGCCCAGCGCCTGCAGCACATTGACCGCTTGCTCAACGATTTCCGGACCGATGCCATCACCTGGCAGAATTGCTATTTTCATTTTTTCCTGTCTAGTCAGTTGAGGACAGAGCCGCCCTGGCCGGGTAATTCGCCGCGCTCCGGCGGCTCTTAAACACTTCCCGTGCAGCTCTGTCCCGCAATAAGTCAAATTGTATTGCTCAACCAAGGCTGGGCAAACAGATGGCGTTCTTCAAAATCGCGGATCTTGTCCGACTGCCGCAAAGTCAGGCCAATGTCGTCAAGGCCGTTCAGCAGGCAGTATTTGCGGAACTCGCCCACTTCGAACGGGAACGCGAGATTGCCGTTGGCGGTGCTGACCAGTTGCTTGTCGAGGTCGATCTGCAGGCGGTAACCCGGGAAAGCCTTGACTTCATCGAACAGGCGGTCGATCTGCGCTTCAGGCAGCACCAGCGGCAGCAAGCCGTTCTTGAAGCAGTTGTTGAAGAAGATATCGGCAAAGCTGGGGGCGATGACCGCACGGAAACCGTACTGGTCCAGCGCCCATGGCGCGTGCTCGCGCGACGAGCCGCAGCCGAAATTCTTGCGGGTCAATAGAATCGAAGCACCCTGGTAACGCTGCTGGTTCAGCACGAAATCCGGGTTCAGCGGACGCCGCGAATTGTCCATGCCAGGCTCGCCATGGTCCAGGTAACGCCATTCGTCAAACAGGTTCGGGCCGAAACCGGTCCGCTGGATAGACTTCAGGAACTGCTTCGGGATAATCGCATCGGTATCCACATTGGCGCGGTCCAGCGGCGCCACCAAGCCATCCACTACAGTAAATTTATTCATCACATTATTCCACGCATTATTTCACGCATTATTTCAATCTACTGCTCGCCTCGGCGAGCCGGTCACTTGCCTTGGATTTTTTCGCCGACGTGTTCCACGTCCTTGCCAAAGCCGTGGAAAGTATTGCAGGCGCTGAGCGTATAAGCGCTAACCAGCAAGACGCACAGGGTGACTATTTTTTTCATCTTTATCCTTCGGTATCAATTTATAAGGAACGAATATCCACGAAATGGCCCGCGATACCTGCGGCGGCGGCCATCGCCGGGCTGACCAGGTGCGTGCGTCCGCCCGCGCCCTGCCGGCCTTCGAAATTGCGGTTCGAAGTGGACGCGCAGCGTTCGCCCGGCTCCAGCCGGTCGGCGTTCATCGCCAGGCACATCGAGCAGCCCGGTTCACGCCATTCGAAACCGGCGTCCTTGAAAATCTTGTCCAGGCCTTCGCGCTCGGCTTGTTCCTTGACCAGCCCGGAACCCGGCACCACCATCGCCAGCTTGACGTTGGAAGCGCGGAACTTGCCGCGCACCACTGCCGCCGCCGCGCGCAGATCTTCGATCCGCGAATTGGTGCAGGAGCCGATGAATACCTTGTCGATACGGATGTCTTCAATCGCGGTGTTCGGTTTCAGCGCCATGTAAGCCAGCGCCTTTTCCATGCCGTCGCGCTTGGTGGCGTCTTTTTCCTTGTCCGGATCGGGCACGCGACCATCCACGGCTACCACCATCTCGGGAGAAGTACCCCAGGTAACTTGCGGCTTGATCTCGGCCGCGCTCAGGGTCACCACCATGTCGAATTTGGCGCCCTGGTCGGAATGCAGGGTGCGCCAGTAGGTCACGGCGCGTTCCCAATGCGGCCCGGCCGGCGAGAACGGCCGGCCCTTGACGTAGTTGAGCGTGGTGTCGTCGACGGCGATCATGCCGGCGCGCGCGCCCGCTTCGATCGCCATGTTGCAGACTGTCATGCGGCCTTCCATCGACAAGGCGCGGATCGCCGAGCCGGCGAATTCGATCGCATAACCGGTGCCGCCGGCGGTGCCGATGCGGCCGATCACGGCCAGCACGATGTCCTTGGCGGTGACGCCGGCAGGTATCGCGCCGTCGACCTGCACCAGCATCGATTTCGATTTTTTGGTCAGCAAGGTTTGCGTAGCCAGCACATGCTCCACTTCGGAGGTGCCGATGCCGTGCGCCAGGCAGCCGAAAGCGCCGTGGGTCGAGGTGTGCGAATCGCCGCAGACCACGGTCATGCCAGGCAGGGTCGCGCCCTGCTCAGGGCCGATCACGTGGACGATGCCCTGGCGGTGGTCGTTCATGCCGAAATAGGTCAGGTCGTAGCTCTTGGCGTTGGCGTCCAGGGTTTCCACCTGCAGGCGCGAAATCGGATCGGCGATGCCGTTGGCGCGGCCGGTGGTCGGCACGTTGTGGTCGGCCACCATCAGGTTGGCGGCCTGCCGCCATGGCTTGCGGCCGGCCAGCTTCAGCCCTTCGAAAGCCTGAGGACTGGTGACCTCATGCAAAAGATGTCGATCAATATACAGAATCGCCGTGCCGTCCTGTTCGGTATGGACGACGTGGGATTCCCAAAGTTTATCGTAGAGCGTTTTAAGCATGATCCGGGGCAGCTTCGAGGCTGCGCTAAACAGTGAATTTAGCTCTTGATTATGCCATAGAAGCAGGCCACTAATACGCTTGTACGCCCCGAAAACCACATACTCGGCCTGTGGTGTTGCATATATTCACTGGCAACGCCCGTTCCCGCCGCCGCAAAGCCAAAATCATTTAGCTGATTGTTTAACTACTCATTTAGCTGCTCATTTAGCTGCTTTATCGCGCAAATACGCCGACAAATTGAGCTTGCCGGTCGCCAGGGCCGTGCCCAACAGGATGATCAGGCAGCCTAGCACCATGCCGGGCGTCACCTCTTCCTTGAGGAAAATGGCGCCCCAGATCACGCCGAATATCGGAATCAGGAAGGTCACCGAAGCGGCGTAGGCAGAACCCACGCGATCCAGCAGGCGATAGAAAATCGCATAAGCGAGGCCGGTGCAGACCACTCCCAGCGCCAGCACCGCGTACCAGGCGGTGGCGGAAACCGTTGCGGCGGGCCAATACCAGAACGCCAGCGGCAGCAGCACCAGGGTCGCCGCCAGCTGGCTGCCGCCTGCAACCACGAAAGGCGGCACGCCGGCCAGGCGGGTTTTCGAATAATTGATGGCGAAACCGTAGCACAAGGTGGCCAGCAGGACCGCCGCCGTCGCCAGCCAGACGCCGGCCTGGCCTTCGCCTATCTTGTCCCACACCAGGACCACCACTCCCGCCATGCCCACCAGCATGCCGATCACCTGCGCCCGGCTCATCGGCGCTTTCAGCCATACGAAAGCAATCAGGCCGGTCCAGAGCGGCACGGTGGCGTTCAGCACGGCGTCGAAACCGGCATTGACATACAAGGTGGAATACGCAAACAGTGAAAACGGTATGGCTGAATTGAAGACGCCGACCACCAGCATCGGCCAGGCCTTGCTGCGCAAGTGGCTGCGCGCCGCGGCCGAACGCAGCACCGGCAGCAGCACCAGCGCGGCGATGCCCACCCGCAGGAAAATCAGCGGCACCGGACCGAATTCCGGCGTGCCGACGCGCATGAAAAGAAACGACGCGCCCCAGATGGCGGCGAGCAAAAACAATTCAGCGATGTTCATGATGGATTCTTCGCATTGGATTAGGCGGCAAGGACAACGCAGGTTCCCGCACACAAATTAACATGCGGCAATATATCCGATTAACGGCGCTCACGTAAAAACTTCTCGCTGCGCCGGCCGGAAAATTTCAAAAAAAACGAGCATGAAATCGATGCGCAATCCTGCCTGCCCGAAACTTCCGCCGGCAACCAGGGACTCGCCATCGCCGGCCGATGCGCCGCGCAACAACAAGATATTTTCAGTCTTGTCAAAAACGGACATCAGGTGCCGGCACTTTATTTTCCGTACGTCATTAATCAACGCGAGGCCTTTGCTGTGCCTGTGAATGGGCTGATTTTTTTAGCATTTTTTGTTAGCGCTCACATGATGCAGCATGGAAAAACAATAGCCATATCGGCCATCTTCGCTGTCCGAAGCTGACAAGGTTTTGTCATAACGACTTCGACTTGCACTCCTATTATCAGATCAACGCAAACCAGCATCACCTCTCACCGGCGCGTTGATCAAAGCGATGCACGCACTTTTTTGATCACACGCAGGCTTGTCGAAAAGAGACAGCGCCGGTTGGCGTCGAGCAGGAAAAGTTTTCGCAATTCTTGTCTATTGATCGGGGCGTATATAGACGAGACAACACGGTGAATGACGCCCCTACCTTAAGGAGAATCAAAATGTTACGCAAGACAACCCTTGTAGTTTTGGCTTCCGTTCTCTGTGGTTATGCTGCAATGGCCGGTGCCGTAGGTGGCAGTCAAACGTCGGGCAGCGCCGGCGCTACATCTTCGTCCGGCTCGACTTCCGGCGGCGTTTCCGGTGCAGTCAGCATCGGCAACGGCTACCATGCAGCAACAACTACCAACACCAGCGTCGGCGGAGCCAACTCTGCTGCCGTGTTCGGCCCATCAGGCGTCGCCACAGCTTCGAATACCGGCTCGACATCCACCAACACCAGCGCTGCAGGCGGCTTTGGCAACGGTGCATCGGGTGCTGGCGGCACTTCGGGATCGACTACCGGCGCAACAGCTGGTGCCGGCACACAAAGCAGCATGTGGAATTTCCACTTTTTCCCTTGAGACCAGTGCTGACGACTATCCAGTCTTAGCTCCAGGCCAACCGTTCGTAAGGGGCGAAAGGAACGCAAGTTCCGAGTAGCCCCGCTAGGAGAAAAAAATGAAATGCGCAATTAAAGCAACGGCGCTCTTGATCGCTCTCTCGGCGGCGAATCTGGCGCAAGCGGATATCATCTCGGGTTCCACATCGGACTCTGGTTCGACATCGGGCTCGACTTCAACCTCGACTTCACAGGGCGCCGGCTCAAGCAACAACAACATCGGCACCAACAGCAATTCATCGAGCGGCTCCACCAGCGGCTCGAACTCGACGGCGATCGGCGGCGGCTCATCGCGCTCGACCTCGACCGGCGGCAATTCGCGCTCGACATCGGCGGGCGGCAATTCCAACGTCAACGTATCGGTGACCTTGCCGACCGAATCGGCATCGGCCACCGGCAGCGGAGCCACCGCCAGCAGCGCAGCGGCCGGCGAACCTGGCAGCAGCCCCAACAATACCAAGGCCACGGTCGAATACGGCGGCACTTACACCGTCAAGACAGTGCCGAACATCGTCGCGCCTTCGCTGACCACCACCTTGTCGGACACCTGCATGGGCTCGGCCTCGTTCGGCCTGTCCTTCACCGGCTTCGGCGCCACCGGCGGCACCACTATGGTTGATCAGGCTTGCGTACGCCGCCTCGATTCCAGGGAATTCCGCGCCATGGGCCTGAACGATGTTGCGCTTGCCTTGCTGTGCCAAAGCGAAGCCAACCGCAAGGCAGTCGAATCTACCGGACGCTCCTGCCCCGGCATGGAAAGAGCCGGCGTGCCTGCCGCACCGGTGCCTCCTACCGCAGCTTCAACCGGCATCATCGGCCAGAACAGCATCAACAACATCGGCGACCAGTACAAGGATCCGGTAATACGCGCGCGGCTCGGCCTGGACAAACTGCCTGAACTGTCGGCATTAAAAGACCATTAAAAAGAGACGCGAGGGGGATGCCATGAAGCGTATTCCGTTCTCAAGCGACCAGATTGCCGCCGCTCTCAAGCAGGAGGAGCTCGGCATGCCGCTGGTCGATGTAATCCGGCAAGCCGGGATTACCGAACGCACCTTCCTCAACTGGAAGAAACAGTACGGCGGCCTGCAAGCGTATCCGCACGACTTGAAATGCCTGCAGGAAGAGAACGCCAAGCTGAAGCAGATCGTGGCTGAACTGACGCTGGAAAATTCGCGTTTGCAAGATGCGCTGGACGACAAGAAAAGCAAGCATGAGCACTACAGTTCATCCAATTGAACACGGCATCACGCGCAAAAGAAACGGCGGAAGCGCCAGATAAATCGTATAAAACATTCGCAGAATTTTAATTAAATGCCCGACAGAAATTAACATTGACGGACATGCCCGGTTCCAGAATGAAGATTTTTTGTTGCCGCAAAAAACTAGTGTAAACGCGCCACATAAATGACTATATTTAACAATCATTTTCTGGACAAAATCTAATTTTGTAGCAGAATGGGGAATAGTAATTTACCAATAAAAAATTGCGTTCCGGCAATGCACAAAGGTAAATCGCTAGCGGGGAGAATCACATGGATATCGAGTGCGCAAAGACACTTGAGGTGATAGACAATAGCAGCTCAACCAGGCATATAGGGATCATCGTTTTTGAAGGAGTCGTGCTGGCTGACGTAGTCGGCGCAGCAGATGTTTTCGGCATCGGCGACAAACTGATTTCCACGGTATTCCCTGGCACCACGCGTTACGCCGTCTCGGTTCTCTCGATCTCCGGCGGCATGATCATGTCCTCGGCCTCGGTGCAGATCATGACTTCATCGCTGGCGTCGTTCGGCAGGCACCAGTTCGATACCCTGCTCATAGCCAGCGGCACCGGAAACTTCGACGCCTACCGGGATCCCGACCTGATCGCCTGGCTGCAGCAGATGCGCAGCAGCGTGCGCCGCATCGCAGCCATCTGCACCGGCGTATTCGTGATCGGCGCCGCCGGCTTCCTGAACAACCGGCGCGCTACCACGCACTGGGCGCTGCTGGACAAACTGGCGCGCGAATTCCCCTTAATCAAAATCGACCGTGAAGCGCAGATCAGCGAAGACGATGGAATCTTCACGTCTTGCGATGTCGGCATGGCCACCGACCTGGCGCTGCGCCTGCTGGAAAGCGATCTCGGTCCAGCAGTTGCACGGCGCGTGGCGCAAAGCCTGGTGGTCTGCCAGCGCCGCCGCGACACCCGCCCGCCAACCAGGCTTCGACGGCAAGCGATCCGGTCAAGACCAGCAAGATCCACCGCGCCTCGTTATGGTTTGTCGAGCATCTGGCAGATTCCATCAGCGTGGTCGACGCCGCCAATTTTGTCTCCATGAGCGAGCGCAATTTTGTGCGGCAGTTCAAGCGCGAAACCGGCCAGACGCCGCATGACTTCTTGCTCAACCTGCGCCTGGAAGCGGTGCGCCAGCAACTGACCGAGACCGACCTGCCGGTGGACAAGATAGCACGGCGCTGCGGCCTGTTCAGCGGCGAGCACGTCGCCAAGCTGTTCCGCAAGCACATGTGGACTTCACCCACCGAATATCGCAAGGGAATACGACCAACCTGAAACTGAGGCCAGGGCCTGCGCTACTGGACAAACGATGACCATCCCCATCGCTATAGCGCCCCGGCCAGCGCGCCCTGCCCTCAAGTCACTGCCGATCACTTATCTCGCGACCGTCTTCGTGGTGCTGGTGTGCGTCTCGCTGATGTCCGCCGAAGTGTGGCGCAGCTGGAATGCCCGCAACATCGAGCTGCATGAAACCGAAATCGCCACCTCCAACCTGGCGCGCGCCTTGTCGCAGCATGCCGACGACACGATCAAGGAAGCCGACACCGTGCTGGTGGGCCTGGTTGAACGGCTGGAAGTGGACGGCGCCGGCAGCGCCTCGCTGGAACGGCTGCATAAACTGCTGATCCAGCACATCGCCGAATTGTCGCAGCTGAACGACCTGTCGATCTACGACGAAACCGGCTTATGGCTGGCCAATGCCCGCAACGGACCGATCCAGGTGGTCAACAACGCCGACCGCCAGTACTTCCGCTATCACCGCAGCCATCCCGGGCGCGGACCGTATATCGGACCGCCGGTGCGCAGCCGCTCCACCGGCGCCTGGATAGTGACCGTCTCGCGCCGCTTCAACCATGCCGACGGCAGCTTCGCCGGCCTGGTCCTGGGCACCATCAACATCGATTACTTCAAGAAGTATTACGACAGTTTCGATATCGGCCGCGCCGGCTCGATTTTCCTCAGCCTGAATGACGGCACCATGCTGGTAAGGCGGCCGATGATGGACGACACCATCGGCAAGAACCTGTCCAACTATCCTATCTACCGCGATTACGCATCGAGGAGCGCGGTCGGCACCGCCATCATGAAATCGGGCCAGGATGGCGTCGAGCGGCTGATCGCTTATCGCCACCTGGAGCAATACCCGCTGTTCGTCACGGTCGCCCGTTCCAAGGATGAAGTGCTGGCCGAGTGGCGTGCCGATTCCTATCTGCACCTGTTCGGGGCCATGCTGCTGACGCTGGCCCTGGGCCTGCTCGGCTGGCGCCTGATCCATCAGATCAGGTTGCGCCTGCTGGCGGAAAGCGACCTGCTGTGCGTCCAGGAATCGCTGCGGACGCTCAACCGGCACCTGGAGCAGCTGGCCCTGCAAGACAGCTTGACCGGCCTCGCCAATCGCCGCCAGTTCGATCACGCGCTGCGCGATGAATTCAGCCGCGCCATGCGCACCGAGAATTCGCTGGCGCTGGTGATGATCGATGTCGACTATTTCAAGCAATACAACGACATCTACGGACATTTGGCCGGCGACGAATGCCTGCGGCAGATCAGTGAAATCGTGAAGGCCAGCAAGAACCGCCCGGGCGACCTGGCTGCCCGTTACGGCGGCGAAGAGCTGGTGGTGCTGCTGCCCGATACCAACCTGGCGGGAGCGGTTGCGGTGGCGGAAAAAATTCGCGTTGCCATCTGCAATCTGCACATTGAACATCCATGCAGTAATGTCGGCCTGGTCACTATCAGCGCTGGCGTCGACGCCTTCGTCCCGGTCCGGGACGGCAATATTCCATTTGAGTTGATCCAGGCAGCAGATAGGGCGCTGTATGCAGCAAAGTCAGCCGGCCGCAACCGTGTCTGCTCCAGCGCCGATCCGCATTAAATCACACCCTGCCGCGCCGCCCGCGTTCATATACCAGCGAGCCTACGGCTATCAGACGATAAAGCTCCTGCTCGGTCAGCTTGTACGACAGCGCCGCAATCTCGCGAGCCAGCATTCCGATCAGCAGATCGTTGCCCGGTACCTGCGCTTGTGGGCTGGCGCAAGCGATCAGATCGACTATTTGTTCGGCTCTCATGATCCCACCTCAGAAAGTTGCTAAGCATCCAGCCTAGGGGCAAGGAAGCCTGGCGCCGCCAGCGCTTCCCTGGACTACTGCCCTACCGGCTGTTATTTCTTAGCAGCTCCTCCCAGCAGGCCGTTAAGCAAGCCTGTCACCGGGGCCAGCGGATCGTTGGTGGTGCCCGTCGCTGGCTTGCCGCCGGTCAGGCCCGCCACCAAGTTGGTGACTGGAGCCAAAGGACTGGCGGCAGTCGATCCTGTTGCGCCGCCGAGCGCGCCAGTCAAGCCGGCCACCAGGTTGGTCACTGGAGCCAGGGGATTGGTGCCTGCGCCGGTTCCGCCAACTGCGCCGGTCAGGCCGCCCAACAAGCCGGTGACAGGAGCTAATGGCCCGCCAGCTGAACCCGTGGCGCCGCCCAACGCGCCAGTCAAGCCGCTCAACAAACCAGTAACAGGAGCCAGCGGGCCGCCGGCTGAGCCGGTTGCACCGCCGACAGCACCGGTCAAACCGCTCAGCAAACCGGTAACCGGCGCCAATGGACCGCCGCTACCGCCGCCTACGCCGCCGATTCCGCCTACCACGCCGGTCAGCACATTATTCAAAGGCTGCAGCAAACCGCCGGTCTTGTTGCCCAGCAGAGGCTGGCCGGTGCCGACCAAAGCGTTGGTGCCAAGGCCTGCCACCGTGGCGCCGACATTGCTCACTACGCCGCCCAGGCTGCTGACTACAGGCACGTTAGCCGCAGTCAGTGCACCGCCCAGGCTGGAAACGCCGCCGCCGGCCGTCACCAGCAAGGTGTTCACAGGCTGGTTGAGCCCGGTTGCATTGCCGACTGTCTGCGTCAAGGTCGTCACTGTGCTGGTCAGCGGTACGATTGCCTGGGTCACAGTCTGGGTGATCTGCTGCACCGGACCGGTAGTCAAGGCGGCAGTCAACGGTGCTCCCAGTCCGGAGACTGCGGCGCCGACCTGGGTCACCAGGCCGCCCAGCGGCGTGGTCACCACGGCCAGCGGCGCCAGCGGTCCGCTGCCCAGGCCGCTCACCAGCTGCCCGGCGCTCTGTACTGTATTCCCCACTTGCGTAACGACGCCACCGGTGCTGCCGATGGTGGTGCCAAGCGCGTTCGGATTGGTGCCAAGCTGGCCCAGGCCGTTGGTAATGCCGGCGCCCAAAGTAGAGACGATGCCGGTGCCGTTGTTAACCACGCCGGCCAGGCCGCCTTTGGCCTCGGTCGACAGCAGCGGCACGTTATTGATCACGGTATTGCCTATCGCACCCAGTGCAGCGCCGGTGCCGGATACGGTAGTGCCGACGTTGGAGAGGAAGTTGGCCGAAGCACCTGTACCGCCGCCACCTGTACCGCCACCGCCTGTGCCGCCACCGCCTGTTCCGCCGCCGCCTGTTCCGCCGCCGCCTGTTCCGCCGCCGCCTGTTCCGCCGCCGCCTGTTCCGCCGCCGCCTGTTCCGCCACCGCCTGTTCCGCCGCCGCCTGTTCCGCCGCCACCTGTGCCGCCGCCACCTGTGCCGCCACCACCTGTTCCGCCGCCACCTGTGCCGCCGCCTGTGCCGCCACCATCACCCGTACCGCCGCCACCTGCTCCGCCACCGTCACCCGTGCCGCCGCCCGCACCGCCGCCAGCTCCCTGGCCAGTGCCGCTGCCCGATCCCAACGATTTGCCGATGGTGCCTCCGCTGGCGCAACCGGCCAGCAAACTGGTCAATAACAGCGACGCGACAATCAAACCACCCTTTGATGTTTTCATGATGTGTTTCCCCTTTTATTGAAAGTCCGAACCGGTTGTTCCTGCTTGTCTATTCCGCAAAGAACATGCCAACCGGAAAAGCTTTGGATAAATGAAAAATTCACATCGATGTTTTCTATTATTACAAGAAATAAATCCTTATAAATCAAAGGCTAAGAGAATTTTCAGCAAAACCGCGCTCATCCCTGGCTGGCGCCGCCAGACCCCAATTGATACGTTACATGTAACGTAACAGCGGACACGAAACGGGTACAATCAATTACCTTATTGATACTAAAACAGGGGCTTCTCAAGAGCCGGATTGCTGCCTTTACCCCGCCGGCACAATTGGGATATCCTCAAGCCTCTGGAAAAAACGGCAACACCGGCCCATGAATGCGAAACACGCAACTAGTTAAGCAGGACAAGGTCAGAAGATGCGGCGCTGGCCCGACGGTGCCGGCCACAACCTAACTAAAGTGAGATCGATTGATCAGAGGAATGTCATTGTTGGTCCAGAATACCGAAGCATCCAGCCCGAAAAAACGCAACAGAATCAGGAACGCCAGCCTTGCGCTGGTCCTGCTGGCCACCCTCGCCGCCTGTGGCACGCCGTCCGGCTCCGGCCCGGCGCAACCGAGCGGCCCCGGCTACTACACCGTGCAAAAAGGCGACACCTTGTCCAGCATCGCGCGCAAATTCCGGCGCAGCAATAGCGACATCATCGCCTGGAACCGGCTGTCGGATCCTAACGACATCAAGGTGGACCAGGTATTGCGAGTCTTGCCGCAAGGCGCCGCAGCAGCCTCGGGCAGCACAGTCAAACCGCGCAGTACTGAGAGCGACGACGCAGCATCCGCTGCCAGCGACGACAAGGATTCGGTGGACTGGGCCTGGCCGGCCAGCGGCCAGTCCAGCAGCGGCCTCGGCCAAGGCAAAAAGGGGATAGACATTTTCGGCCAGCTGGGCCAGCCGGTGATGGCCGCGGCCGCCGGCAAGGTCATGTATTCCGGCAGCGGCATCCGCGGCTACGGCAACCTGGTCATCATCAAGCACAACAGCAGCCTGCTGTCGGTCTATGCCCACAACAAGACGATCGTCGTCAAGGAAGGTCAAATGGTCAGCAAAGGTCAGAAGATCGCCGAGATGGGCAAATCCGACAGCAGCGCGGTCAAGCTGTATTTCGAGATCCGCCGCCAGGGAAAACCGGTGGACCCGTCGCGCTATCTGCCTAGCCGCTAGGTAAAAAAGGGGCGCATCAAGCGCCCCTTTTTAAGGTTCCCGGACCGGATCGATCAATAGGCTATGTAAGGCCCGGTCGTGCCGCCGGCCGAGACTCCTTCAAGCGCGGTGTAGACCGAACGTCCGAAGTAGAACGGCAGTCCCCAGTCGAAAAACGACGCGAAGGCCGCGCCGCCGCCAATGTTGTTGAAGGCCGTGTTGTTCGGATTGGCCTGGAACAGCGCATCGGCATTCACAATGTTGAAATTGACGGTGCTGTTGCGGCCGTTCAGGCCGGTGTTCACTACACTCCGGCTAAGCGTCGACGACGGACAGTAAAACCCCTTGCTATTGGTGCAGTTAGGGATGCTCGAATCGGCGAAAAACAGCCCGTTCGAACCGCTGTCGAAAAACGCCTGCATCACCTGCCCCTGGTACAAGGCGCTCAGGTTGCCGGAACTGTTCAAGGTATAGATGCTGGCGCTGCCCAGCGCATTATTGGCTTGCGTGCCGATGCCGAAAATCAGTGAACCGGTGACGCCGGAGGCGCCGTTGGCGCCGACCGATGGCAGCTGTATCACCGTACCGTTGTTATCCTGCGGGAAAACCGCTACCGGATTGCCCACTTGCCGGTTCACCGCCAGCGTGGTTGCCGTGCAGTTATTGCTGCTCGGGCAGGAGTAGTACCAGCCTTCCAGCGCCTGGCTGGCGCAGGCCGATCCGCAATCCTGGATAAAGGTGCTGATGCCGAGTACGCCGTTGGCATGGAACGCCGCCACCGTGTTTTCCGCCACCAGGCTGCCGGAGCAGCCGCTCGGCACCGAAGGGAATGCGCTATCGCCGATGATGTGCACCGAAATGCCGCTGGCGACCTCGCCGGCGATGCGCAAGTCAGCCTGCTTCACCGAACCCCAGCTGTAACCGTCGGCAAAACGTGCGCATTCGGCCAACGGACTGCCGTTGGCGCTGGCTACCGACGGCAGCGCCAGATTGGAGGCCAGGACCGAAGACATGATGCGCAGGCCGCTCGAACCGGTGTCGACCAGGATATGGTCGATGGTCTGGCATTGCGTGGTGCTGCCAGGCTGGCAGATGGTCAGCGAGACATAGGGCGCGTTGACCGAGCCGGAAGCAGCCGCGGGACCGTTATCGATCACCAGGGCCTGGACATTCTGGACCGGCTGCGGCGTCGGCGGCGTCGGGCCGCTGTCGGAACCGCCGCCACCGCCGCCGCAGGCGAACAGGAACAGTGTGCTGAACAGGCAAAGCAGATACGTCAGAAAGCGCATGGTGGTCTCCGGTCAGCGAATGTTGTCAGGGGTCACGCCTTGCGGCAGCAAGGCAGGCACATAGGCGTTGCCGGCAAAGGAACGCATGTGGCCGCCGGAACGTAGCACCAGCTGGTCCGACTGGATCGCAACAGCACGCCGGCCTGGATGCGGCTCACTGGCGGCTGCCACGTATTGATCGGCATAACTGCCCAGCAATTGCTGCAGGTTCGGCATGCTCGGCCCCTGCCAGCTGACGGCAAACACGACGTTGTCCGTGCCGATATATTCCCGCACCGTGGTGCCCGAAGGCTCCACCACTTCACTGACCGTATAACCGCTGTAGCTGGTCACGCGGGCGCTGGCCTTGGCGCGCGCGGCGTCAGTCTGGGCCTGGGGCGTGCCGGCGGCCGGACCGGCAGCCGCACCGAGCGCCGCAAACACCGGCGTGGATTGCGCAAACAGCAACGCGCACATAACAGAAACGGGGAATCTCATGGCTCACCTCTGCTCGATTGACAAATATCTGCGAAATCATAACCGATGCTGCGTGGCAATTTGAAAAGATGTTTTAACGTTCACACCTGTTATTGCCATTCTTAATGTGCTAGATAAACCGGCCGCCTGCAACGAATCAATGCAACTGAGCAACTCAGCTGCGATTGAGCAGGCGGCTGCGCACGAAACCGATATGCTCGCGCAGCACATAAAACTGATCGGCAAAAGCCAGCGGCATTTTCATCCGGTTGACCGAATCTTCGATATGGTCCAGTTTCTTCAGCAACTGCGCCTGCTGCTCCGGCGTATCGGTATCGACCACGGCGGCGCGTTCCAGCGCGATCAAGATGCCGTACCAGCGATAGATGCGCGACTTGATGCGCCAGCCGTACAGCAGCGGCACCAGCTTGAAACCCGGGATCAGCAGCAGGATGATCGGCAGCAGCACCACCAAGGTACGATCCACCAGGCTGGCCAGCCAGAACGGCAAGGTGCGGTAGAAAAATCCTTTGCCCGATTTATAGTAGCGCGTAGCGTCGTCGCTGATGCGGAACTCATGCGCCAGCGGCGCCGGGAACTCGCCCGCGCGCTGCAGCACATTGGGGCCGCTGTGCACTTCCTTGGCGGCGTCGATCAGCAGGTCGGAAAGCGCCGGATGCAAGTCTTCGCGGGCGATCAGTTCGGCGGTCGGCGCAATCAGGCGAATGTCGCGGCTGGGAATGTTCTGGCCCAGGTCGAACACCCCCTTCGGAATATTCAATTCGTTCAGGTAGCTGAAGCGGCGCGCGTAAGCACCGGCCTGGGCAAAATCAAGGAGACGGATGCCGGGCGTATGCAGCAGCCTGCCCATGGTCGGCGGCGAAGCCGAATCGCCCATCAGGAAAGCGGCGTCGATCTTGCTGTCGGTCAGCGCCTGCGCGGCTTCGTCGCCGCCCATGTCGAGCAGCTCGGTCTTGCCGCCGACTTCGATGCCGTTCGCTTTCAGCAGCGTCAAGGCCAGCACCCGCGAACCGCTGCCCTGCATGCCGATGGCGACCCGCTTGCCCTCCAGTTCCGACAGGCGGTTGAGCCTTTCCTTGCCGCGGTAAAACACCGATACCGGCACATAAGAGACGCTGCCCAGCGACACCAGCTGGTCGATCGGCAGGTCGCCCGCCACGCCGCCCTGGACAAAACCGACATCGATGCCGGAATTCGGATCGTTCAGCTTCTTCAGGTTATCCAGCGAGCCCTCCGAAGTCACGATCTTCAGCTTGATGCCGTTGCGCGCCAAAATCTTCTGGTACTTCTGCGCCGTGTTCCAGAAATTGCTGTGTTCCGGGCCGGTAATCATGGTGATGGTGTTCGGCGGCGCCGGATGGATGAACCAGATCGCCAGCCAGATGGCGACCACCACCAGCAAGGCGATCGGGCCGAAGCTGATCGCCAGGTCGCGCCAGGAAATGGAGACGAAACGCGCCTTGATATTCCTGGCGGATTGTTTCAGTTCGGAAGGATTGAGTGGAGTAGCCATGAGACGGATTCTATCGCTGAAAGGAAAGGGACCAGCTAACTTTATTTCTTCAGTTCGTTGCTTCAGCGCCGGCGCAAAGGCTCAAGCAGATGTGCCAGCGCGTTATGATCCAGTTCATACATCAAGGCGATCAGTCCGCCCAGTTCGCCCGCGGGAAATCCTTCGCGCGCAAACCAGGCCAGGTAATCGCCCGGCAGGTCGGCGATCAGGCGCCCCTTGTATTTCCCGTAAGGCATCTGGCGGGTGACCAGCAACTGCAGGTGTTCCGGGTTCATGGAGGCACGCAAAGAATCGATAGAGGCGCGTATTGTGCCAAAAATAATGCGGCCATGCGGTTTTCGCACGAACCGTGCCTATTATAAATTCAACGGATGGACGTAAAACACGGTCATTGCACAATTCCTCTACACTGTTGGCCACCATCTTGTTCAAGCGACCAGCCTGCATGTGCACCTCAACCGAAACGACAACCAATGTAATCCCCGGCATAGTCTCCGTCGGCGTGCCCGCGCTGGAATGCTGCGGCTTGCGCAAGTCCTATGCCCACGGCCGGGTGGTGCTGGCGCATCTCGACTTCTCGCTGGCGGCCGGAGAATATGTCGCCATCATGGGCGATTCCGGGGTCGGCAAATCGACCTTGCTCAACCTGATCGCCGGCCTCGACAGCGCCAACAGCGGCTCGATACTGATCGACGGCGTCAACATGTCGAGCCTGGACGACGATGCCGCTACCCTGCTGCGCCGGCAGAAACTCGGTTTCATTTTCCAGGCCTTCCATGTACTGCCGCACCTGACCTTGCAGCAGAACGTCGCCCTGCCCCTGCTGCTCAACGGCGCGCCACAGGAACGCGCGCTGGAACTGCTGGCGGCGGTCGGCCTGGCCGGCCGCGGCAACGATTTCCCGCGCCAGCTGTCGGGCGGCGAAATGCAAAGGGTGGCGATTGCGCGCGCGCTGGTGCACCGCCCCAAGCTGATCCTGGCCGACGAACCGACCGGCAACCTGGATCCCGATACCGCGCATGAAGTGCTGGCTTTGCTGCGCCAGGAAATCAAGGCCAACGGCGCCTCGGCCATCGTGGTCACCCATTCCGCCGCCGCGGCCGCCAGCGCCGACCGCATCCTGGTCATGAGCGCCGACGGCCTGCAGCCGCAATGACTTCGCCTGCCGCTACCGGCAATCCTCTGCAGCGGTCTCCGGCGCTGGCGCGCTGGCTGCTGCTGGGCGAATGGCGCGCGCATCCGGTGCGGGCGCTGGTGGCGATTGCCGCCATCGCGCTCGGCGTCGCCCTCGGTTATGCGGTAGACCTGATCAACGGCGCCGCGTTCAACGAATTCTCGGCCGCCACCAGGAGCTTGTCGGGCCAGTCCGATCTGCAGCTGCGCGGCATGCAGAGCCTGTTCGACGAGGCCATCTATCCGCAGCTGGCAAAACGCCAGGGCGTGGCGGTCGCCAGCCCGGTGCTGGAACTCAACGTCACCGTGCCGGGCCAGGCCAGCGCGCTGAAAGTGCTGGGCGTCGACACCTTCCGCGCCGTCCACATCACGCCCGACCTGACCGGCGTAGCCGATCCCGCCCGCCCGTTCGACACCCTGGCCGACGACGCCATCTTCCTGTCGCCGGCGGCTCAGCAATGGCTGCAAGTCCGGCCCGGGCAAACGCTGGCGCTGCGCAACGGCACCGCCATCGTCAAGCTGCGGGTGGCGGGCGGCCTGCTGCGGGCCCGGGCCGGGCAGCGCATTGCCGTGATGGATATCGGCGCCGCCCAATGGCGCTTCGACCGCATCGGCAAGCTGTCGCGCATCGACCTCAAGCTGCAGCCGGGCGTCAACCGGGAAGCCTTCAGGCGCACGCTGCAAGGCGAGTGGCCGCAACGCTTGCAGGTCACCGCCAGCCAGGACCAGGAAAGCAGCAACGACAACATGTCGCGCGCCTATCGCATCAACCTGAATGTGTTGGCGCTGGTGGCGTTGTTTACCGGCGCGTTCCTGGTGTTCTCGACCCAGGCGCTGTCGGTGATCCGGCGCCGCTCGCAGTTTGCCCTGCTGCGCGTACTCGGATGGCGGCGCAGCCAGTTGCTGCGCCAGGTATTGCTGGAAGGCGCCCTGCTGGGATGCCTGGGAGCGCTGCTTGGACTGGCGCTGGGATATGCATTGGCAGCCGCCGCCTTGCATTTTTTTGGCGGCGACCTGGGCGGCGGCTATTTTGGCGGCGTGCAGGCCAGCGTACAGTTCGACCTGCCAGCGGCGCTGGTTTTTTTCGCGCTCGGCAGCGGCATCGCCCTGCTCGGCAGCCTGGCGCCGGCATTGGAAGCAGCGCGCGCGCAGCCGGCTGCCGCACTCAAGTCCGGCAGCGAAGAAACCCCGCTGGCACGGCTGGCGACACCCTGGCCGGCGCTGGCCTGCCTGCTGCTGGGCGCGCTGCTGACGCAACTGCCGCCGCTGTTCGGCCTGCCCATCTTCGGTTATATCGCGGTGGCGCTGCTGCTGGTCGGCGGCATCACGCTGATGCCGCGGGCGGCGGCGCTGGTATTCTCTGCACTGCAAAGATTCAGCCTGGGGTTCTGCCCGGAAGGCCGCCGCGGCCTCATCGCGACCCTGGTGCTGGCGCGCCTGGCCAACGTACCGGGGCAAGCTTCGATTGCGCTGGGCGGCGTGCTGTCCAGCTTCAGCTTGATCGTGGCGATGGCAATCATGGTCGCCAGTTTCCGCATATCGGTGGACGACTGGATGCAGCAGCTGCTGTCGGCGGACCTGTATGCGCGCTCCGCCAGCAGCGGCGAAACCGGCGCCATGCAGCCTGCCGAGCAGCGCTTGCTGGCGGCGGTTCCCGGCGTGGCGCGCGCCGATTTCCTGCGCACCTCGACGCTCACGCTGGACCCGGCGCGGCCGCCGGTGATACTGATTGCACGCGGCATCGACGCCGCCGATCCGGCACGTACGCTGCCGCTGGTCGGCCCGCTGCTGCCGGCCAGCGCGATTGCCGCCGGCAGCTTGCCGATCTGGGTCTCGGAAGCCATGGTCGACCTCTACGGCTACCACCTCGGGCAGCAAGTCACGCTGCCGCTGGCGAGCCATCCCTATCGCTTCACGGTAGCCGGCATCTGGCGCGATTATGCGCGGCAATCGGGCGCCATCCAGCTGCGGCTGGCAGACTACCAGCGCTTGAGCGGCGATACTGAAGTCACCGACGCCGCGCTCAGGCTACAGCGCGACGCCGACCCCGGCGCGGTAATAACGGCCTTGCGCAAACTGCCGTTCGGCGCAGCGCTGGAAATCTCCCAGCCAGGGGAAATCCGCGCGCAGACGCTGAAGATTTTCGACCGCAGCTTTGCCGTCACCTACCTGCTGGAAATCGTCGCCATCGTAATCGGCCTGTTTGGCGTAGCCGCCACCTTTTCCGCCCAGACCCTGGCGCGCGCACGCGAGTTCGGCATGCTGCGCCATGTCGGCGTCACGCGCCGCCAGATCCTGTCCATGCTGGCGCTGGAAGGCGGCCTGCTGACCGCGCTCGGCATGCTGGTCGGTTTCCTGCTGGGCTGGGCCATCAGCCTGATTCTGGTGTTCATCGTCAATCCGCAATCGTTTCACTGGACCATGGAATTGCACATGCCGTGGCAGGAACTGGCGGCGGTGGCGCTGTTGCTGCTGCTGTCGGCCGGCGCCACGGCCTTGCTGGCGGGATTGCGTGCGGTGTCTGTCGATGTGCTGCATTCGGTACGGGAGGATTGGTGATGTTTTTCCGCTGCTGCCGGTTTTGGCTGCTGAGCGCCTTGCTGCTGGCGGCGCCGCCGCAATTTGCCGCACCGCCGCGCTTCGCGCAGGTAACGCCGGAGCGGCCGCTGACATTGCCGCAAGACAGCGGCGCCCATCCAGATTTCCGTACCGAATGGTGGTACGCCACCGGCTGGCTGGCGACGCCCGACGGCAAGCCTATCGGTTTCCAGGTCACCTTCTTCCGTTCCGCCACCGAACACGACCGCGCCAATCCGAGCGCCTTCGCGCCCGACCAGCTGATCATCGCCCATGCCGCGCTGTCCGATCCCAGCCTGGGCAAACTCCTGCATGCGCAAAAAAGCGCGCGCGCCGGCTTCGGGCTGGCCTACGCCAAGGAGGGCAATACCGATGTCGCGCTGGACGACTGGCGTTTGCTGCGCAATGCCGACGGCAGCTACCAGGCCAGCGTCGCCGCCGACGGATTCACCTTGCAGTTGAAACTCAAACCGAGCCAGCCGCCCATGTTGCAAGGCCAGCATGGCTATTCGCGCAAGGGGCCGCAAGCGGCGCAAGCCAGCTATTACTATAGCGAACCGCAGCTGCAGGTCAGCGGCAAGCTGGTGCGCGCCGGCCGCGCGCAAGATGTCAGCGGCAGCGCCTGGCTCGATCACGAATGGTCGACCAGCGTGCTGGACGCCGACGCCGTCGGCTGGGACTGGCTGGGCGCCAACCTGGACGACGGTTCAGCCTTGATGGCGTTCCAGATCCGCAGCCGCGACGGCAGCAAGCTGTGGGCGCACGCTGCCTTGCGCGACGCCGGCGGCAAAGTCACCCAGTTCGCGCCCGAGCAGGTCAGCTTCCAGCCGCAGCGCAGCTGGCGTTCGCCGCGTACCGACGCCAGTTATCCGGTGCAGCAGCTGCTGCATGCCGGCGCTGTCGAATGGTCGCTGGCGCCGTTGCAGGACGACCAGGAACTCGACTCGCGGCTGTCGACCGGATCGGTGTATTGGGAAGGCGCAGTGACCGTCAATCGCAACGGCCAGCGCGTCGGGCGCGGCTACCTGGAGCTGACTGGCTATCTCAACGCATTGAAATTCTAGGAGCCTGTTTTTTCGGGCGCCATCACATTTCGCTGCACACTTCGACAATCGCATCCGCCACCGCACGCACCCGCGCCGTGCGGTTCAAGTCGCCGTGCAGCACCAGCCAGACATCGTAGGCTTCGGCGCGCTGCGGCCAGATCCGCGCCAGCAGCGGATCGCTGTCAGCCATGTGGGTCGGCAGCTCGCCGATGCCGAGACCGGCGCGCACCGCTTCGATCATCATCAGCCCGGAGTTGACTTCCATCGCCACCCGGGCATTGCCGACGGCTTCGCCGCACAAGGCCACGCCTTGGGAGGGTGAAATGCTGCGCTGGTAGATTACAAGGTCATGGCCGGCCAGTGCCGTATCGGGTTGCGGCTCGCCGCGCAGTTTCAGGTAGTTTTTTGCCGCATACAGGCCGACTTCGCGACGCGTCAGGTGGCGCGAAATCAGGTCCGGGCTACTGGGACGTATGGTGCGCACCGCCAGGTCCGCTTCGCGCCGGGTCAGGTTCGAGACCTGGGTGGAAGTGCTCAGCACTACCCGGATATCCGGATGCACCGCATGCAGGCGCTGCATGGCCACCATCAGGAAATGCTTGCCCATGGTGTCGGTCGCGGCCAGCCGCACCACGCCGCACAAACGATCGTCGATGCCCTGCATCTGCCGTTGCAGCTGGTCGGCCGCATGCTCCATCCGTTCCGCCGCGGCAAACGCCAGCTCACCCGCAGGCGTCGGTACGTAGCCGGTGGGAGTGCGCAAGAACAAACGCGCGCCCAGCGCCTGCTCCATGCCGTTCAGGCGGCGGCCGGCAGTGGCCTGATCCACCTGCAGCAATGCAGCGGCGCCGCGCAGCGTGCCGGCGCGGTATATGCCGAGGAAAATCCGGGCGCTGTCCCAGTCCATAAATCCTCCAATCCAGACATCCGATAAATCTAGATGATGCATTTTTGCATCAGACTGATGAAATTATACTGATTTATTACATCACCAGAGCGGACTACCATAGAGCCTTGCCCGCAGATGCAGCGGCACAAAAGGAGAAACCGACCATGTCAGCCCAATGTCCCACCCCCATCGCCAACGCCGCCCGCACGGCGCCCAGCGGTTTGCTGCCGCTGCTGACGCTGGCCATCGGCTTTGTGATGGCGATGCTGGACGTCACCGCCGTCAACGTCGCCTTGTCCGATATCTCGCACAATCTGTCGGTGCCGCTGAGCGGCCTGGTGTGGGTAGTGGACGGCTACACGCTGACCTTTGCCGCCTTGCTGCTGGTGGGTGGCGCGCTGGCCGACCGTTACGGCGCCAAGGCTATCTACCTGAGCGGGCTGGTGGTGTTCATGCTCGGCTCGCTGCTGTGCGGCGCCGCGCCCGATGGCAATACCCTGATCGCCGCACGCATGCTGCAAGGTGTCGGCTCGGCTCTGTTCATGCCTAGCTCGCTCAGCTTGCTGACCCATGCTTACGAAGACGACCGCGTCCGCGCCCGCATGCTGGGCACCTGGTCGGCGATCGTGGCAGTGGCGGCGGCCATGGGTCCGCTGGTCGGCGGCGTGCTGGTCCACAGTTTCGGCTGGCGCAGCGTATTCCTGATCAATGTCCCGGTCGGCCTGCTGGGCCTGGTGCTGGCGCAGACCGTGATTCCGGCGGCGCCCAGGCACTGGCGGCCGCTGCCCGCCGCCAGCCATGCGCTTGGCATCACGGGACTGGCCAGCCTGTGTTTTACCCTGATCGAGGGGCCGGTATACGGCTGGACTTCCGCGCCTATCCTGGCGACCGCGGCGCTGGTGGTGATTACCCTGGCGCTGCTGGTGCGGCGCGAGCGGCGTGGTGCGGAACCGCTGCTGCCGCGCGCATTGTTCACCACGCCACGCTTTGCCGCCGCCAATGCGATCGGCTTCCTGATCAATTTCGGCGCCTTCGGCCAGTTGTTCCTGCTCAGCCTGTTCTTGCAGCAGGCGCGCGGCGCCGACGCCTTGCACACCGGCCTGCAGCTGCTGCCGGTGATGGCGGTATTTTCCGTCGGGAACCTGCTGTCGGGCCGCATCACGGCGCGCTGGGGCGCTCGTCTACCCATGCTGGGCGGCTTGCTGCTGGCAGCTTTGCTGGCCTTGCTGCTGACAACCATGCGGCCGCATACTTCCTATCTGCTGTTCGCAACGGCAGTCGCCATCGCCAATTGGGGAGTCGGCATTGCGGTGCCGGCCATGACCACTACCGTCATGCAGGTCGCCGGACGCAGCCATGCGAACAGCGCCGCCGCAGCCTTGAACGCCAACCGCCAGGTCGGCGCCCTGGTCGGGGTCGCCATTATCGGCAGTATCCTGCACGCTGCGCCAGCCTGGGATTTGCGCATCCCCTTGGCTTTCGGCGCGATCGCCATGGCCTACGGCGGCGCGGCGCTGCTGGTCTGGCGTTTCATCAAGAGCCCTGGCACAGACTGACAAGCGGACAGTTTAACTGCCCGGGACCGCAGGCATCGGCTTGCGGTTTCCTTTTTCCGTCATCCCGGGATACACTTAAAACCAAGCTATGCATACCCAAAAGATGATACATTTGACACAGGTGGTTCCAGCACCAATTTGATGCATTTTTATTGGGAGACGCATGAAAAATCCATTTCTATTTCTCGCCGCTATCCTCCTTGCCGGCTGCAGCGCATTGCAACCCAACGTGCGCAGCTACACGCCGCCGCGCAGCAGCGCGCCGGCGCCGGTATCGCTGTCGGAATCGCTGAGCCCGTCCGAGCAAGTGATCGACGTGCCGCAACAGTCGTCCGGCCGGAAAGGCGGCGAATTATCTGACACAGTGGAGCGCATGGCGCGCAAGAGCGCTTGTCTTCCAGCCCAGCCCGGTGCAACGCTGATCGCCAAGACCGGCGCCATCGAGACCTACCAGGTCAGCTGCCAGGACGGCCAGCAGCAGCTCTACAAATGTGAACAGCGGCAGTGCCGCATGATGAATTAAATCCAGGCCACGGGCGGTTCTCATGAAAACAGCACTAGGAATACTTGTCTTGATTTCACTGCTGGCCGGCTGTGCCTATCCGAACCTGAAATGCGACGATCCCGACGCCCGCCCGTCCTGGTGCGACGACACGGGCGCTGCTCACAACGCTAAACATCAGCAATAGAAGACGCCGGGCTCGGGACCAGTTGCGGCGCCCTGGATTTTATAGCGGCGGCGCGGCGATGAACTCGGCCAGGTTTTCGGCCTGTTCGGAATATGCCTGCAGCGCAGGATAATCGGCCGCGACGACAATTTCAGGCAGCATCATCTGCGTGAACGACCAGGCAACGGCCGTGCTCACCCCGGCCTGGTTGATGGTCTTGCTGCTCACTGCCAGCGGCTTGTTGCGCAGTTCGATCTCCAGCGCCTGGTAAGCCGCAAACAGCTGGCCCTGGACTCGGGCCACCCACGGTTCGTGCTGTTTTTCCGGCGGCCGCAAATTGCGCTCGTAGACAATCTGTATGGTTTTTTCGCAAGCCGCCAATGCCAGCCCGATCACCCGCAACGCATGCTGGCGCTCGCCGATGGCGGCCGGCATCAGGCTGCGCGGCGCGGCCAGTGCTTCTGCATAATCCAGGATCAGGCTGGAATCCATCAGCACCTGGCCGTCGTCGCACACCAGCGACGGCGCTTTGACGACCGGATTGATTTGGCGGAATTGTTCGAAGGTGCTGAACACCGAGACCGACTGGTGTTCGAATGGGATGCCAAGCAATTGCAGGGAAATCGAGGCGCGACGGACGTAGGGCGAGTCGAGCATGCCGATGAGCTGCATAGGTTCTCCTGTTGATGGTTCAGCGCTGCGGCAGGCAGACAGCCGGCGCGTTGAATTTATCGGAGGGAAATCCTAGCACACATCAAGCCGATGCAATCGCCGCTTGCCGGCGCCGGCAAAGGCCGTTTACTTCAGGCTTCTTCCACCTCGCGCTTTGCCGGGCTTGAATAGATGTCAATACATTTGAATGCATCTGCATAACGTTTCGGATCGCCGCCGGCTTCCAGGCGCTTCTTGAATTCCGCCGCCTCCGCGGTGCTGTCGAATTCGTAAGCCAGCCCTTTAAAAATGACGGTAGCTTCATTCAGCCTAACCATTGCAATCTCCTTAGCCTAATGTCGAAAGACAAAGAACATCCTGCCTGGCAAAATCACGGCTTCCCGTTGCGGCGGAAAGGGTATTGCCGATCGTGCAGGAAAAATAGCGAATACCCGGCTCCGCCGCAATAGCGGCGCACCGGGCATAAAGCCCGCTCCATCCCCTTGATAGTACGCTTTTGGTGATCCTTCTTGAACTGTCAATAGTGGCAGTTAATTGCATATTCCTGCAAAATTCGCGGCGACGCCCTCATCAGGCAGGCGTGATTGCGATTCGAGACCTATTCACTGTTATCCACGGACAGGCATCTGTCAAACAAGAAAATGTTATGACTTTGTCGGCCAGCGTAAAAGAAAGGCGATGACAGGGCAACATGTTGCGAAATCAATATTTTTATCGAACCTGAATGCCCCGCTATTGGCGCACCGTGGAACGCACCAGCCCTACGAAATTTTGCAGTTCATTTGCGGCCAGGTCGGATATTGTCCAGTAGTTCATGCCGTCCCAGGTCCAGCGCACCAGGTGATAACCTTGATGATTTTGCAACTGCGGCGCGGCGTCGCGCTCGTTGCTCGGCCAGATGTATAAATTGATCGGATGCTTGGCGCGCCGATAAACCAGCGCGGCCACCGGCCGCCCGGCCAGATAGTCGAGGCGGCCGCCGACCAGCGGGAAGCCTTGCGGCGCCAGGTCGACCACCGGCGGAGAAAAATCCAGCTTGCCGTTGAACCAGGGCTTTACCGTATGCTGGTCGCTTGAAACCACATCCGACAGGTGATCGACCTGCAGCGAACGCACGTGGCTGGCGACCACCTCGTCAGTCAGCCGTTCCTGGTCCGATGGCAGGTTGAGATACAAACCCAGGCCCAAGACCAGGGCCAGCCCGGCGGCCAAGGCGCCGCCCAGGCTGATCCAGCTGAAACGCCGGGAGCCGGCGCGTGCCGGTTCCGGCGGCAAGGCATTGCCGATGCGCTGCGCCAGATGCGGCGGCGCATTGAAATATATTGCATCCTTCTTGAAGCGGGCGCTGACGATACGCTGCGCCGCATACTCGCGCTGGCAATCGGGGCAGCTGTCAAGATGGCGCTGCACCTCTTGCGTTTCGACTATGCCGAGCTCCTGGTCCGCAAAAGCCGGCAACAGCTCCAGTGTTTCCTGATGATCCATCATGCCTCCTGCCTGGCCGGCGCAAGGATTGCCGCCAGCAATTTACGGCCGCGCCCCAGGCGCGACATTACGGTACCGATGGGAATGCCGACGATGGCGGCAATCTGCTTGTAGGACAGTTCTTCCAGCTCGCGCATCACCATCACTTCGCGAAATTCCAGGGGCAAGGCCTGCAGCGCCTGCTGCAGCTGGCGCTCGCTGTCCTTCTGCATCAGCAGCGTCTCCGGATTGTTGTCGGCGAATGCCATGCCTGCCACGTCGACGGCGCCGAAATCATGCATCTCCTCGTCGAATGCCGTCTCCTGCCGCTGCTTCTGCTGCTCCTGGTACCAGGTGTAGAAAGTATTGCGCACGATCGTCAGCAGCCAGGCGCGGCTGTCGTCGCCGTGAAAACCGTCGAAGAACTTGAAGGCACGCAGGTAGGCCTCCTGCACCACGTCCTCCGCATCCTGGCGGCTGCGCGTGAGCCAGCACGCCAGGTTGAACGCGGAGTTCAAGTGCGGCAGCACGTTTGCTTGGAATCGCTGTTTTTTGGTCGGGACTAGCATTCACGCGTTTCCAGGGTTCATGAGACACAAGACCGCTGATGTGAAGAATTTATTCCCGAAAAAAAATGATTTATGCGGGAATAAATCACAGGGTACACCGGTATAGGGTTTTGTCGATCAAGTGATCGCAATAACCACGGTAACCACGGGAGATATCATGGACCAAGCCATCAAACGGCGCAGTTTCCTCAAGCTGGCCGGACTGGGCGGCGCTATCTACGTTTCCGGCCTGAGCGGCTGGGCCAGCGCCGCCGCCAAAGCCGGCAATGCCTACCAGGACTTTTTTTTCGTCCAGCTGTCCGATACCCACTGGGGTTTCGAAGGAGCGCCCAATCCGGATGCCCGCGGCACGCTGAAAAAAGCGGTCCAGGCCGTCAACAGCCTTGAGCAGCAGCCGGATTTCATCGTCTTCACCGGCGACCTGACACACACCACGGACGATCCGCTGGAACGCCGCAAGAGGCTGCGCGAATTCAAGGAAATCGTCGCAGAGCTCAAGGTCAAGGATGTCCGCTTCATGCCAGGCGAGCACGATGCTTCACTCGACAATGGCGCCGCCTACCAGGAGTTTTTCGGCAAAACCCACTACAGTTTCGAGCACAAAGGCGTGTTTTTCATCGTGCTCGACAATGTCTCCGACCCGGCCGGCAGCATAGGCGAGCAGCAATTGGCATGGCTCGCCGCCGAACTGCAGCCGTTGCCGGCAGACGCCAACATCGTGGTGTTCACGCACCGCCCCTTGTTCGACCTGTATCCGCAATGGGACTGGGCCACCCGCGACGGCGCCAAGGCGGTGGAACTGCTGATGCCGCATGCCAACGTGACCGTGTTCTACGGCCATATCCACCAGGCACATCACCACATGACGGGGCATATCGCGCATCACGCCGCCAAGTCTCTGATCTTCCCGCTGCCGGCGCCCGGTTCGCAACCGAAGCGCACGCCGCTGGCCTGGGACGATGCTTATCCCTATCGCGGCCTCGGTTATCGCGAAATCGAAGCGGAAGCGGCGCCAAAGACGGATTTCAAGATCGTTGAATTGCCGGTGCAGAAAGGATGACCATGACTATCAACCATAAGCGTCGCCTGCTGCTGGCTGGGGTCGGCGCAGGCGGCCTGGCGTTATCCGCCGCGGCGGTGACCGCCCAGAACCAGGAGCGCGTCATCAAGGTGGTGGCAAAGAAATTCGATTTCACGCCCGGTGAAATCCGCCTGAAAAAGAACCAGCCGGTGACCCTTGAATTCACCACGCTGGATGTGGTGATGGGATTCGCCCTGCCCGACTTTGGCGTGCGTACCGACATCTTGCCAGGAACTACCGCAAGGATCCGCTTCACGCCGGACAAGGCCGGGCAATTCCCTTTTCACTGCGATATTTTTTGCGGCTCCGGCCATGAAAGCATGACCGGCACCGTTATCGTTACCTGAACCGGGGCAGCAGGAAGCAAGGATTCAAGAATGGAATTTCTCGTGTCTTTCGAGCATCAGGGTGAAATCCTGAATCCGCTTGGCACGAGTCTCTGCTTTCTTGGCGGTCTGGATCCTGAACAGGAGCGCGTATCGATTACCGCTGTCGAGGGTAGTAAAAAAAGCCCGCGCCTGCGGGCTGGCGTCCAGCGCCGCCTGGAAGTCAGCCGGCACGGTCGCCTTGCTGGCCGAGTCGTAGGCAGCATCCCAGCGGCCATCGCTTTTGGCGCGTTCGACTTCCTTGAGTCCGGCCGGCGCCATCCGGCCACTCTCGATCAGCAGCAAGGCTTTGTCGCGATTGATCTTGGACCAGATGCTTCTGGCTGAACGCGGCGTGAATTTCTGCAGCCAGTAATCTGCATCCTCAGCCCTTTTCAGGCCATCGATCCAGCCGTAGCACAGCGCCGATTCCAGCGCCTCCTGGTAGGACACCGAGGCCTGTTCCGCATTTTTCTTCGCCAGCCGCAACCAGATTCCGGGTGACTTGCCGTGGTTCTTTTTCAGCCATGCGGTCCAGTCCTTTTGCTGACCGAAAAGTTCTGTCGGCAACTCTGCAACCTTGCTGCGATCCGGATTCATCTGCTCTTCCTGCGTTGATGGAAGTTGCATTTTATTACTATTTTCCTATTCCAAAGGCCGATGCGGGCAGCGGGTAAATATATATCGTATTGTGATATATTTGCGGTCTCAAGAATCCAGTCACCCGAAGAAGCGGTCGCAAGATGCCATCCCACGCACTATCCAAGCAAGACTTTGAAGCCTTGTCGACATTCCGCTACCAGCTGCGCAAATTCCTGCGCTTCAGCGAAGAAGCCGCCCAAGGCGAAGGCGTCACTCCCCAGCAATACCTGCTGCTGCTGCATGTGAAAGGTACTCCCGGCCGCGACTGGGCCAGCGTCGGCGAACTGGCCGAACGCCTGCAGTCGCAGCATCACAGCGTAGTGGCGTTGGTGTCGCGCTGCGAAAAACTCAAGCTGGTGCAGCGCCGCAACAGCGAGGTCGACCGCCGCCAGGTGAACATCCACCTGCTGCCGGCCGGCGAACGCTGCCTCGCCAAGCTGGCCGAACTGCACCATGCCGAGCTGAACACCCTGGCCGACATCTTCCGCGTCCCGACCATCAACACCTGAGAATCCACCATGTCCTCGAAACAGCATTCCCACAAACGCGATTTCGCATCCGACACGCGACTGCTCAGGATTTCCCTGATCGCGGTGCTCATCGGCGGCTTCGGCACCCTGGCGGCTTATGCCCTGCTGAATCTGATCCGGCTGTTCACCAATCTGTTCTTCTACCAGACGCTGTCTTTCGCCAACCGCTCGCCCGCCGACCATCATCTTGGCGCCTGGGTGATCGTGCTGCCTGTCGTCGGCGGCCTGATCGTCGGCCTGATTGCGCGCTTCGGTTCGGAAAAAATCCGCGGCCACGGGATCCCGGAAGCGATCGAAGCGATCCTGTTCGGTAAAAGCAAGATGTCGGCAAAGGTGGCCATCCTCAAGCCGCTGTCGTCCGGTATCGTAATCGGCAGCGGCGGCCCGTTTGGCGCCGAAGGCCCGATCATCATGACCGGCGGCGCCATCGGCTCGCTGATCGCCCAGCATTTCCACCTGACCGCGGCCGAGCGCAAGACCTTGCTGGTGGCCGGCGCAACTGCCGGCATGACCGCGGTGTTCGGCACGCCGGTGGCAGCGGTGCTGCTGGCGGTGGAACTGCTGCTGTTCGAATTGCGCCCGCGCAGCTTGCTGCCGGTGATCGTCGCCTGCGCGGTAGCCGGATTCACGCGGCCGCTGCTGCTCGACGCCGGCCCGCTGTTCCCCTTGCAGACGCACGAAATCGGTCTCAGCGCCCTGTTCTCCTGCGTCGTCGCCGGCATCCTGGGCGGCGCCCTGTCGGCGCTGATGTCGACTGCCTTGTACCGGGTCGAAGACCTGTTCGGCAAACTGCCGCTGCACTGGATGTGGTGGCCGGCGCTGGGCGGCATCGCGGTCGGCATAGGCGGTTATTTCGAGCCGCGGGCGCTGGGCGTCGGCTACGATGTGATCGGCGACCTGCTCAACGGCAACCTGGCCTTGCAGCTGGCGCTCAGCCTGCTGCTGGTGAAAGCCGTGATCTGGGTGATTGCGCTCGGCTCCGGCACTTCCGGCGGCGTGCTGGCGCCGCTGCTGATTATCGGCGCCGGCCTGGGCACGGTGCTGGCGCCGTGGCTGCCAGGCGGCGATGCGCACCTGTGGCCGCTGGTGTGCATGGCCGCGGTGCTGGCCGGCGTGCTGGGCGCGCCGCTCACCGCCGCTGTGTTCGCCTTCGGCCTGACCCACGACACCAATGCCCTGCTGCCGCTGCTGCTCACCACCGGCGTCGCCTACGGTTTCACCGTGCTGACCATGCGACGCTCGATCATGACTGAAAAGATCGCCCGGCGCGGTTACCACATCTATCGCGAATACGGCGTCGATCCGCTGGAACGGCAGCATGTGGATGAAGTGATGACGCATGCGGTAACGGCGATTCCTGCCAGCCTCACTATCGCTGAAACGCTGGAGCGCCATTTCAGCGCACAGCAGATGCACCGCTGTTACCCGGTGGTCGACATCAACCAAGGTTTGATGGGCATGGTCGAACGCAGCAGCTTCAGCCCGCAAGCCGACGGCAGCAATCCTCTGACGACTCTGTTCAATCCGGCCTACCTGGAACAGTCCGCCGCCCTGGTTGCGCTGCCGTCGGAGACCTGCCGCATCGCGGCTGCGCGCATGGCGACCCACCACCTGGAACGGCTGCCGGTGGTCAGCGACCTGCAAAGCCGGCGCCTGGTCGGCATCATCAGCCGCAGCGACCTGATCAAGCCGTCGCGACTGTTTTTCGACGAAGAGCAGAAACGTGAAAGGCTGTTGAGCTAAATACGGTCAAGCGGCAGGCTGCCGTGTTTGCAGCCAGTCCGCCAGCTGGTCCAGTCCTTGCACGATATGGTCGGGCGATTGCCCCAGCTCGTCAAACGTGTTGCCGATCCGGTTGATCCAGCAAACGGGATAACCGAAATGCAGCGCACCGGACGCATCCCATGCATTTGAGGAGACGAATAGCAGTTCCGAACGATCGCAGTGCATCTGCTGTTCGGCCAGCAGGTACACCTTGTCATGCGGCTTGAAGATACGCACAGTGTCGGCGCTGATCAGATGCGCGAAGCGCTGCTCCAGTCCGGATGCCGTTACCACGCTGTGAATCGAATTGGTCGAGCCGTTGGACAGGATCGCCAGCGGCAATCCCATTGCCTGCAGCCTTGCCAGCGCGGCCGGCACTTCGGGGTATGGCGCAATCCTGAGGTATTCCGCGCAGAGCGCCGCAAGCGCCGCATCGTCCAGCGGCAGCCGCAGCTGCCCGGAGGTAAACACCAGGGCGTCGCGGGTAAGCTGCTCGAAATCGACATAGTCGCCCATCAGGCTGCGCAGCCAGGTGTATTCAAGCTGCTTCTGCCGCCAGACCGCGCTGATTTCGCGCCCCCGGCCCGGATGACAGGCGTCGCAGGCGGCCGCCACCGAATGCACGTCGTATAGCGTGCCGTAGAGATCGAATACGATACCTCTTATATTCTTCATTGCCGTTCCTCTGTAAGCTGTCGGATCAGTCGTGTGTCATTCCTGCTTCCCATGCTTCAGTGTAAATGAGAATATTGCTTGCCGCTTTTCTGCTGATCGCGCCGCTGGCGGCACACGCGCACAAGGTCATCAGCGTGGCCGATGGCGACAGCATGACTGTGCAGGTCGGACGCAACCGGCTCAAGCTTCGCCTGGCTGGCATCGATGCCCCGGAAATAAAACAGGCGTTCGGCCGCCAGGCCAGGCGATCGCTGCGCCAGCTATGCTCCGGCCAGGATGCGCAATACGACGCCATCGCCATCGACCGCTTCGGCCGCACAGTCGCCACGGTGCGCTGCAACGGCATCGATGCCGGACGGACGCAGGTGGAGCGCGGCATGGCCTGGGTTTCCGCACGCAACGACGGTACATTGAAGGCGCTCGAAACAATGGCACGCAACAGCAGGCGCGGCTTATGGTCCGCCCAGCATCCGGTGGCGCCCTGGCAATTCCGGCGCCGGACCTCCCAAGACGCAACTTGCCATACCGGGCCGCGCGGCGGACGCTATCAGTGGCTTAACGGACGCAAGGCGTACGGTTGCTGAAACCTGCCGAAACGGGATCGGAGGGTTAATAAAAAGCGGTGGCGGCCCATGAGGACCAGCCACCGCGTCTTGGTTTAGTTCAACCGGATATTAGTCGAATCCATTCTTCATAAAAGAATAGTTATTGCAACTTCCATTGTTGGCAAGCATTATTGAGCCAGTCCCATTGCTGGATATTGGTCGTGTCGGCCGTGCCACAGTTGGCAACATCCAACACCTTTCCGCTATTGCGCGAGGTCAGGCGGAACCAGGGAGCGGCGGTCGTTGTTACCTGCCATTGCTGACTGGTGCTGCTGCCGCAGGTATTTTGGATCACGTTGCCGCCATTGGCTGTGGAAGATCCGCTGACATCCAGGCACATGCCACTGTTCTCGCTATAAATACTGGAGTATCCGTTGCCCAAGTCCACCATTTGCCAATTCTGCCAGGCAAATCCATTGCACCCGTAGAGGTCGACATTGCTACCCGCACTGGTGTTGGGTTGCTGAACGTCCACGCACTTGCTGCTATTTTGGTTGACGAGTTTTTTATAAGAACTCAGGGCATTGCCGCTGTAACCCGCTGCAACGATATTGGCCTGCACGGCATTTTCGGTTGCATCAGAAGGCTTGCCTGCTGTCATTGCGCCTTCATAGAAATTGCCGACTGCCCCCTTGCTGTTGTCGCCGCCGATACCCAAAATAATGGCACCTTCTTTGTGGAAAGGCACATACCCTGACGTAGTAGGCAGCGGCCCCGCATAATCGGTTTTTAACGCGCCAGTTTGGGCATCGCCATCCCTGATGGAATATGTCGTGGCGTCTTGTTTAATCATGGCCGTGACAAAAGTGGTATTGCGGCCAGTATTATTCGTATTGCTTCCGTTGCCGCCCAGGAATAGACCATTCTCAAGGTCTGCCATGACCCAGGGACCAGATCCGGTACATGCGAACCAGCACAGAGTGCCAAAGTAGACCGCATTCATGTGCCCATTGCCAGTATCATTGTTATTTGTTTCGGCATTACCATAATCAAAGCAGCATCCATTATTCACATGGGTAGCACTCGTAACCATATATGCGCCTTCTGATGCGCTGCCGGTTGCAATGCCTGTGGTGTTGTTACGCCGATACCCGACGCCCGCGGAGATATAGACCGCATAAGCAGACTTTCCGCCAATCGTCACCTTCAATGCGGTGGCACTGCCCGTGATGTCTGCGCTACCGTTTCCCCCGGCCGGCGCAACGGTCAAGTGGTTTCCATTTGCGGTCTGGTCATAGATCGTTGCGATGGTGCATACAGAACCAGCACAGAAAGTATCCTGTGCGGCAGCATTGGCAATACCGCCGGCCGTTAATGTGCCAATATCCATGGTGGCCCCATCAGATGCGCGCTTGACCTGATACAGCTTGCCGTTATACGCCCCAAACAAGGCGCGCACTGTGCTGTGGGCCGCAGAGCACGGCGTACCTCCCGTAGCGTAAATATCACAAGTACTTGTGGCGGCCGAAGCCTTTGGCAACATACCCACGCTGAAAAATACCATGACCGCCAAAAGCACTAAAAAGCGATTTATTGTACCTACGGCATGCCTACTCAACGAACGGTGCCCATTCAACCCCAACTGCACGCAATGATTTCTCATTTCAGTCTCCATAGTTATTTACTTCGATACCATGTCTCTCGACACTCCATTCCACAGGCCATTACTTCCCCGTAAAATCCATTGCAGCAAAAACGTATTGTGTTGAGTGCCTAATAATGTGAACGTCGATGAAGTGAGCCGATGCCGGCAAACCCGCCATACCTCGGTTTGAGCGGACCGCGTCAGCTTGGTCTCAGGTAAGCGAAATACCCTTGTGTCGTCCACGAGTCATGCACCGTCGGCGGAAGCCGGGGGCGGCCGAGAAATCTGTTTCTCCGCTTCGATTCCGCCACTGATCGACCCGTGCGAGATCCGGGCTTCTGCATGGGCAAGCGCATCTAAATATTCACCGGTAGCGCTTTTTTTCCGGCTCTGCACCAGATTCGACAGATCGGTGCGAGCTTGGCTGTCGCCCCGCTCTGCCAGCGTTTCGAGCTGCCTGACCAGACTTGCCGCGTCGGCGTTGATCTTGGTGCATTCAGACGATGCCGCGCTCGGTTGCTGGATTCCCTGGCATGGCCATACCAGATCCAGTTTGGCGCGCAAGATCTTCGCGTCTCCATCCGCGGCAGGGACCGACGGTTCGGGATCATTCAAACAGTTCGAGGCGCCCCGCCCGTATGGGTTGCTCAGCGCCATGTCGGCGCAACGCAGGTTGCCTTCATCTGAAGAATCCGCCGTTGACTGGAACTTGGCATCGGACTGCGGCAATGGCATGGCGCCGTCCGATTGCCGGGCGCTTGTCAGCGTGAGTTCGGCGCTGTCTGGTTGATCAGCGGCTGTCAGCAGGTAAAAGCACAGGCACGCCGCGGCAATCATGCAAAATCCCGAGAATACTTTTTGAGCAACAGACATTTCTTGTTTTCTTTCTTTGCTGAGCTTCCAGTGACCATTTACACCGAACAATTACCGCTGGAGACGCATTCAGTTCGGGTGCCAGAATCAACCTCCACAAAAGCCCGACTATCGCCATCGCTCCAGTCGATTGCTCTTGGGCAATATTAGCAATCATCTTTTCAGGAAGCCAATCACATGTTGCATCGGATTGATATCCATTTTCTTATCGGTAGTGTCTTCTATGATCCTTAAACGGATCGGTAAACCAGAGCGAGATGTACTCATCAAAGAACAAAGCGCTTGTTAGACTTAAGGTTTAGCCTGCACCGGTATCGCATGAATCTGATCGCCGGTAACATCACCGCGTTGCACAAAGGCTTGGGCAGCGGGTCTTCAAACTCGATTGTCTACAACTTTATTTTCCAGGTTCGTCCGGAGTGGGGCTGCCAGGCGATGCCCGCAGGGTCAGTTACTGCAGCGGGCAAGGGCCGATGGCAACTGGTGGCGCACCGACCGCACGGCAACGAATAATAGTTGCGGCCGACGCTGACCAGGCAAGTGGAGGACCGCGCCGAAAGACGCTCATTGAACGATTCCAAGTCACGCCGTAGCCAGACGGACCGTACACTGGATGGGAAAACAAAACACCATGCTTACGCAGTTCAATGGCGCGCGACAGCAGGAGAGGATTATGGTCCGCCCCGCATCCAGTGGCACCCTGGCAGTTCCGGCGCCGCACCTCCCAAGACGCAACTTGCCATACCGGGCCGCGCGGCGGACGTTATCGGTGGCTTAACGGACGCAAGGCGTACGGTTGCTGAAACTCGCCAAACGGGATCAGCGAATTAATTACAGGTAGCAGCCCTGAGCAGTCCGTAGCATTGCATCGTCGTCACCCGGTACGCTCGATTTCATAATGATCGAGCACAGATACGCCGGCTATCTCTCCGGCGCGGTCCACCACACGTTTGAATTTTTGTTTGCGATCAGCTGCGTTTTCAAGTTGCGGCTTCAACAGGCAAGAGCGGATGAAATTGCTGAGAGACAGCCGTTTGGCGGTTTTACAGCAGTATTCATAGACTCCTTCCAATTTATAGCCATCCAGGAAGGTCACCTCGAATGCGCAGGCAATCGGCTCGTCGGTTTTTGCGCCCCAGGCCAGCAGTAGCCGATCTACCTCGACAAAACCGCCGAGAATGGCCGTCAACTGCATGCTTGCCTGCTTCACCTCGATTTTGCTGACGCCGATCTTTTCTTCCGGATACAGAAGCGCTTCATCGGCGATTTGCGGCAGATCGCCTGCCAGCTTGGATTGATGTTGAGGATTCATTTTCATTCCTCCTTGAATTAATTGGGCCATCGGCGCCGCTGCGGCCGGCCTTACCTGGCCAGGTTTTTCTTGACGATTGCATCCGCCGCGGCTTCCGCCTCCGGCACCGGTTGGCTCAGCGTCTTTGTGGAATACACAGGCGCTGCTGGCATGGCCATTCCCAGCATCGGGCCATCCGTACGACTGACGTCGACCGTGACGACAGTCGACAGCCCCACCCGTAACGGGTGTTTTTCCAGCTCACCGGCATCCAGCGAAATCCGCACCGGCACCCGTTGCACCACCTTGATCCAGTTGCCGGTCGCATTCTGCGCCGGCAGCAGCGAGAAGGCGCTGCCGGTGCCGGCCGACAAGCCCAGCACCTTGCCGTGGTAAACCACTTTGCCGCCATACACATCGGCTTCTATGCTGGCGCTCTGGCCGACGCGGATGTCCCTGAGTTCGGATTCCTTGAAATTGGCATCCACCCATAACTGGTCCAGCGGCACGATCGACATCATGGCAGTGCCTGGCGTGACCCGGTTGCCGACCTGCACACTGCGTTTTGCCACATAACCCGCCACCGGCGCCAATATCGCGTTGCGCCGCACGGCAAGCCAGGCCTGCACAAAATCGGCCTTGGCCGCCAATATGCCGGGATGCTGTTCGAGGCTGACGCCGGCTATCCCGGCGCGATTCGCATCCGCCTGCTTGATCGCCACCTCAAGCGAGGCCTTGGCGTTGGCTACGGCTTGCCGCGCATGGGCGACGTCTTCGCCGGACACGGTGTGATCTGCCGCCAGCGGCAGGCGGCGCGCCAGGTCGTCGCCGGCATCCTGCAGGACCAGCTTGCGCTGCTCTATGGTGGCATCGTACTGCGCCACATTCGAGTAGCGTTCGCGCAACTGCCGCACTGTCGTGCCGAGGCGCGCATCGGCCTGGCTCAACGCGACGTCGGCATCGATAGGATCAAGCTTGATCAGTTCCGCACCGGCTTGCACCATCTGGGTTTCATCGGCGCGGATTTCCTGCACGTTGCCCGACACCTGCGAAGTCAGGTTGACCAGGTTGCCGCCGACGTAAGCGTTGTCGGTATCCATCTCTTTCGACAACACCAGCACGTAATAGATGGCGTAAGCGATCCCGATCAGGATGAACACCAGGGTCATGCCCAGCAATACGAGCTTGCGTTTGCGGGAATTGGGTAAGTCTTGAGTAACTGTGGTCATTGCGAATGTTCCGTTTTATTTTGAGATCCGAGTAAGTGCCGCGTCATGGGCAGCGCTGTCGATGCGGTAACCGCCGCCCAGGGCCTTGATCAGCGACACCTCCGCCAGCAACTGCTGGCTGTGCAGCTGCAGGTTTTCATCTTCTTGCCGCGACAAGGACAAACCGGCGTTCAGCACCGCGTTGCGATCGGCCAGCCCCTGCCTGAACTTTGCCTGCGCGGTTTGCAGCAGGTCGCGGCTGGCCCGCATCACCTCGTCCTGGCGGCCGATCTGGCTCTCCAGGCCGCGCACGCTGATGGCCTGCTGCGCCACGTCGCGCACCGCGTTCAGCACGCTCTGGTTATAGTCAGCGATCAGTCCGTTGCGCTCGGAACGGGAAGACTCGATGCGCGCATCCAGGCGCTTGCTGTCAAACAGCGGCAGCGACAAGGTCGGACCCAGGAACAGGGTGCGGCTGGCCGCACTCAGCAAATTACCCATGGAAATCGAATCCAGCCCGGCCGAAGCGCTCAGGTTGATGTCGGGGTAAAACGCCGCCTGGGTTGCTTCGATCCGGCTCAGCGATGCTTCCACCCGCCAGTGTGCTGCCTGCAAGTCCGGCCGGCGCGCCAGCAGTTCCATGCCCAGCCGGGCCGGCAGCGCGTGTCGGATTCCGGTCAGCTGCTGCGGCTTGAGGTCGGCCAGTGCATTACTGTCGCCGGCCACCAGTGCGCGCAGCGCTTCACGCTCGGCAGCTGTCTGCGCCTCGAGTTGCGCGGCCTGCTTGTTCAGGGTGCCGAGTTCGCTCTCCGCCATGCGCTGCTGGTCTATCGCCACCAACCCGTGCGCAACGCGCCTGGCAGTATCGGCAACGATGTCGGTTTGGGTGACGATTGTCTGACGCAGGTTTGCCAGCCGGGCCCAGCCGCCTTGCAGGCTGAAGTAGCTTTGCGCAGTAGCGGCGGCCAGCAACTGTTCCGCCTGCGCATAGTCGGCCCGCTGCGCATTCACCTCGCCCAGCGCGGCGGCGATCTGTGCCCGGTGTTTGCCCCACCAGTCGAAGTCATAACTGGCTTGCACCTGCACTATCGCTTCAGTGTAATAAGCGCCGCCTATCGGCGCCGGAAACAGGCCGTTGCTGGAATAGCGCTGGCGAGTTCCTTCTACATTCAGATTGACGTTAGCGCCCTTGTCGGCGCGGTTGAACGCCAGTGTGGTGCGCGCCGAGTCGATGCGGGCGGCGGCGATTTCCAGCGTCGGGCTGGCAGCCAGCGCTTGCGTCACCAGGCGATTGAGCTGCGGATCGCCGTAGCGGGTCCACCATTGTTTATCCGGCCAGCCTTCGCTGGCCAGCTTGATGTCCGACGCCAGCTGCACTTTGGCCAGGTCCTGCTGCGGATAGGTATTGCGGTCAGGCGGGACGGTAGCGCAGGCAGCAACCGCCAGCGCAATCGCCAACGACAGGACAAGCGGTTTTAATGTCGATATATGCACAGCGAGTTTTTCTCCGAATTGAAGAATGGTTTTGGTTAACGGTGGGCGCATGCGCTTACTCCATCGCCGCGTGGTCCATTGCCACCGGCATGCTGGTTTTTGGCGGACGGATCAGCAGCAGCAACGGGATCACCAGCAAAGTCATGATCAGCATCAGCCAGAAATCGTTGACATAGGCGATCATCGACGCTTGCCGGGTGACCTCGTCGTTGATCACCGCCAGGCCGCTTGGCGTCGCCAGGTTGTAGGTCGAGGCCACCATCGCATCCTGGTAGGCAGGACTGGCGCCGGATATTTTCTCCACCAGCGACGAGTGCGCGACTTGGGTATTGCGCACCAACAAAGTCTGCACCAGCGCGATCCCGATACTGCTGCCGATATTGCGGATCAGGCTGTAGATAGCAGTGCCTTCGGCGCGCATTTCCGGCGTCAGCGTGGCAAACGTCGCCGCGCTCAGCGGCACGAACACCAGGCCCAGGCCGATTCCCTGGATCACGCCCGGCCAGACGATGTCGCTGGGCGACAGCACCAGCGTGTAACGCGACATCTGCCACAGCGAGAACGCCGTGACGGAAAAGCCGATCGCCAGCAGCACCCGGAAATCCACCTTGCCCACCAGCCGCCCCACCACCAGCATCGCCAGCATGGTGCCGAAGCCGCTCGGCGCGGTCACCAGGCCGGCGACTTTCGCCGGATAGCCCATCAGGGCCTGCAGCATAGCCGGCGTCAGCGCACGGGTGGCGAACAGCACCAGGCCGACGATGAAGATGAACAGCAAGCCGGTCACGTAATTGGAGTTCTTCAGCAACCGGTAATCAAAAAAGGACTTGCCGGCAGGCCGCAGTGCGGTATGCGCCAGGAAATAACAAAAACTCATCGTCAGCACAATCGCTTCGATCCAGGTCTCGCGGGCGGCGAACCAGTCGTTCTGCTCGCCGCGGTCAAGCAGCATCTGCAAAGCGCCGATGGCGATGCTAAGCGTAGCGAAACCGAACATGTCGAAACTCATGCGGCGCGCCGCAGTGGTAGCGCGTATGTATTTCAAGATGCCGTAAAAGGCCAGCGAGCCGATCGGCACGTTGATGAAAAACACCCAGCGCCAGTTGTAGCTGTCGGTCAGCCAGCCGCCCAGGGTCGGACCGAGGATAGGGCCTATCATCACGCCCATGCCCCATACCGCCATCGCTGAACCATGTTTTTCACGCGGATTGATATCCAGCAGCACCGCCTGCGACAGCGGCACCAGCGCCGCGCCGAACACGCCCTGCAGCAAACGCGCGGCGACAATCTGCGCCAGCGACATCGAGACGCCGCACGCCATCGAAGCGACGGTAAAGCCGGCAATGGAAACCAGGAAAATATTCTTCTGGCCGAAACGGTCGCACAGCCAGCCGGTGAGCGGCGTGGTAATCGCCGCTGCCACGATGTAGGAAGTCAGCACCCAGGTAATCTGGTCCTGCGATGCCGACAAGCTGCCTTGCATGTGCGGCAAGGCGACGTTGGCGATGGTGCCGTCCAGCGCCTGGATGATGGTCGCCAGCATGATGAAAATCGTAATCATGCGGCGATTGATTGGATCTCCGGAGGCTTCAGGCCCGGCTACGGCCGCCGTGCCGCTCATGGCTTTTCCTCCGCCGCCGCATCCAGCGCTTCCAGCATTTCGGTGGCGCTGCGCAATGTTTCCTTGTCGACCTCCGCCAGGAACTTGATGCGGAACGCGTCCGCCTCGGTTTTCACCCTGCGGTAAAGCGCGAGGCCGTCCGCGGTCAGCACCGCCAGCTTGACGCGGCGGTCGGTTGCCGACGGCTGGCGCACCACCAATCCTGCTTTCACCAGCCGGTCTATCATCGACATCATGGTCGGATCTTCAACCCCGAGCTTGTTCGCCAACTCGGTTTGCGACTGCGGCTGCCCGGCCTTGGCAATCATGGCAATCGCCATCCAGCCGGCCTGCCCTACACCCAGGGATTTGAGGTGACGATCCAGTGCCTGGCGCCAGCAGCGGGCCGCATTATGCAGCGCTGCCGTGAAACGTTCTTCCAAGGTCAACAATTTCAATCCTAATAATAATACAACTAATCATTAGTTATCTAACTAAAATTGTAGTGTGCTTTTTTATGGAAAACAAGCCTTTTAAGATTTCTTTTCGTGAATCGAGGCAAGGCCGCCGGACATGATCAGGGGGCGGCGCGCCGGCGCATTCTGCTAGACTGTGCAATTAAACAGGCAACCAGAAATTAGATGGCTTCGAATTCGAATACGCTAGAAGAACACTTCTCCAGCGCCCTGCATAACACGGCGCGCGCCTGGAAGCTGGCTGTCGACCGGCGCCTTAAATACCTGGGATTGAGCCAGGCCAGCTGGACTGCCGTCGCGGTCGCGGCCAAGGCCGGCGAACCGCTGTCGCAGATCGAGCTGGCGAACCGGGTCGGCATCGAAGCGGCTTCGATGGTAGCGACGATTGACCGCCTGGTGAAGCTGGAATTGGTGGTGCGCGAGCCGTCGCCGCACGACCGGCGCGTCAAGCTGGTGGTGCTGACCAAGGCTGGCCAGCAGTTATACGGCAAGGTGAAAGCGGAAGCGGATGCTTTCCGCAAAGAGCTGCTGGCCGATGTAGACAAGCAGCAGCTGTCGGCGGCCATCAAGTTGCTGGAACATTTGCAAGCGGTTGCGGAAGCCGTCGCTTCCGATGCCAAACCTTGATTTTCGTACGACTTGATTCGTCTTATTGAGTAAGCAATCCAGACGAAGTTACTCTTCATTCGCAGCCAGAGCTGCGGAGACTTGGTCAAGATACGGACCAGCAAACCGATTCCCGTGCTTGGAGCCGCGTAAGGCCATGTGCCATTGCCCAACGACTGTCCTCAATGAGGTAGATGTTTTAGCGCGTTCAATCTGTTGTATGAGATCAGCCGCAAGTAAACCGAGATACGTGTGCGCCGTCGTGGTCATGAAATCTTTGATTTCTCTGATTTTGGCATCATCTTGAGTCAGCGTATTTTCTGCTCGTCGCGGCGTAACGCCGATTGATTCTTGCGCGGAAAACGGAGCATATCCGAAAGATTTTCCAACAGAAATCTCTTGCACCTCTTTGAGCTCTGCCCCTGACAAAGTGATAAAAAGATGTGTTGACAGGACAGAAACGATATCGTCCAATTCATTCTGCGGCATTACTCCCTTCAGCGCATCCAGATTCTTCGTTCCATCCATCACGATGAGAATGCTACGCTGGCGGGCCGATAAACCAAATGTGCGCTGCGCAATTTCCTCACGGCCTTTTGCAGTCTTGGTAAAAACTGCGGACAATAAATGAGCTCGCGACGCTGTCATACGAAGTTATCCAGAGTGGATTAAACGTCGACGATAGCCGAAAGATGTGACAGGGATATTTCACGCCAGCGTTCAGGTCAATAAGCTGGCCGGGAGGACCTAGTTGACTGATGATGTCTGCAATCCACGTCAATCAAGTAGACAGTATCGGCATTCACCGTTTTTATTTAGTGTTCCATATCCATCTCATCGTCACCCACGAATCAACCGCCACCCCATTCTCTGTGGCAGATACAAATTCGCACGCTCTCATTGCGTCAGCAGCTGTTGAATCCAACCTTTTATATCCACTAGAACTCACGATTTTTGTTTCTATAACCCGCCCTTCTTTGGAGACATGCAGGCTCACGTCTACAACTCCGGTTTCATTGGCAACCAAAGAGGCTCGCGGATAGCGGGGGCGTCCACAGGTAGATGGCTTGGTCTTGGCTTTTGTTATTACTACGTTGTTCAATGGCGTAATACAAGCCGCAGTGAGCAAACTTACAGCGATGGAAATCGTGATTGTTTTCAGACGCATAAAATTTTCAGGCAAAGGCAAACATCAGGTTTTGTATAATTTTCGATTGCACAATTGCTCACCATAGGCTTATTTGATGCCAATTGATCCGTAGAAATAACTGAGTAAGCTTGCCACAGATCAACCTTGCGAAACTGACTCTGATGTATTTTTATTGCCCAAGGCAGATTTTGCAAATCAAATATACTGTCTATAAATACAGTGCATTTGAGCTAGTAAAATACTTACTGCTTCGCGTATAGCAAGTATCAGATATTCCAGGGATTGGCGTTTCGACTTGCTGGCTTTGGCTAAAGAGCAGGTCGGAGTTTCCCAAGCCAATGAGGTCAGGAGAAAGATACACAAGATGGAGCTTAAAGAGCTAAATGGATTTGCTACAGACTTGATGGATTGAAGACCAACAATTCATTGACGGGTAAAAAAATGGGTAAGTCATTGAAGTCACAAAAACACCTCTTATAAACCAATGACTTACCAATGAATTCTGGCGGAAGCGGTGAGATTCGAACTCACGAACGGGATAAACCGTCGCTAGTTTTCAAGACTAGTGCCTTCAACCACTCGGCCACACTTCCTAGGAGGCCGCAATTATACCAATTTTGCAGAAAATTAACGATACCTGACGCGCTTTTTCCTCGAATTCACCTAGATTGAGCAGGAAAACAGCTCAATCCAGCAGAAACACCTGCTGCAGGTCGTTCAGGAAGCGCCGGCCCAGTTCGGTCGGCCGGATGATCTTGTGATCGCGGTACAGCAAGCCTTTGGCTTCAGCCTGGTTCAAGGATTTTTCTATCGTATTGAGGGTCAGTCCGGTGCGTTCGCTGAACAGGTTCACTTCAAAGCCGTTGTTCAGGCGCAGCGCATTGAGCATGAATTCAAAACCCAGGTCGTCGCGGCCGATTTCGGTTTCTTCCTGCACTACATTACCCAGGCGGCTGTGCTCCAGGTAAGCCTTGGGCTGCTTGTAGCGCATCTGGCGGATCACGCGGTGCGGGAACGACAGCTTGGAATGGGCGCCGGCGCCGATGCCGAGGTAGTCGCCGAACTGCCAGTAGTTCAGGTTGTGGCGCGCCTGGCGACCGGCCTGGGCGTAGGCCGACACTTCGTAATGACCGTAGCCGGCGGCGCTGGTCTGGGCGCTGATCATGTCCTGCATTTCAGCGCTGGCGTCGTCGTCCGGTACTACCGGCGGATACTTGGCGAAATAGGTGTTCGGCTCCAGCGTCAGGTGGTATAGCGACAGGTGCGGCGGCGCAAAGCCGATGGCGGTGGCCACGTCCTGCCGCGCCTCTTCCAGCGTTTGCGACGGCAAGGCATACATCAGGTCGAGGTTGAAATTGTCGAAAGTCGCATGGGCGATCTCGACCGCGCGGCGCGCTTCGCCGTCGTCGTGGATGCGGCCCAGCGCCTGCAGGTGGCGGCCGTTGAAGCTCTGGATGCCGATCGACAGGCGATTGATGCCGCTGTTGCGGTAGGACTTGAATTTCTCAACCTCGAAAGTGCCGGGATTGGCTTCCATCGTGATTTCGGCGGCGCCGTCCAGCGGCAGCAGGGAACGCACATCCGACATCAGGCGATCCAGCCCGGCCGCCGACATCAGGCTGGGCGTGCCGCCGCCGATAAAGATCGTATAGATCTTGCGGCCCCAGATCAGCGGCAGCGACGCTTCCAGGTCGAGGCGCAAAGCCGCCAGGTACTCTTCTTCCGGAAAACCGCCCTTGGCTTCATGCGAATTGAAATCGCAGTATGGGCATTTTTTCACGCACCACGGGAAATGGATATACAGCGACAGCGGCGGCAAGGCGCTCAGGTTGAGCGCGCCCGGTTGCAGATACGCCAGCGCGGCCTGGGCGGCGGCGGACGGTGCTTTGTTGGCAGAACCGGCAGCCTGGCTTTTAGCTTGCCCCGGCATGCCTATCGGTTTGATCGGGATCATCGCAGTTTTTCAACCAAGGCACGCAGCGCCTGGCCACGGTGCGAAATGGCGTTCTTTTCGGCGGCGCTGAATTCAGCCGCGGTCTTGCCCTGCTCCGGCAGCAGGAAATACGGGTCGTAGCCGAAACCGCCGGCGCCGCGCGGCTCATCGATGATGACGCCGTTCCAGCGGCCGTCGGCGATCACCGGCTGCGGATCGTCGGCATGGCGCACGAATACCAGCACACAATAATAATAGGCCGATTTGTCGGCGTGCGGCGCCAGGTCGGCGACCAGCTTGCGGTTGTTTTCCGCATCGGATTTCGGTTCGCCGGCGTAACGCGCCGACAGTACGCCGGGCGCGCCGCTCAGGGCGTTGACGCAAACGCCGGAATCGTCGGCCAGCGCCGGCAAGCCGGTCAGGCGCGCAGCGTGGCGCGCCTTGGCAAGGGCGTTTTCGACAAACGTCAGGTACGGCTCTTCCGCTTCCGGAACATTGAATTCGCCTTGCGGGCGGACCTCAAAGTCGATCTGCGCCAGCAAAGAGCTGAATTCTTTTAACTTACCGGCGTTATTGGAGGCCAGGACCAGGGTGCGTGACATGAGCAACTCGAAACAAAATAGGAGAAAGCCGGTACTTTAGCACCGGTAGAAATTGACGTCGGACCAGCTGCTAAAACGAATTAAGCTACGCGCTTGCCCAGGATCACCAGATCGCGCTCGATGCCGTCCAGCGTGGCGACGCGCGGCATGTTGGCCCAGCGCTCGAAACCGAAGGCGTCGAACAATTTCAGGCTCGGCTGGTTATGGCCGAACACGAAACCCAGCAAGGTATGCACGCCGAAGCTCGGAGCACGCTCGATCGCCACTCCCAGCAAATAACGGCCCATGCCCTTGCCGCGCGCGTCTTCATGGATGTAGATCGACAGTTCGGCGGTGCCGGCATAGGCCGGGCGGCCATAAAAATCGGAATACGACAGCCAGCCCAGGATGGCCGGCTGGCCGTCCGCGCCCTGCTGTTCCACCACCCACAGCGGCCGGCGTTCGGCGTTGTGATGATCAAACCAGGCCTGGCGCGACGCCACCGAGACCGGTTCGGTATCGGCGGTCACCTCGCGCGAGGCAACGGTGCTGTTATAGATAGCGACGATAGCCGGCAAATCCTGCTGGCCGGCGATCCTGAAACTGTAGTTGGTTTGATTCATCGAGATGTTGCTGGCTCAACCAGCATTAATTAACCAGCTTTAATAATTTAATAAGTATGAGTGGGACGCGCCGAACCCAAAGCTGAGCCGAGCACTTCTTCGATCCGCTTGCGCAGGCGCTGGCCGCTGTCGTCGTCCGGGAAATGCACGCCGACTCCCTGCGCCTTGTTGTTATTGGCGTTCTTCGGCGTAATCCACGCCACCTTGGCGGCGATCGGATATTTGGTACCGTCGTCCATCAAGCTCAGGATCAGGTAGATTTCATCGCCCAGATGATAGCTCTTGTTGGTCGGCACAAAGATGCCGCCATTGGTCAGGAACGGCATGTACGCAGCGTACAGGGCCGATTTTTCCTTGATCACCAGCGACAAGACCGAAGGCCGGGACAGTTTGACCGGTTCAGCCGGGATTGTGGTGCTAATTGTAGTGTTTTCTGCCATCTTCATCCTCAAACTCAAGCTCAGAACTCAAGCAAACATTGCGGCGTAATCGAGCAGCATCTCTTCGATGAAGAGTCGCGCCGACAAGGGGTGTTCTGCGACTGCACGGCGCTCGTTGCTGCTTTTCAGGGCCCGCAGCAAGGCGCCGGTTTCAACTTTGGCAGCCAATCCTGCAAACACTTTTTCATAACGAGGATAATACCGGATTGTGCCGCTTAATTTAAAGGAAAACAGATCGTACAGCCAGCGCTGCTGCCAGCCCACCAGCTCGGCGACCGGGTTTTCTGCAAATGTTCGGCGCATTTCAGGGCGCCGTCTATGCCGGGCTTGGCCAGATGCTGCAAAAACTCGTCGATCAGCTCGCGTCCTTCGCTTTGCGACTGCGCATAAGCAGTCAGCGGCGCCCCGCCCTGTTCGGCCAGCCAGAGATCGGCATCCTTGACCTCTTGCTGGCGCAGCCAGGCCATGGCCTGCTCCTGCGACGGCAACGGCATGGCAAATTTGCGACAGCGCGACAAGATAGTCGGCAGCAGCCGGTCCAGGCTGTTTGAACTGAGCAGGAACACCGTGTTCGGCGGCGGTTCTTCGAGTGTCTTGAGCAAGGCGTTGGCGGCAGCGGTATTCAGCGCTTCGGCCGGATACAGCAGGACCACCCGCTGTCCTTGCCTGTGGGTCGAGATATTCATGAAGCCGGACAAGGCGCGGATCTGATCGATCTTGATTTCCTTGGACGGCGCCTTGGCCGACTTGGCAGCTGACTTTGTACTCCCCTTGCTGTCGCCATCCTCCGCGCCATCGCCCTCGGCAGCATCCTCGCCGTCCAGAATCTCAGGCCGTACACGCCGGTAGTCCGGATGGTTGTATTGCATGAACCAGCCGCAGGAACCGCACACACCGCAGGCATGGCCGTCCGCCTGCGGCTGTTCGCACAGCAGCGATTGCGCAAACTGCTCGGCGAACACGGTCTTGCCTATGCCTTCGGCGCCATGGAACAGAATCGCGTGCGGCAGGCGCGCGCGCATCTGCTGCAGCTGCTGCCAGACGCCGTCCTGCCACGGGAACAAGGAGTTGCTCATTGCTTGCCGCCGGACTGGCTTGGCAGGCTTGAAATGATTTGCGTCAGCTCTTGTTGGACTTCGGCGATCGTCCGGGTCGCATCGATGACGCGGAAACGTTCAGGAAACTGCGCAGCACGGCGCAAGTATTCGGCGCGCGTGGCGGCGAAAAAATCCGCCTTTTCCTGTTCGAACTTGTCCAGCGTGCGAGTCGCATCCAGGCGCGTGCGCGCCACTTCCAGCGGCACGTCGAACAACAGGGTCAGGTCCGGCTGCAAATGCGGGTGCACCCATTGCTCCAAAGCTTCCAGCTTGGCCAGCGGCAGTTGCCGGCCGCCGCCCTGGTAGGCGAAGGTGGCGTCGGTGAAGCGGTCCGAGATGACCCAGTCGCCGCGCGCCAGCGCCGGTTCTATCACCTGCGCCAGGTGTTCGCGGCGGGCGGCGAACATCAGCATCGCCTCGGTTTCCAGGTGCATTTTCTGGTGCAGCAATACTTCGCGCAGCGCTTCGCCCAGCGTCGTGCCGCCCGGTTCGCGGGTGGTGACGACCTGCTGGCCCTGTGCACGCAGCAAGTCGGCGACAAAAGCGATGTGGGTCGACTTGCCGGCGCCGTCTATGCCTTCAAATGTGATGAATTTTGCCATTGCCTTATCTGTTGGGTTGCCGAATGTCCCGAATATGCCAATTATCGCTGATATTGATTGACCGCCTGGTTATGTTCACCCAGGTTATTGGAGAAATGGCTGCTGCCGTCGCCGCGCGCGACAAAATACAGGGCGTCGGTCTGCGCCGGATGCATGGCGGCGCTGATCGATTCCGCGCCCGGCAAGGCGATCGGCGTCGGCGGCAGGCCGGCACGGGTATAGGTGTTGTAAGGTGTGTCGGTGGTCAGGTCGCGTTTGCGGATAGTGCCTTGGTATTGATCGCCCATGCCGTAGATCACGGTCGGGTCGGTCTGCAGCAGCATGCCGATCTTGAGGCGGTTGATGAACACGCCGGCAATCGTGCTGCGGTCGGCGCGCTTGCCGGTCTCTTTTTCCACGATCGAGGCCATGATCAGGGCTTCATACGGCGTCTTGTACGGCAACGAGGTGTCGCGCCCCTCCCAACCCTGGGTGAGGCGCTTGATCAGCAGGCTGTGCGCCTGCTTGTATACCTGCAGGTCGCTCGATCCTTTGGCAAACAGATAGGTATCCGGGAAGAACAAACCTTCCGGCATGGTGTAATCGGGCGTGATTTTTGCCAGCAGTTCGACGTCAGACAGCGCCGCAGTATCGTGTTTCAGCGCCGGCTGCGCCGCCACCGCCTGGCGCATCTGGCGGAAAGTCCAGCCTTCAATCACGGTCAGCGATTCCTGCGCAAACTCGCCGCGCACCAGTTGCGTCAGCAAACGCAGCGGCGTGGCGCCCGGCTTCAGTTCATAGCTGCCGGCTTTCAGCTTGCTGCCCTTGTCGGTCACCCGCGCCAGCAATTCCAGCAACTGGGGATTGACGCCGACCCCGGCTTCCTCAATCTGCTGCGCCGAACTGGCCAAAGTGCTGCCTGGCTTGATCGTAAACGGCCGCACCGGACCGGACTCGAAAATCGGCTGCTGCGCCCAGTAAGCCACGCCGCCGGCGGCCGCACCGCCCAACAAGATCACGCTCAACAATAGTTTTTTAAACAAGACCGGTCCGCTCCGATTGGTTTCCATGCATCCCGCAAAAACGGCCGACTCCAACGCTTTTTTTGCGACATCTCTATAATCAACCCAATATGATAATCGCTGTTTCGGGAATGCCTACAATTTATGAATGAAATGACAAGTACCTGGCTGGATTTTGCACAACAGCAATCGTTCGACGCGCTGCCCGCGACGGCCGCTGCTGGCGCGTCTTTTGTTGCGCCGCTGACCGATCTCGGCCTGATCGCGTTCACCGGCGAAGATGCCGCCAGTTTCCTGCATACCCAGCTTACCAACGATGTCCAGAACCTGGCTGCCGGACAAGCCCGGCTGGCCGGCTACTGCTCGCCGAAAGGACGCTTGCTGGCGACCTTCCTGATATGGAAGAGCGGCGACAGCATCCTGCTCCAATTGCCGCGCAGCTTGCAGGCGGCGATCCAGAAGCGCCTGCAAATGTTTGTCATGCGCGCCAAAGCCAAGCCGGCCGACGTCTCCGATGCACAAGTCATCCTCGGCTTGGCGGGCAATGCCGCCGGCGCTACGCTGGCGCCCTGGTTCCCGGCCTTGCCGGCTGAACCCTATGCCAAGGTCGATAACGAACATGGCACCCTGATCCGCGTCGCCAATGCAGGTTCTGCACCGCGTTATCAATGGATCGCCAGCCCCGAGATTGCCATCGCCGCCTGGCCGCAACTGAGCAAGAGCCTGCAGCCGGTCGCGGCGTCCGCCTGGCGCCTGGACGACATCCTGGCCGGCGTGCCGCAAATCACCTTGCCGACGCAAGAACAGTTTGTGCCGCAAATGATCAATTTTGAAGTGATCGGCGGCGTCAATTTCAAGAAAGGCTGTTATCCGGGGCAGGAAATCGTCGCGCGCAGCCAGTACCTGGGCAAGCTCAAGCGCCGTGCGGTGCTGGCCAGCGTTGCCGCCACCGGTATCGCTGCCGGCGCCGAAGTCTTTTCCAGCGCCGATCCGGACCAGCCCTGCGGCATGATCGTCAATGCCGAAGCCGACAGCGCAGGCAGCAGCCGCTGCCTGCTGGAAATCAAGCTGGCCGCCCTGGAGAGCGGCACGGTGCACCTGGGTTCGACCGCCGGTCCGCAACTGCAGTTCCAGGCACTGCCCTATTCCATCGTCGATGTCACCGACGCCGAATTGTCGGCGTAAGCGCAAGATGAGCTCCGATCTCTACATCTATTACCGTGTGGCTGCCGGCAACGCCCAGCAGTTCGACCAGGCGGCGGCAAAAATGCTAGCCGGGCTGTCGCTGCAATACCAGATCGCCACCGCCCTCAAACGCAGTCCCGAAATCAAGGATGAACATCACACCTGGATGGAGGTGTATTCTTCGGTGCCGCCGGATTTTACGAAAATAATCGATCAGGCGGTTGCCGAACACGGCCTCGCGGCCTTGATCGATGGTCCCCGTCGTACTGAATTTTTTGTGAATATTTCATCATGTGCTTGATCGTTTTTGCGTGGCAAGTGATTCCTGGCTCCCCTTTGATAGCCGCCGCCAACCGCGATGAATTCTATGCGCGCCCAACCGCGCCGGCCGGCTGGTGGGAAGACCGTCCCGGCATCTACGCCGGGCGCGACCTGCAGGATGGCGGCACCTGGATCGGCATCACCCGCGGCGGGCGCTTTGCCGCCATCACCAACGTGCGAGCGCCGGCGGAACGGCGCACCGATGCGCCCACCCGCGGCACACTGGTGTCGGATTTCCTCGGCAGCCAAAAGACGGCGGCCGAATACGTTGCGGAAATTTCCGGCGACGCCGCGAAATATAACGGCTTCAACCTGCTGGTCGGCGACGGCAAGGACCTGATCTGGTATTCGAACAAGCACCTGGATGACGCTCGCAACGGCCAGCCGCTGCCTGCCGGCATCTATGGCCTGTCGAACGCCTCGCTGGACGGCTGCTGGCCCAAGGTGGTGCGCACCAAGGCGCAGTTCGCCAGCCTGCTGTGCCAGGGCGCGCCCGACGCCTGCTTCTTCGACATGCTGAGCGACACTACCCGCGCCGGCGATTGCAGGCTGCCGTCGACCGGCGTCGGCGTCGAACTGGAGCGTGTGCTGTCGGCGGTATTCATCCAGTCGCCCGACTACGGCACGCGCGCCTCTACCCTGGTTCGGATCAAAGCCAACGGCAGCGCCATGCTGCATGAACGGGTGGCGCCGCCGTTTTGCCCTTCTTCGCCGATACACACCCATCCGGCATCGCCATCCGAATCGCGCTGTTCGCGCTGATGCCTATGCCGTGACAACGGCGGCGCCGCTCGCCGCCCTATATTCAAGGAGCAGAACATGTTGCTGCCGTCCGCGTTGTCTCCATCCAATATCATGCAGCAGTTGTGGCGTACCCTCGGTCAGCCGGATGGCGCGCTGGCGCAGCTGTCGCTGAGCGGCGGCGACCCGGTCTTGCCGTCCTCGTTCGCGGTTGGCGCCGCGGCCCAGTCCAGCATTGCGGCGGCGGCCCTGTCGGCTGCGCAGCTGTGGCAGTTGCGCAGCCAGCAACAGCAACAGGTAAGCGTCGACATGCGCCACGCTGCGGCCGAGTTCCGCAGCGAGCGCTACTTCCGGGTCGACGGCGCCCGCAGCGACGAAATCTGGGACAAGATCGCCGGCACTTACCGTTGCGGCGACGGCAAATGGCTGCGCCTGCACACCAATTTTCCGCACCATCGAGACGGCGTGCTGCGCTTGCTGCAATGCGAACATACGGTTGAGAGCGTGCAGCAGGCCCTGCAAAGCTGGACTGCCGAGGATTTCGAGGAAGCCGCCGCCGCTACCCGCCTGGTAGTCACCGCCATGCGTTCATTCGAGGAATGGGACCGTCATCCACAGGGTCAGGCAGTGCAAGCGCTGCCGCTGCTGACCATAGAAAAAATCGGCGATGCCGCGCCGCGCGCCTTGCCCGCTGCGATAGAACAGCGGCCGCTGGATGGGGTACGGGTGCTCGACCTGACCCGCATCATCGCCGGGCCGGTCTGCGGCCGCACGCTGGCGGCGCACGGCGCGACGTCTTGCTGGTGACGGCGCCGCAACTGCCGGCGATCGGGCCGCTGGTGATCGACACCGGGCGCGGCAAACGCTCATGCCAGCTCGACTTGCGGCAAGCCGACGACCATCGGACGCTGAGCCGCTTGCTGCATGACACGGACATCTTCGTACAAGGCTACCGCCCGGGCGGCCTCGATGCACTCGGATTCGGTCCGGAAGCGGCGGCAAAAAAACATCCTGGCATCGTGTACGTGTCGTTATCGGCGTACGGCCATGTCGGGCCGTGGGCCGAGCGCCGCGGCTTCGATTCGCTGGTGCAGACCGCCAGCGGCTTCAACCATGCCGAAGCGCAGGCTGCACACAGCGACAAGCCGAAACCGCTGCCGATGCAGGTGCTGGACCATGCCGCCGGCTACCTGATGGCGGCCGGCGCCATGACGGCGCCAGCTCGGAAGGGTCGAGAATGGCCTGGCGGCGGCTGAGGTTGAATTCGAACAGATCCAGGATCTGCTTGAACACAGCGAATCCGGTTTCGGCCGGCTGACCGCAGTGAGTCATGCAGGAAAATTGTCGCTGACGCCGGCGCGCTGGAGCCGGCCATCCGTACCCTTAGGTAACGACGCTCCGAGCTGGTGACTGCCTAGGCAAATACGTGGCGCATGCAGATGTGCGCAATCCCGGCTTCGTAATATTCTTCGCCGTCGCGGCTGAAACCGTAGCGTCCGTAAAACGCCTCGGCCTGGGCCTGTGCGTTCAGCACCACCTCGCCATCGCCGCGTTGCCGCGCCTGCGCCATCAAGGCCTGCAGGATGGCTGCGCCCACGCCCTGGCCGCGCCCGGCGGCACGCACCGCCATGCGGCCGATATGACCATCCGGCAGCAGGCGGCCGGTGCCTATCGCATAACCGGCTTCGTTATAGGCAACGGCGTGCAGGCAGTGTTCATCCATATCGTCCCACTCCAGCTCGACCGGGATTTTCTGCTCGATCACGAATACGTCGAAACGCACTGCGCGGGCGTCGGTTTTCTGCGCCGCCCAGTTGTCTACCGTCAGGTGAAATTTCATGTTTTTCTGGTCCATGTCTGCTGCTTCAGCCCGGCTTGATTTTCAGCGCGGCCCGATGATGCCTGAGATATTTGAATGTGCCCATTGCCTTGGCCACCAGATGATCGCCGTGCCACAGTTCGGCGTCGCAGAAACACATGGTGGTGGAACGATGGAAGGCGCGGCCTTTGGCGACGATGCGTGCGCCGGTTTGCCCGGCCGGCTGCAGGAAACTGGTTTTCATTTCCACCGTAACCGCCGCTTCGGCCTGCGGATAGAGCGAACGGCCGGCCAGCGCCATGACTACGTCCAGCATCGTCATCGATACTCCGCCATGGGTGACTTGCCAGCTGTTCATATGATGCGGCTGCAAAGTCAAAGCCAGCTCGGCCGCGCCCTCGCCCATCTCGACGAACTCGACGCCGAGGTAGGTCAGGAAGGGGTTATCGATAGGGAAAATATGCGAAGGAAACATGGCCGCCGTCAGCTAAGGTAATCCATGCATTGGCGCGACTCCCGCACCGCGCCGAAAAACGGCTTGATCGCCACGTGCGCCGGGTGGTTCTGGTAAGCCTCCAGTGCCGCCGCCGAGGCGAATTCCGAATTCAGCACGACGTCGTAAGTCGCCTCCAGCCCCGGCTGGGCAATCGCGGTTTCGAACCTGAGCATGCCTGGCACGATACCGGCGCAGCTGTCCAGCAAGGCTTTCAGCTGCAGCGCGTTGCTGGCCTTGTCGGCGCCTTCGGCATGTTCTTTCAGTTTCCAGAATACGATGTGTTTCAGTGTCGCGCTCATGATATTCTCGGTCCGCTAATGAATAAACGGCGCAATCTCGGCGCCAGCCGCTATTTTACCCTCCCGGCCGAGCAAGCCGGCTGTACGCCTTATTCACTCAGCAGCTTATAGGCGATTGCCCACATCGTGATGCCGACCACCACTTCCAGCACGCGCCACGAGACCGGCTTGGCAAAGATCGGCCTGAGCCAGGCAGCGGCATAACCCAGCGAGAAAAAGAAGACAAACGAAGACAGCATCGCACCGGTGGCGAACCAACCCTCCTGGCCGGGAAACTGGGTCGAAATCGAGCCGATCAGCAGCACCGTATCCAGGTAGACGTGCGGATTAAGCCAGGTCAGCGCGGCGCAGGTCAGCAGGGTTGGCAGCAAAGCGCCTTTGACATGTTCGGCCTGCAGCAGCACGTCGGATGAACGCCAGGCGGTGATGAAGCTCCTGGCCCCATACACCAGCAGGAAAGCCGCGCCGCCGTAGCGCATGACGGGCATCAGCCATGGCGCCTGCTCGATGATGACACCCAGTCCCATTACGCCCAGCAAGATCAGGATGGCGTCGGAAGCGGCGCAAGTCAGGCAGACCAGGAAAACGTGTTCGCGCTTGAGTCCCTGTTTAAGGACAAAGGCATTTTGTGCGCCGATTGCGAGGATAAGCGAAAGACCGAGGGAAAAACCGGAAATTGCAGCGTTCATAAATGCGTCATGAAATCGAAATCATACCATCGCTTCCACAGAGCAAACGGGGCCTTAATGCAATCCTGCCGGCGGCAAGTCGTCACCTGCTCCGACCCAAGCGCGGCCATCGACGCGCCGGCTCGCCACAAAACGCGCCAGGGCCGGATCGGTGATGAAGCTGGCGGCGGAACTGGCCTCCAGTATCGCCTGCGGCGACTGCGGCTTAGCCACGATATAACCCTGCACGTAGTCGACTCCCAGTTTCGCCAGCGCTTCGATCATGGCGCAATCCTCCACCCATTCGGCGATGCTCTTCATGCCCAGGTTGCGCGCCAGTTCGACGATGGCTTCGACGATCGCCTCGTTGGCAGGATGCTTGTTCATGCTTTGAATGAACGCTCCGTCTATTTTCAAGGCGTCTGCCGACAAGCTCTTCAGGTAGGTAAACGAGGTATAACCGGCGCCGAAGTCGTCCAGCGCGATCTTGGCTCCCAGGGCCTGCAAGCGCTGGATGATGCGGCTGGTATGTTCGAGGTCGTGCAACGCCACGCTTTCGGTGATTTCAATGCATAACATCGGCACCACTTGCGGATGGCGGCCCAGGATCACGAAAATATCCTGGATGAATTTTTCATCGTTGAGCGAAGCTCCGCTCAAATTCACGCAGACGAATTTTGTCAGCGGCAGTTGCGCCTGGTGCTGCGCCAGCCATTCCAGCACTGTACTCATGACCCAGCGGTCGATCACGGCGATGTTGCCGTTTTCTTCCGCCGCCGCGATTACCTTGGTTGCCGGCACCACCTTGTTGTCGGCGTCGCGCAGCCGCAGCAGCACTTCAAAATTGAGCGAAGCTTCCGGTTCGCGCAGCGACATGATCGGCTGCATTTCGACAAACAGGCCGGTCGGCAGGAACTCGCCGCCCAACCTCTCGATCAGGCTCAGCTCTTCCAGCCGCTCGCGGAATACCGGCGCATTCTTCTGATACACCACGATATGTTCATTGTGCGCTCTCTTGGCTTCCCGGCAAGCGCGGTCGGCGGCAGAGATGGCATCCTGCACGCGCATGCCGGCATCGACTTCAATCAGCCCTATCGAGCCTTTCACCTGGAATGCGCGGGCGCCGATGTTGTACGACTGATAGCTGATTTTCTGGATGATGTTGCTGCAGATGGCCGTCGCCGCGCCAATCTCGACATCCTGGAACAGCAGGATGAATTCGTCGCCGCCGATGCGGCCGATATGGCAATCGCGGCCGAGCGACTGCTGCACCCGGAAACACAGCTGCTTCAGCACTTCGTCGCCGGACTGGTGGCCGAACAGGTCATTGATCAGCTTGAAGCGGTCGAGGTCGAGATAGGCCAGTGCCAGCGGCCTGTCGCCAGCCTGGCGCTCGATCGCCTGCTCCAGCATGATTTCGATGCCGCGCCGGTTGAGGACCCCGGTCAGCGGATCGTGCTCGGCAAAAAACCGTAGACGCTCGATCGCCTGGGAACGGTCGGTAATGTCTTGCAAAGAGCCTTCGATGCGGCCGTTGGCGAAAGTCGCCGTCACCAGGTAAAAATTGCTGCGGCCGCTGGCGTCGACCACGCCGCGCAGTTCCGCTTCGTTGCCGCTGCTTCCGGAACCGATGCGCAGCAGTTTTTCGCGCGCGCCGGTTTCGAAATAATCGTCAAATTTCTTCACCGACTCGGCGCTCGGATCATGCCCCAGGATTTTTTCCAAAGCGGGATTGGTGCGCACGAAACTGCCGTCGGCGGCCAGGGTAAACAGGCCCACCGGCGTGACTTCGTAGGTAGTCCGCAATTCGGCCTGGACCATCGCCAGTTCGCGCTTGCCGGCACGCATCTGTTCAGCAAAGGCAAACGACGCCATCAGGCTCGACAGCAAAGCCACGATGACGTTATTCGGCACTTCATCCAGGGTCTTGATGCCGAACGCAGCGGCGACGACCTCATCGATCCGCGTAAACAGCACCACGAACATCGACGCGCAATACCACAGCACCGCACGGGTGCGCGCTTTCCAGACGATGCGCGCCAGCAGGAACACCAGGATAACAATGCCGACCACGGTCCAGCACCACAGGACCGGAAGAAAGTGCTGGTACGACAGCAGCATGGCGGCGACCAGCAGGACCAGCCCCATCCAGCGCAATACGTTTTGCAGGAAAACGAAACCGATCTGCTTCAGTTCATTCTGGAACAGGCGGCCGAACAAGGTGAAGGTAACGATGTAGTAGGTGGCGAAGGTGAGCTTGCGCACCCAGGGCAGCCATTGATTCGGAATGGTCCATATCAGCCAGTGCACATCCCAGCCCATGGCATTGGCGCCAAGGCGCAAATTCCCCAGCAGCCACACTGCAAACAATACGTACATCCATTCGCGGTTGATCAAAGCCGCCACCAGCACGAACAAGGTCAGCGTCAGCAGCCCGCCTTCCATCAAGCCTATGCCGCGATAAAATTCCTTTTGCGACTGCACAAAATCGGGACGCGTCCATTGCCGTACCGAGATGCGCGCCGGACCGGAAAAAACGCCCTTGCATAGCACGCTCTGCGGCAAGGCGGCAGCCGGCAGCGACAAGATGAAACCGGTTTTTTCAGCTTTCATCTGGCCTTCGACCCCATCGCGGCTGGCCGTGCCAAGCAGGCGCTCGCCGGCGCCCGCCCAGCAGCTGACCTGCTGCGCGTGGCGCGAAGGCAGCTCAACCTCCGTCAATCCCGGATCCGCAGCTGCCGGCACCAAAAAAGAAAACCAGAACGGGGTTTCCTGCAATTGCGTGCTGCTATAGGTAAGCAGAGGCGTTGCCGCCAGCGCCTGGAACGCCTGCGCCGGCAGCAAGCGCTGCTCGGGATCGCTCAATACCTGGAACGGCGACGGGCTCGGATCGCTATGGCCGAAGCGGCTGTTGAGCGTAGCGAAAGCGACGATCGTAAACACGATCACCAGCACTGGCACCAATACGACCGAAAAATAAAACACCGCCCAGTCTTGAGGCTTCAGGTTGTGATTAAAGCTTTTCGACGTATCGGCATGAAATAGCCACATAGACATCGCATCCGTAGAGTGAGAGGGTTCTACTGTACTGTAAAAAAGACACAATATTCCTTTTAACAACAAACAATAACACCCTCTCATTATCTAGTGGACTGTAACAGCCAAATCAAGAGCGCCTGTCGCGTACCCGACGCGCATGGCGGCGTTGCACATGCTCGCAATAGTCTCGCTATTGCTCCGCTGCGCGCCTTGCCCCGCACGCCGGGTAGCGCCCTTCATTCTCGATTCGGCTGTTACAGTCCACTAGTTTCGGCAACACCGGATTAAACGCCTATTTCAGCGGGACCTTTCGCTCTCCTGCCTGGCTGTCGCGGGGTTCGAATTGATCCGCCAGCACATTGGGCGGCTGCTCGAGAATCAGGTCAGGATGCTGCATCTCGAACATCAGCCCGAACAGAGGATGGCCGGCGGCGGCCCAACGTTCGCGGGCGGTTGCAACTTCAAACGCCATGACACGATGCGGCAAATTGCCGACATGCAGCATCGGGATGAACTCCGGTCCCGCAAAGACATCCTGGAACAGCAAGGCGTCATATTGCCGGTCCAATGGCGAGCGTGCCGTAATCACCATCCAGTCGATGCCATTCTCGACGCAATATAAAAAATAAGCCTTGAACAGCAAAGTCTTGACGATCTTGCCGATCTGGCTGGAAGTGACGCCCAGCCGCGTCGCCTCCGCCAGGCTGCAACCCTGCAGCCAGTCCGGCAATGTCACCGACTGCTCCAGCCCCAAGGGCTGGAAACGATTGGTCTGGATACGCATGGTGCCCAGCGACGAACCGTCCAGCTTCGACTCCGCCAGCAGCACGATGGTATCTTGCGCCAGATCGGCCTGCTCGAACCGAAGCAGGTTTTGCGCGAGTTCAGGCAGGTGCCGGCTGTATGCTGCATGGCGGATTCCCACCGCCTTCTGCAAAGCCTGTTCGTCGCTGACTATCCTGACGGTGAATGGCAGGCGCTGTTCAGGCAGCGCAACCGCCGGCATGGTTGCCGGCAGCGACGAGAGAAGGAATTTCCCTCCGGCGGCCCGGCTGGAAGTGCTGATTGTGTGGTCTTGTTTCATTTGAGTGCTCCGAAGTGGAAAACATGGTTGACCGCTTTATGCATGCTCTGCATCACGGTATTGCCAGATTCTCACGTTCGGAACACAGTAGAAAACTAAACCCTGACGCCAACCCCATTTTTTGCGCCAATTTGATGATTATTAATTGTAGTTAAGCGATTTATTGCAACAAATAATTTCCAAAAATCAACAAACAAGCACAAATCAGTGCTGTCCGCCACCCAGATACGCCGCCTTGACCGCCGGGTCGTTTTTCAGCTTCTGCGCCGGCCCGTGCACCGAGATCCGCCCGTTCTCCAGCACATAACCGTAATCAGCGACATTCAGCGCCGCAGCGGCGAACTGCTCGACCAGCAGCATCGTCACGCCCTGTTCCTTGAGCCGGGAAATGATGCGGAATACTTCCTCCACCAGGATCGGCGCCAGCCCCATCGACGGCTCGTCCAGCAGGATCACTTCAGGATTGAGCATGACCGCGCGCGCCATCGCCAGCATCTGCTGCTCGCCGCCGGACAGCGTGCCGGCCAGCTGGCTGCGGCGTTCCTTCAGGCGCGGAAACAGTTCCAGCGCCTGCTCCAGGTCGTACTTGACGTCGCCGCGCGGACGCGAACGGGTAAACCGTGGAAATGCGCCCAGCAGCAGGTTGTCGACCACGCTCATGGTGGCGAACACGCGCCGTCCTTCCGGCGAATGCGCCAACCCGGCGCGCGCGATCTTGTGCGAAGCCTGGCCGGTGACGTCGACCCCGGCCAGGGTGACGCTGCCCGACTTGGCCTTGATCATGCCGGAGATGGCGCGCATGGTGGTGGTCTTGCCGGCGCCGTTGGAGCCGATCAGCGTCACCACTTTGCCCTTCGGCACCTCCAGCGAAATACCGTGCAGTACTTCAACCTTGCCATACGCTGCATGCAAATTGGAAATCGAGAGCATCTTATGACCCCGCTGCGTTGGAAGTGGACGGCGCACCGTCGCTATTGTCGACGGCCTCGCCGGCAGTGCCGCCGAGATAGGCCTCGATCACCTTGGGATCGCTTTGCACCGCGGCCGGTTTGCCTTCGGCGATTTTCTGGCCGAAATCCAGCACCGTCACGGTATCGGAAATCGACATGACGACATCCATGTGATGTTCGATCAGGATGATCGTGATGCCGTGCTGCCGGATCTTGTGGATGATCGCGATCAGTTCCTTGATGTCGGGCGCAGTCAGGCCCGCCGCCGGCTCGTCCAGCAGCAGCAGTTCCGGATTCAGCCCGAGCGCACGGCCGATTTCCAGCAGGCGCTGCTTGCCGTAAGGCAGGTTGCGCGCCTCTTCAGCCGCCAGTCCGCTCAGCCCGACAAACTGCAGGATGCTGGCAGCGCGCGCCCGTGCCGCCAATTCCTCGCGCCGGTAGCGCGGGGTATGGAAGATCACGTCCAGCACATTGCTGCGGAAGGTGTGATGCAGGCCGACCAGCACGTTTTCAGTGGCGGTCATTTCGCCAAACAACTGCACGTTCTGGAAAGTGCGGGCCACGCCGCCCAGGGCAATCGCCGCCGGCGTCGAACCGGAAATGGTCTTGCCGTTGAACTCGACCTTGCCCCCGGTCGGCTTGTAGATGCCGGTAAGCACGTTCATCATGGTGCTCTTGCCGGACCCGTTCGGGCCGATCAGGCCATGCACGCTGCCTTTGACGATATCCAGGTTGACTTCGTTGAGCGCCTTGAGGCCGCCAAACTGCATCAATATCTTCTGCCCGCTCAACAAGGTGGCGCCGGCTGCAACGCTGCCGCCAGCCGCAGCCCATGCATGTTCAGGGCTGGCGGCGACGCTTGCAGGTTCGCTGCGGGCAGGCATTCTCTGGCCCAGCAGGCTGCGGGCGAATCCGACGATGCCGTCCTGCAGGTAATACACCACGAACAGCGTCATCAATCCGAATACCGTCAGACGCCAGTCGGTGATATTTTCCAGCTTGTAGGAAAACACCGCCATGCCGACCGTCGCCACCACCGGCACCGCCACTTCGCGCAGGGTCTTGCGTTTTTTCCACAACAGGAAGGCGGTCGCCAGCACCGCGATCACGGCAGCAACCGTGGCGATCTGGCGGAACAGTTCAATGTCTGCCAGCAGGCTCGGCAGCATGACTACGATCAAGGCGCCGATCAGCGAGCCGGTGCGGCTCTTGCGGCCGCCCATGATGACCGCCAGCAGGAACAGGATGGTCAGCTCGAAATTATAGGTATTCGGCGAAATGTATTCTTCCGAATACGCATACAAGCTCCCCGCCAGGCCCGCCAGCGCAGCGCTGATCACAAACGCATACACTTTGTAGCGATACACCGAGACGCCCATGCAATCGGAAGCGATGGGGCTATCGCGCAGCGCCTGGAAAGCGCGCCCCAGGTGCGACTTGACGATCCGGTGGACGACGATCAGCGACAACACCATCAGCGCCGCAACCAGGTAGAAATACTCCACCTCGTCGAGGCGATGGCCGAAGAAACTCGGCTTGTTCAGCTTGATGCCCATCGGTCCTTCGGTCAGGAAGCTCATTTCATTGATCAGGATCTGGATGATGGTGCCGAACGCCAGCGTGACCATGGCCAGGTAAGGCCCGGTCACCCGCAGCGCAGGCAGCGCCAGGATAGCGCCGAAGATGGCGGTCACCGCCAGGCTGGCCGGGGCCGCAATCAGGAACGGCCAGCCGAGCTTGAATACCAGCACGCCGGTGGTGTAGGAGCCGATGCCGAACAAGCCGGCGTGGCCCAGCGAGACCTGGCCGGTGTAGCCGACCACGATGTCGAGGCCGAACAGCAGGATGGCGTAGATCAGGATGGTTTCGGCCAGGTGGATGTAATACGGATTCGGGAAAACCTGCGGAAACGCCAGCAGCACCAGGATGCCGGCCACCGCCAGCGCAAACAGTTTTTTATTCATGTTCACACCTTCTTGATGGCTGTCTTGCCGAACAGGCCCGCCGGCTTGATGGCCAGCACCAGCAGCAGCAGCACCAGGCCGGGCACTTCCTTGTAACCGGTGGAGATGTAAAATCCGGTCAGAGTCTCGGCGATACCCAGGATCAGGCCGCCGACCACCGCTCCCATGCCCGAAGTCAGGCCGCCGATAATCGCCACCGCGAAGGCTTTCAGGCCCAGCGCCGCGCCCATGGTGGCGCCGGTCAGGGTCAGCGGCGCCACCAGGACTCCGGCAAACGCCGCGGTGGCGGACGACAAGGCGTAAGAGAAAGTGATCACCATGCTGGTGTTGATGCCCATCAGGCCGGCGGCGTCGCGATCGTTCGAGGTCGCCACCACTGCCTTGCCGTAAATCGATTTGCGGTTGAAAAATTCGACTGCCAGCATCATCGCCAGTGCGCCCAGCACCACCACCACCTGCATCGGCTGGACATTGGCGCCGAATACCTGGAACGGGGTCGACGGCAAGGGCGAAGGGAAAGTCAGGTCATCCTTGCCCCAGATGTTTTCCGCGACGTTCTTGAAGATGATCGCCAGCGCGATGGTCGACATGATCCAGCCGAATTCCGACTTGATCTTGAGCGCCGGGCGCACCCCTATCCATTCCACCACGGCGCCTTGCAGCGCACCGAACACGATCACCAGCGGAATCATCAGCCAGTAGTTCAGGTAAGGACCGCCATGGATATTGCCGACCAGGCTGAGGCCCACCAGCGCACCCAGCATCAATGCCTCGCCCTGGCCGAAATTGAGGGTGCCGGAAGTGGCGAACGTGAGTTGATAACCGAAAGCGATCACCGCGTAGATCATGCCTAGCGCGATGCCGCTGAAGACGAGTTGCAGCAGAATTTCCATGATATATATCCAAGCAACTGAGCAAGAGACTGCGATAGCCACGGTTTGGCAAAACAACACGGCCGTCTGACGAAACAAATCCAGCCTGTATACCTGCGCAGGCTGGACCGATGTCGCTCAAACGGATGTTTGGCCGGCGCGCAGTATTACCGCGCACCAGCCACCTATCACTTGGCTAATACCACACGGCCATTCTTGACTTCGCCGATCACCACCATGTTCGGCTTGATCGCTTCGTGGTCGTCGTGGCTGTACGGCTTGGTGTAGGTGGTGACTACTCCTTCCACGGTGCCGTTCAGGTTTTCCAGCGCTTCGCGCACTTTCACGCCGTCGGTGCTGCCAGCCTGCTTGATTGCCGCCGCCAGCAGGTAGACCGAGTCATAACCCTGGGCCGCTGAAACGGCGGATGGCATGCGGTCGATCTTGTAAGCTTTCTGGTAGGCTTCTATGAAGGCCTTGCGCTTGGCTGTAGTGGCGTCCTGGATGAAGGTTTGCGGCATGCGCGCGCCGTCGCCGTTCTTGCCGGCGTTATCGATGAAATTCCCCATCGACAAAGTCCAGCTGCCGATGATAGGCACTTTCCAGTTGAGTTTTTCCATGCCGTTGGCGATCTGCGCCAGTTCCGGGCCGATGCCGTAGGTCAGCACCACTTCGGCGCCGCCCTGCTTGGCTTTCAGCAGCTGCGCCGTCATGTCGACGTCTTTCAGGTTGTATTTTTCAACCGCGACCGGCTTGATGCCCCTGGCAGCCAAGGTGCGCTCCAGGTCTTCGCGGCCGAGCTGGCCATAGTTGGTCGAATCGGCCAGGATCGCGACCTTGGTATGCTTCTGCCGCACCACCGCTTCGTCGACGATCATGGCCGACTGGATGGTGTCGTTGGCCGCATTGCGGAACACGTAGTTGTCCTTGTTTTCCGGTCCGACGAACTGCTTGGTGACGATGCTGCCGGTGGCGACGTTGTTCATGACCGGGATCTTGGCTTCCTGGTAGAAGCGCTGCGAAGCCAGGGCGACGCCGGTGTTGATGAAGCCGACCGTGCCGACCACTTTTTCCTTGTTGATCAGTTCCTGCGCAACCTGGACCCCGCGTTCATTCTTGGCTTCGTCGTCGCGTTCGACCAGCTGCAGCTGGCGACCCAGCACGCCACCCTTGGCGTTGATGTCCGCCACCGCCAGCTTGACGCCGTCGCGCATCGACACGCCCATCGGCGCGGAACCGCCGGTAAATGGCCCCGTGACGCCGATCTTGATCGGCTCTGCCGCCCCTGCCGCCAGCGACCAGCCGACCAACGCCGTTGCCACGCATGTTTTGATTATTGTGTTCATGTCGTCTCCTCCGTGTTTTTATATTGATGGGCACCGGCATGGATGCCAATGCGCTGTCTTAGCGTAAAACGTGATCCAGCATACTGCAATATCCGCCATCTGGCATGCAGACGACCCCAGCATTTCAGGCCACCCTTACAGCTTCCTGACAACTCCATCTTTCCGCTCTTATATCTTGGCAACCGAGCTTGGTAACTGAGCTTGACAATTGAACTTGACAGCTGCGCGTGGCGGCTGCGTTTGCTACAGACGAAAAAAATCCCCGGCAAGCCAGGGATTTTTGCGGTGTCCGGTTTATTTCAACCGGATCAGCTATCTAATTAGATAGGCTGAATGTTCGAAGCTTGCTTACCCTTTGGGCCAGCAGTAACTTCGAAAGAAACACGTTGGTTCTCAGCCAGGGATTTGAAGCCTGTCGAGTTGATTGCGGAGAAGTGCGCGAACAGATCTTCACCACCTTCGTCAGGAGTAATAAAACCAAAACCCTTCGAATCATTGAACCACTTTACGATACCAGTTGCCATTACATTTCCTATTTCAGTTAAGTTGGGCTGTCGCCCGTTAGATCGTTTGAAGCAAGAAAGAAATGACAGACTAATACTGCACTACTAGCTCGAATCTTAAACGATGTCGCATTATAACCGATAATTTTATTTAAAACACCGGGTGCGAAAATAAAGTTGCGCCGAGAGAAAGAGTTGCGTTTTTGACTGCGCAATCTGCCGTTCTGCCGCTTGCTGTTCCAGGCACGCATTTTACCCTACTCTTACCCTACCTTAGCCTATATAACTAAAACACATAACAAAAAGAAATTATTGTGTTTTGATAATTATATGAGCACCCATAGAATTGGCCTTTACCTTGTTCATCACGATTGGGAGATTGCATGTTCCAGCTTTCCAGAAAGAAAATACTGAGCCTGGCTTTTGCCGGCCTGAGCGCCTTGGCGACGGTGACGCTGAGCGCCTTGCCCGGCCCCAGCCATGCCGCGGACCTGAAAATCGGCCTGTTTGCCGATGTCTCCACGCTGGATCCTCATTTCAATAATATTGCGCCGAACATTTCGCTGTCCTCGCACCTGTTCGACGCACTGGTCAATGTCGATCCGAACGGCCGCCTGATTCCGGGCCTGGCTACTTCCTGGACGGCAATTGATCCGCTCACCTGGGAATTCAAGCTGCGGCACGGCGTGAAATTCAGCGACGGCTCCGAACTGACCGCGGAAGATGTTGTATTTTCGCTGGATCGCCCCGCCACGCTGACCAACAGCCCGGGCCCGTTCACCAGCTACACCAAGCAGATCGTCAGCAAGCAGGTGGTCGATCCGTATACCGTGCGCCTGAAAACCGCCACGCCATATGGACCGCTGGCGCTGGATGTCAGCACCATCTTCATCGTTTCCAAGAAAGCAGCGCAAAACGCCACTACCGAGGACTTCAACAGCGGCAAGGCGCTGGTCGGCACCGGCCCCTTCAAGTTCGCCAGCTTCAAGCGCGGCGACCGTATCGAACTGGTGCGCAACGATGCTTACTGGGGCGAGAAAGCGGCCTGGGACAAAGTCACCTTCCGCATCCTGACTTCCGACGGCGCCCGCCTGGCAGCCTTGCTGGCCGGCGAAGTCGACGCCATCGAAAACGTGCCGCCGGCCGACCTCGCCAAGCTGAAGACAAATCCGCAATTCAAGCTGGCGCAGAAAATTTCCTGGCGCACCATCTTCTGGACCCTGGACCAGTCGCGCGACAAGTCGCCGGACATTACCGACAAGGCCGGCAAGCCGCTAGACAAGAATCCCTTGAAAGACGTGCGCGTGCGCCAGGCGATTTCCAAGGCCATCAACCGCCAGGCGCTGGTTGACCGCACCCTGGAAGGGCTGGCGGTGCCGGCGTCGAACATCATCGCTCCTGGCATACTGGGTTATGCCGATACGCTGAAAGTAGAGAAATACGATCCGGAAGGCGCCAAGAAACTGCTGGCGGCGGCTGGTTATCCCAACGGCTTCGGCATTACGCTGCATGGCCCGAACAACCGCTACATCAATGATGAACGCGTGGTGCAGACCGTCGCCCAGTTCTTGAACCGGGTCGGGATCCAGGCCAAGGTCGAGACGCTGCCGCTGGCGGTTTATTTCGGCAAGGCGCGCGCCGGCGAATATAGCGCAGCGCTGCTGGGCTGGGGCACGCTGGCCGGCGATTTCGGTTTGCGCACCCTGCTCGGCACCACCAACCCGGATACCGGCTGGGGTTCGTGGAACTGGGGCAAATACACCAATCCGAAACTGGACCAGCTGGTGCAGTCGTCGCTTGGTTCGGTCGACCAGAAACAGCGTGAGGATTTCGCCCGCCAAGGCGCCGTGGTGGCGCTCAACGATTACGCGCTGATCCCGCTGTATCATCAGTACGCGACCTGGGCGCTGCGCAAAGGCCTGAAGTACACGCCGCGCACCGACGAATTTACTTTCGCCCACCAGTTCCATCCCGAATAAGCCACATCGATACAAAAAGCCGCTGAAGTTAGCGGCTTTTTTCATGGGAAAAGCATATTCTATGGCCTTGCCCCGATTTTCCTGTGCCACATGACCACCCCCGCCTCTGCCAGTCCCGAATCCGAATCCGTCCTGAGCCATCGTCCGTTCACCTTGTTCTGGGGCGCACGGGTAGCTTCCACCATCGCCAACCAGATGCAGATCGTCGCCGTTGGCTGGCAAGTTTATCAACTCACGCATAGCGCTTTCGACCTCGGCATGGTGGGCCTGGTGCAATTCCTGCCGGCCCTATTCCTGGCCCTGCTGGTCGGCCATGTGGCCGACCGCTACGACCGCCGCAAGATCGCCCGCATCTGCCTGTTCATCAAGGGCCTGGCAGCCGCGGCTCTGGCCATCGGCAGCATTTACGGCTGGCTCGACAAGCAAGCCATCTTCGCCATCGTGTTTGTGATCGGCGCCACCCACGCCTTCGAATCGCCGACACTGCAGGCGCTGGTGCCCGGCCTGGTGCCGGCGCGCCTGCTGCCGCGCGCCGTGGCCTGGTCGGCATCGGCCACGCAGACCGCGGTGATCATCGGCCCTGCATTGGGCGGTTTCATTTACGTGCTGGGGCCAAGCGCGGTATATACCAGCAGCAGCGTGCTGTTCGTCGGCGCCAGCCTGCTGGTGTCGCTGATCCGCATCGAAAGCGTGCTGCCGCGGCGCGAGCCGGCTACCCTCAGCTCCCTGCTGGCGGGGATTGCCTTCATCAAGAGCCGGCCGGCGATCCTCGGCGCCATATCGCTCGACTTGTTCGCGGTGCTGCTGGGCGGCGCCACGGCGCTGCTGCCGATCTACGCGCACGACATCCTTGCCACCGGCCCGCTCGGCCTCGGCCTGCTGCGCTCGGCGCCGGCGGTGGGCGCCTTGTCGACGGCGATTTTCCTGGCGCGGCGACCATTGAGCCGGCGCGTCGGCCGCAGCATGTTCATTGCGGTTGCGGTGTTTGGCGTGGCCACTATCGTGTTCGCCTTGTCTCGTTCGTTTGTGTTGTCGCTGGCGACACTGGTGGTGCTTGGCGCCTCCGACATGATCAGCGTGGTGGTGCGCTCTTCCTTCGTGCAACTGGAAACGCCGGACCACATGCGCGGCCGCGTCAGCGCCGTCAACTCAGTGTTCATTGGCACCTCCAACCAGCTAGGGGAATTTGAATCCGGCGTCACCGCTGCCTGGCTGGGGCCGGTGCCGGCAGTGCTGCTGGGCGGGGTCGGCACGGTGGTCGTGGTGCTGCTGTGGATACGCCTGTTCCCTACCCTGTTCGGCCTCGACAAACTGGTCAATCCGGCGGCCGCGCCAAATCCGCCAGCCCAGCCGCCGTCGCCGGCAACCCCAACAGCCACCTGAATGCAAGCGCCCGGCGAGTGGCCTCGGCCCTGCAGCAAAACAGCGATCCGGCTATACTCTTAGCCCTCGGCAGCCGCCGGCAATCGTCCTGCATTCCGGGAGCAGTTGCCTGCTGCCGCGCACGGCGCTCAGGTCGTCAAATCGTCACCACCATTTTTTAGCGCCCGCCGCAAAGGAAGCGACAATGCAATATCGTGAACTCGGACACAGCAAGCTCAAGGTCAGCCTGATTACGCTCGGCACCATGACCTGGGGCGAACAGAATACGGAAGCAGAAGCGCATGCGCAGATCGACCTGGCGCTGGCCCATGGCGTCAACCTGATCGACACCGCTGAAATGTATCCGGTGCCGCCGCGCGCCGAGACCCAGGGCTCGACCGAACGCTACATCGGCAGCTGGCTGAAAAAATCCGGCAAGCGCGGCGAAGTCATGATCGCCACCAAGGCCACCGGCCCGGCGCGCAAGCCTCACAATCCGCGCCACGTGCGCGGCGGCATCAACAATTTCGACCGCAAAGGCCTGACCGAAGCCTTGCACGGCAGCCTGGAACGCCTGCAGACGGATTACGTCGACCTCTACCAGCTGCATTGGCCGGACCGCAGCGTCAATTGTTTCGGCACGCTGAACTACAGCCATATCCCTGATGAAGACACGGTGCCGATCGAAGAGACACTGTCCATCCTGGCGGACTTCATCAAGGCCGGCAAGGTGCGCCACATCGGGATTTCCAACGAAACGCCATGGGGCATCTCGGAATTCTTGCGTGCTTCGGAGAAATTCGATTTGCCGCGCGTGGTCAGCATCCAGAATCCGTACAGCCTGCTCAACCGCACTTTTGAAATCGGCCACTCGGAATTTGCATTCCGCGAACAGGTCGGGCTGCTGGCATATTCGCCGCTGGCTTTCGGCGTGCTTTCGGGGAAATACCTGGATGGCGCGCGGCCGGCAGGCGGCCGCCTGACCTTGTTTGAACGTTTCAGCCGCTATACCAATCCGCAGGTCAACCGGGTAATTGGCGATTACGTGGCGCTGGCAAAAAAACACGGGCTGGATCCGGCGCAGATGGCGCTGGCTTTCGTCAACAGCCGCGGTTTCCTGACCAGCAATATCATCGGCGCCACCACGCTAGGACAATTGCAAAGCAATCTCGACAGCGTCAACCTCACGCTGAACGACGATATCTTGAGCGAGATCGAAGCGATCCACCTGCGCCAGCCCAATCCGGCTCCCTGAACAGACGCAGCCTCAGTCCTCTGGGCTGACGTCAGACCAGACCGGCGCCGGACCGCCGGCGACGATCTCGACCGGACGCGCGGCATAACGTTTTGCCAGCACTGCGCAAACCATCAGCTGGATCTGGTGGAACAGCATCAGGGGCAAAACGATCATGCCGACGGTGTGCCCGGCAAACAAGACTTTCGCCATCGGCACGCCGCTCGCCAGGCTCTTCTTCGAGCCGCAAAACACAATCGTGATTTCATCTTCCTTGCTGAAGCCCAGGCGGCGGCTGACCCAGGTGGCGATGCTCAGCATCGCGAACAGCAGCAGCGCCACCACCACAATCAGGCCGACCAGCGACAACGGCGGCAGTTCCTGCCACAAGCCCTGCACCACGGCTTCGCTGAATGCGGTGTAGACCACCAGCAGGATCGAGCCCTGGTCCACCATCTTCAGGATGATCTTGTGCTTGTCCAGCCACTTGCAGATCCAGCGGCGGGCGATCTGGCCGGCGACAAAAGGCAGCAGCAGCTGCATCACGATATTCAGGATGGAATCGAAAGAACCCTTGCCCTGGGCATGCGTCACCACCACCAGCCCGACCAGCACCGGCGTCAGGAAGATGCCAAGCAAGTTGGACGCCGATGCACTGCACACCGCGGCAGGCACGTTGCCGCGCGCCACCGAAGTAAACGCGATCGAGGATTGCACGGTGGACGGCAAGGTGCACAGGAACAGGATGCCGAGGTACAGGTCAGGCGTCACCAGCGGCAGCAGCAGCGGCTTGAATACCAGGCCCAGCAGCGGGAACAGGGCGAACGTGGCCAGCAGCACCGTCAGGTGCAGGCGCCAGTGCAGCGCGCCCTGCACCACCGCCTCGCGCGACAGCTTGGCGCCATGCAGGAAAAACAGCAGGCCGATGGCCAGCGTGGTGATCAGGTTGAAAGAGACCGCGACCTGGCCTTTGGCCGGGAACAGGCTGGCGACCAGAACCGTGGTGACCAGCAACAACGTGAAGTTGTCGGGCAAAAAGCGTGGGCGGACCATGATAGGAAACGTAGGCTAGAGTTGGAGAAGGCTTCCCCGCCGCCGTCACCGCCCCATTTCGACAGAAGGCGACAAGACAAATATAGACGGGATAACAACCCTCATTTTACGCACTAACGCCCGGGGTATCGACCAGAAGTTGACAGAACTGCGACAAAATTCCGGCAAATGATGGAAATTCACCACAACCAGAACATCAGCAGCCAGGCAAAGTTGACCAGCGCCAGGCCGGCAATCACCGGCGCCATGCTCAGCAGGCGGCGCGCCGGCGAGCTGGTATAACGGCCGGTGACACGCCAGGCCAGCCACACGCTCCACAAGGTGGTCGCAATCAGCAGGATGGCGCGCAAGTCGTTGGCCCAGAATACCGGCAGATGTTCGCCGCGCAGCAGGCTGATGGTGGTGGCCGACAAGCCGACAAACACGCCGCAGCCGGCTAGCGGGATGGTGGATTGCACCAGGTGGTTGAAACGCTTGCGGTCCCAGCCTCCGAGCATGCGGCTGCTCAATGCGAACAGCAACGTCAGCGCGGTGCCGAGCACCAGCCCGGTGATCAGGATGTAGGCGATCACCAGGCTGCCGTCGAGCCAGCTGAAGACATCGTTCTGCGCCGGATAATTGGTGAACACCCACCACGGCGCATGCGTATCGAAGGGCCACATGATGTCGCGGTCGATCAGCCAGGTCGCGATCGCTTGCTTGACCTGCACGAACCAGGGGCTGGCCGACCAGTGGAAGGCGCCGATGGCGATCCCCATCAGGCCGTACAAGGCCAGCGCGCTTTCCCACAGGTTGTTGTGCTGCTCGCCATGCTGGACGATTTCCTCGGTCGGCGCGCGCCAGCTCAGTTCGATGGCGTCGCGATGGCCGCTGCAGCGTCCGCACATATGGCAATCGGCGGCACCCTTCATGGCCCGCAGCGGCACCAGCGGCGCGCAATTGACGGGAATCACGGTACGCCCTTGCGTATGGCTGTGGGTGCCATAGGAAGCGCGCCAGGCAGTTTCATTGACTTTATAGTGGAACGGCGCCAGCTTGGCCAGCAAGCCGAACACGCCATTCACCGGGCACAGGTATTTGCACCAGACACGCTTGTCGCGGCCATACAGGTAACCGACCACGATGGCGCCGGCGGTAGAACCGCCCAGCACCAGCAGCACCGCTTTAGGGTATTGATAGACGCTGACCATCTGGCCGTAGATGGTGGTCAGCGCAAACGCCACGAACGGCCAGCCGCCCCAGCGCATCCAGTGCGGAATGGCTTTGCCGAGCCCGTGGCGGCTGGCGAACTCGGTCAGCGCGCCCTCCGGGCACAGCACGCCGCACCAGACCCGCCCCATCAGCACCATGCTGATCAGCACGAACGGCCACCAGATCCCCCAGAAAGCGAATTGCGCGATCAGGGTCAGGTTCGACCAGATGTGCGTAGTCTCGTCCGGCAGCGGCAGGAAGATCGGCACCAGGATCAGGAAGCCGTACACCAGCACAATCCCCCACTGCACCCAGCGGATCAGCTTCGCATGGTCCCGCATCCAGTCAGCCGTGCGGGAAAGTCGCGTTTGCTTTTGAGGAATTGCACAAGTATTCATTGGTTTATTTGGCTGGGGCTGTGACTGACTGCGGCTGCGGCCTGGCTCGTTTGAGGAATAACAATACACTTACCCAATATGCCACATACACCAGCAAGCTCATCAGTGCAGGTTGCGCACGATAGCCGGTCAGGGTGGAAACCAGGTTGCCGAATGAAGTCGTGTCGTCGAGCAGGCGTGAACTGTCCCAGACCGGATCGACCAGCGTCGGGATGAGATCCAGCGACATCAGGCGTTCGATACCGGTCAGCAGCAATCCCGCGGCGAGGAACAGCAAGATGATTTCGGTGACCTGGAAAAAGCGGCGCCAGGAAAAAATCTTGCCGCCGAGCTGCAGCAGATAGAAAGTCAGGAACGCCAGCGCAAAACCGAGCGCCGCTGCCAGCACCATCGCGCCGGCCGAGTCGCCCTTGTCCGCCAGGCCCAGCCCGTAAAGAAAGATCACGGTTTCGCTGCCTTCGCGTGCGATCGCCAATGCCGCCAGCGCAAATACGCCCCACCAGTTGGCGCTTTGCAGGTTGGCGCTGAGCGAGGTTTCCATTTCGCGCTTGAGCGTGCGGCCGTGCTTGCGCATCCAGAACACCATCTGCACGATCAATATTGCAGCCAGTATCACCATCACGATCTGGAAATAATCCTGGGCATCGCCCGACAGCAGCTCGCTGAAACCCAGCAGCGCCGCACCGAGGCCGATCGCGCCCAGGATGCCGACGCCAACACCGCTCCACAGATAAGGCAAGCCGCGCCGCGCAGCTTCGCCGCCGTTCCTCAGCCACGCGTGCAAAATGCCGACTACCAGCAACGCCTCGACGCTCTCGCGCCAGACTATGAACAAAACCTGACCCATCTTTTGTTACTCCATCAAACCATGACAAGGGCCGCCGGCAATAACAATAGCAATTGCAACAGCCGGCGGCAGCCTCTTATTTAGCGACAATCACACCCTGCGCCTGCGCATGAAAATCATCGAAAAACTTGTATTCGCCCGGCTGCAGCGGCGCGATCACCACAAACGACTGCGCGCCCGGCGCCAACACTTTTTCCTTGCGCAGCTGGACGCTTTCAAATTCAACCGCCGATTGCCCGGTGTTGTGGACCTCGATTTTTATTTTCTGGCCGGCAGGAACCATGATCCGCGCCGGATTGAGTACGCCGTCCTTCATTTCCAGCTTGAAGGTCGGCAAATCGGCGGCCATCGAAACCGTCGCCGCCAGCATCGCGCCGGCAGCAAATATGCCGCGCACTTTGCCGGCTGCCATGGCCATGGTCTGCGATGAGAATTTCATGGGCGTGCGTTTCTGCTGCATCAATATCCGCCTTTTTTACCGACTCCGGCAAAGGTGAACTCATTGACCACCGTGAACGGCTTGAACCAGGCGCCGACACCGGTTTCCTTGTCGACATGGCGGCCAAAATGCGCGCCGACATTAGCCGACGGCGGCGAAATGATCATCTTCAGCGTGTATTTTCCCGGCCCTGCCAGCTTGACGTTGTCACCGTAGTGCGGACCGTCGCTGGCCACCATCGGCATCATGTCGCCCTTGATGACCTGGGTCGAACCGGCTTTGCTGAATTCGTAAGAGATGACCAGGTTCGGCATCCAGTCGCCCTCGGCGAAACCGTTAGGATTGTCTTTCACGGCATGGATATCGGCTTCGACGTGGATGTCCGACAGCTCTGCCTTGCGCATCATGCCTTCCGGCTCCATCTTGATCGGCTGCAGGTAAACCGCTGCGACTTCGAGGCCGTTCATGATCTGCTGCTTGCCGATCGGATATTCGGCGGCCATTGCGGCGCCGGCAACCCCAAAAGAAACAAGCACGGCAGCCGTAAGCAATTTCACATTCATGCAATCAACCTTTCGAACTATAAATGATAATGATTATTGTTTGATTATATCATCCGATGAAATGCGCTGCTCCCTATGACATCGGGATAAGGGAGAGCAAAATAGTCTGAGCTTAAACACAATCAGAACACAAATAAAGCTTCCCAATATGCAATACCTATGGCATAGTAGCGGACTTGGTTGAGAGCAAGCAGAAAAAGTGTTTTACCTCTGTGAGCGAGAAGAAATATCAGGTTTTACGATATTTTCCTCTTCCAAAATTAACAAAGCTAATATATAATTTTGTTTTTCGCGGCTGTAGCTCAGCTGGATAGAGTACTTGGCTACGAACCAAGGGGTCGTGGGTTCGATTCCTGCCAGCCGCACCAGTAATTCAAGGGGTTGCAAGAGAAATCTTGCAACCCCTTTCTGGTTTACATCACCCTACTACAGCCAAATTACAGCCATCATTGCTAACAGACTGCACCCATTGCGCCAGATGATCAGCTGACAGATGCGCGTATCGCTGTACCATTTCCATCGTTTCCCATCCCCCTAGTTCTTTTAATACATGCAGCGGCGTCCCACGCTGAACGTGCCAACTTGCCCAAGTGTGTCGCAAATCATGCCAACGAAAGTTTAGCGATACGGGTGGCGAGCCCAACACGGTCTTCTATCTGAAGACCCGTCGCAATGCATGCGTCGAACACTTAGTTGACATTCAGACCAGCAAGCGTAGCCTCTTCTCTGTATGATGGCGGCAGCTTTGGAACGCATTCTAACGCCAAAAATTGTGCGTCCCAATCGGCTTCGCCGACTGCTGGTATGGGCACCCAACGTTTTCCGACCCCGGCCAGAAGCATCTCCATTTGAGGTGGGAAGGAAAAATAGTTAGCAGCAGACTCTGCTGCTTCCGTAATTGAACTGTAAAGCACGCGTTTCTTGACAGTTGTCAATTCGCCGTCAGATCCACTGATGGCCATCTCAACCAATTCCCCTCGAAAAAAAACCCCGAGAATGTGCTCATCCACAATTGGAACACCGTCAACCGCAAAACCACAATGGATTGCTGAGTTCAGCACAACAATTGGCAAAACGTCGAATTGGACTGGGAGCTCCAGTCCAAGTTGAAAAGCACGTACACGAAAAGCTTCCTTATGCTCGCGAACAGTATCGGCCTTTCTGCGAACCTGCGTTACCGCATCAATGACTTTCATTCGATGCATGGCCGTTTGCTTGGCCTCTGCAGGATCCAGAAAACACTTAACCTCCCCAACAATTACTATATTCCCTATCATTGCGACGAAGTCGATCTCCTCTTCACGCTCATTCGGTGCAGTAAACTTGACACCACGCTCTAGGCATTTAGATGCACTTAACATTGGTGATTGCGCAATGTTTGTGCGGATAGTTGCTCTAATGTGTTCTTCGAATGCAGGTCCACGCAGGCTTAGATCCACACCAAGCTGTTTCATCCAGACATCGACGAGGCGTCGCAAGTTGGGTGAAGAAGTCGTGGCGAATATGGGGATCACGGCATCCTTGCTGACGGGAAGTAAAGGTTGTGCCCAAAGCTCTTGATCGGATTTTCCGTGAAACATGAAGAAATCGATGAGCGCTTTACTTCGAGAAAGGTCAATACCACAAGCGATAGAGACAGCTCGAACTAATGCTGGAACTTGTAGTACCGAAGCATAGGTAGGTAACCAAGTCTCTGCTTCTTCCCCAATTTCCACCTTGCGTAGGGCCAGACCTTTTCGAAGAACAGAAGATGCTCGACTCACAACGCCCCAAGCCACCAACACATGATCGAGAGTTGCGCCGAAAAGTTTCGCTTGAGGTTCCTGCAAAAGCTCTTTGTAATAAGGTTCACTTGCGTACGCTCGCATCGTCAGCAACCAGTCTATATCGCTTGATCCAGGATCAAAGGCAGACATTTGAATCACCTGGCGCCGCCCATCTTTCGAAAGCGCTTTAACATTCATTGGCGCGAGCAACTTTAGTACGCCCCTGTAAATCAGATTCTTTTGAAATTTAAGAGAATACATAGCAAACTCACGAGCTAAGCTATTGAACCGGACTCTACTTACAACATAGCGAAGCTGCCAAATATCCTCCTTCGGGGCAAATTTTGTTGCCCGACCTTTTTGCGTTGGAATATATTTATTCCATAGACAATCGTCCCACAGTCCTTCGATATGAGCCCACAGATTGCCCAAGTTAAAATCAAGCGACATATCGTCCCAGTCCAGCTTTGCAAACTCTGGATTACCGGACAAATTGGGATTTTTCTCGAGAATCCGTTTGAGAGGGACCTCCATACCGTCCACCATAGCCTGGACGATTTCATCCGGCCCGAATTCGGCTCCAACCGCGAGCTTTAGCTTGAGTGCGACAAGTTCGTGCATCATTATAGGTGCGTCGGGATCTAGCTCCCGCTGCTTAGCCGCCGCGTTGGAGAATGCTTCGTGTGTGAGTTCGATAAGCCTACAGTAGTTGTAGTTTGCAAGGGCAGCAAATGCCCGAATTTTTGTTGTCGCGCGAAAATTCTCTGAGAAAGTTACCTTTAGATTCGATCGAATGTGATCAGCCTTATCGTGAATCATCAAACCAGCATCGAACAAGCTGCGATCATCGTCATCCCCCTCGTCAAGGAGGGCATATTTGGCGCGCCACTGTTTGACCTTGAATTCAGTACGAAGCGGCCCAGGTATTTCCCCATCCTGAACGGATTTAGTAAATTTCCCCAATTGAAGTCCTTCGTTCAAATTAAATTCTTGGTACGTATGGCGCAAAAGAACCGCTTCGAAATAACTCGCGTGAATTCGCCTTTTTAATTTTAAATTGGCAGACAACCTCCATTGACGGAGAATTCATTCACGAAAGAGAATCCTATCGTCCGCTTGATCCGAAAATATGGTTATTGTTTTCAGAAAATATTTTCTGCAAAAAATACCTTATGACGGCATTCTCAAGTAGCTATATAGTGGAAATAATGTACGTAAAATTGTGTCGTAACTACTGCACCTTATTTGTAAGACGAGGCAAAGCAACAGGAACAGACACTTCCCATTTTTTTTCATTCTTGTTTATCGTTTTTTCGCAAATTACCCAAACACTTTTACTAGATAATCCGCGATCTTTTGGCACCCATTTTGTTTTGAGGGGAACCACACATCTAGAGACCACAATTTTTAAGTTTGGATCAAGTATTTCCCACTTAGTGTGATTTCTCACATTTTCATGTTCGACGAACTTTCTCGCCTCTTCTCGAATTTCATATAGGCCATGCTTGGTAACAGTAGTGCGGTCGTCATCAATGCCCTGATAGACGGTTTGGGAGATACAAGAGGCCGAAAAAAACGAGATCGAGAGGAACAACAATTTGACACTGTTATTCAATCGTGACTGTACCGACATATTTCCCATCCTTGTCCATTCGGTTAGAGATCAAATAAAGATAGAGGGGATTCCACATCTTAAGCTCGTACATCGTAACGCAACCTTCAGATAAATTTCCTACGTGGACAAAATTGCTGTTATGGGTGGCGGGATTTTCGATTGGGAACCAAACGGTATCGTACTTTAAATCGGGATAGCCGCCGGGATTGGTTGCATAAAACGCCGTCATATTTTTGTCTTTAGGATTTTCAGGTGCCAGAATTTTATATGTACCCTTTGGCAGAGGCTTAGAATGAAGTACCTGCCGGAACTGTGGGCTTACCGGATTGCTCTCCTGATACTGAACATCTGAATCCAAAGTAATCGTAGCTGTCTGGCCATTAAATGTCAGCGTTGCCTGCAACTGATTAAGTACTTTGTTATCACCTCTGGGAACCGAGATCATCCCTTTCCGGCCAATGATTTTGGCGACAATTTTTGCACCAGTACCCCGGGTTACAGATACTAAACATTTAGCGGCATTTTCCTTAGCCAAACTGGCCATCTTGCCTTTATCCGGCCCCTCCATAATCATGAAGTGAGTTCTTGCATCTTCCTTGGTAATTATGACTTTAACGAATTCGCAAAGATACGCATTTGCACCGGATGGTTCTAATTTGACTCGCAGCCATCCCGTCGTGTCTATAGCTTTGGTATAACGTGTTGTTGCAATGGCCTCATGATGGCTGCCTGGGGTCGTGTTGTACTGTGCGGTTGCAAGTGGCTGATTCATGCTTGTCCTTGTTCTTCGATATGACCTAGATAAAACTCTATTTTCCCGGCCTCGTCAGCATAGAATCGCTCCGTTCTACCTTCCTGGTCCGTCACCCCGTGTTTAAGCTCTCCGGAAAGTAACTTCACGGTATAAGGCATCTCTGTCAGTATGTTTCCCTCTTCATCTTTCAACAAAAATTGCTCATCATATTTTGGAGCGGATAATGCATTTATCTGAGGGAAATGCGTTGGCTCTATTGGCAAATTTTTCGCCCCTGGCAAACTATGCGTCGCGCCATGCGCAACATAGTTGCCATTTGTCCCGTGTTCGATCCCGGCGGCATTGTACTTAACATAGCTGCCGCCGCCGTTGATCATCACCTCTTCCTTGGCAGTGATCGTGATGCGGTTGGCTGTTTGGGTGATGTTGAGTTTTGCCAGGAGGTTGATGCTGTCGGTCAATGCCTGTACTTCAACCTCGCCAGCTGCAGCGACCATCTTTATGCCCGCTTTTTGAACAAACAATCGGAATGTCTGGCGGATGCTGGCAAACAGACTGTCACCGCTAGCTATGGAGAGGCTCTTGCCGGTTGTGACCGCGGTGTGTTCGCCACTTGCTATGTGAGTCGATTGCGCTGTCGTGGTTTCAATTCCAGCTGGACTAGCCAATACCAGGTGAGGTTCCGCCAGTTCCGGAAAACTGCCGTCGCTACTGGCGCCACTACCCTTGATCGCATCATTTTGCGCTTTCAGGATCTTGGTAATATCGGTTTGCTGCCCTTGTTTTTCCTGTGCTCCGGCCTGCTGCGCCATATCGGCCAGTGTTTCATGCTGGTCGCGCGCCGAGGTCAGCCTTTGCACCGTCTCGCCCATGTCTTTCATGTGCGACGCTGCGTTGCCCCGGCCTTCGGTGGTGATCAGCATGCCCTTCGCTGAACGTACCACGCCATGGCCGTCGGTGCGCAGCTCCCAGCCCTCGCCCCGCGCATCCTTGCGGCCGGCGTTGTCCTCGATGCGCGTGATATGTCCCAGGCTCAGCTGGCTGTGCTGATGGTCGCTCTTGAGCTGCGCCTGGATCTTGGCGTTCGTGTCATCCAGGATTAAGTGATTGCTGCGGCCGCCGGCAACGTTGCCACCGTTGGGCGTCAGCTCCCGGCTGCGCAATCCCATCAGCGCCTGTTGCGTCGCCAGTTTCCATGGCGGCATATTGCGCTGGTTATAGACAGCGCCAGTCACCAGCGGGCGGTCCGGATTACCGTCCAGCCACATCACGATCACTTCGGCTCCAACCCGGGGAATCGCTTTCGCGCCGAGCTGGCTGCCGGCCCACGAACTGGCGACACGCACCCAGGCCGAACTCTTTTCGTCGTTGTTGCCGATACGGTCCCAATGGAACTGCACACGGATCCTGCCGTATTCATCGGTGTGGATGCTGTCCGGCCTTGATGGGCCGACTACCGTGGCGGTTTGCGGCCCCAGGATTTTTGTCGCGGCACTATTGAAACCGCGACCAGGCCGCCATGGAATCGCTTTGCGGATGCAGGTCAGGCGGTTGTCGTAGTTTGCTTTTTCGTCGGCCTGTTGCAGGTAATTATTGATGGCAACGTGATGGACCGACAAGATCAGGAACTCGCTCTTGCCAGCCTCTTCATTGCCGCCAAAGGGATTGAAGGCAAAGTGATTCGTCAGACGAAAATAACGCCCGGGAAGGACCGAACGGTTATTGCCTGCTGCCTCGAAGTGCTTGCCGGCCGCTTCGATTTCTTCCATGCGCAGCCGGGCCAATGTATCCGCATCCCCGGCATCCTTGACGCCGTAGGCACCGGTATATTCATAAGATTCGATGTCGAGGACATTGCCTTGCTTGTTCAGTGTCGGCACGCCCGCGCTAACCGGAACGGGCCTTTTGAAATTGAATCCCGCCAGCGTGACATTGCCTGGCACGATCTGCCGCACCGGCGACCAGTCGCCTATGCCGTCTTCTTCAGTTGCGCCGCCGTGGCGCTGGAAACGGATATCGGGACCATTGTCGATAGCCGCGGCCCGTGTGGTATCGTCGGTCAGGATCAGCTTGTGACCCTTTTCGGTATGTTCGTACCAGTACGACCAGCCGGCGGCCTCCCAGCGACGATGCAAATAATTGTGGTCGCTCTCGTCGAACTGGCAAGCGTCAGTCATTACAGCATCTTCGCCACGCACTTGAAAATCCCAGTCGGGATGGGTGCCGTAGTCGCTGAAAATGTTTTCCGTCTGCTCGCGCAGCGTCTTGCCGTGAAAAATGTAATTGTCTTTGCGCAGCCGCAGATACTGCAGCCACGGACCCAGCTTGGCCTGGTAGAACGTGATGGCGCCGTCGGTCCTGGTCAAACGGAACTCGAAACAAAAACCGCTGAAATATCGAAGGCTGCCATCGGCCCTCACCAGCTCTACGCTGAACAACTTGCCTTGCAGGTCCTTGAGCGCCAGTGCCGGATCATCTGACAGCAATTCGACATTGAATTCGAAATCGCGGGACAGGCTTTCTACTGCATCGAGTTTATTAACCAGGAGTTGGGCTTGCGGGCCATCGTCGTGCGGGAAAGAGAGCCGCAATATGCGGCCATGCTGGCGGCCCATTATCAATGACTTGAACACACTGCTCATGCGGGGTTCCTCAAGATTGAACCGATAACTTTAGGATGTTTTTTTGGCAATGCATGCTATTGGTATTTTACTTGATAAATATTTCACTAAATCATAACTGCCAATGCCTTTAGTTACCAAGTGGAAATACTAAGGGATAGAGAATTTTGCAAGAGTTCACACTCTTGTTGGCATTCTGCGACAGCCAGACGCCCCAACCCGGGCAGCAAAAAAACGATAAGCGTTTATACTGTACGTACATACAGTATATTTGCACTTTGGAGATCACCATGCGCCTTACCGACATGAACGAATTTGATGCAGTCATTGCCCGAGCCAAGCCAATTATCCAGACAGTAGTCGCACGCCACCGCACGGAGGGGCGGCCTCTCACGTGGCGACTAATTCATTCAATTGAAAGTGAAGTTTTGACCGAACTGAATCGTTCGAAAGATCTGCAGCCAGCCTATATCAACCTGATTAAGCACTCTGGCGTTTTCAATTATCCGGTGAACGACGACCAGGTGGATTTTGGTAAATCCAGTGCAATCGCTTGTGCGTTCTCGATGATCTACGATGCATTCCACAGGGTCCACTGATTCGCTCGACGCATTGTCGAATCTGCGCAGTTGACTGCGGCAAGGTCAATTTTTCCATATTTCTATACATCAAATATTGGAGGCAAAGATGTTTGTCAGAGTGGAATGTCTTTGGGATGAGGGGCGCCCGATTGACACTAAAGTTCTTGCTAAGCGCAAAATGAATTGCCTGTGCGGAGAGTTGCGCCTGCAACGTCAACAGAGCGACTACCTGGCAGAGCGTACAAGCCAGGTAGCACGGCTCGTAAATGGGGGATTTGATTCAATGCCACCGCTTCAGGATGCCGTGGTCGTCGGAATTGCCAAGGACCACATGTTGATAGTCGGCCTTCAGAAAGATGAAGTGCTGCAGCAGACGTTCGTGCAAAGTTGGCGAGTGGAGATATTGGAGCTGACAACGCAACAAAAGGTCGCCGCACGGGTAGACTAGATCGGGAACGCTCTAGCGAGGCCCGATTTATGTGTATAAATTACAATGCGACGCCGCGAGATAGGCTACCGTCGATAGTCTCGGCCATGCGCCCGCCATCACCGGACTGGCCGCATGAAATATATAACGATTACTCCGCACCAATCATCCGAATAGGCGAGGATGGTCCAGAGGTCATCTTGGCCAGCTACGCAATGGTGCCAAAGCGGCACATTCCGCCCGGAGTCAAAAAATTCTCAACGATGAACGCCCGCGCTGAGACAATCGGCGAAAAGCGTAGTTACTCCAAGCCATGGCGTGACGGTCAGCTATGTTTAGTGCCAATGGAATCGTTCTACGAACCTTGCTATGAGACCGGCCCAGCAGTACGTTGGAGCATTGGAATGGCCGATCAGGCATCGTTTGCAGTGGCTGGACTGTAGCGCGCTTGGCGCGAGCCTGACGGGTCGACGGCTCACTCATTCACGCAAATTACGGTCAATGCCGATCACCATCCGCTGATGAAGCGATTCCACAAACCTGATGATGAAAAGCGGTCGCTGGTGATTGTCCCACCGTCTGAGTACGAGGACTGGCTTGAATGCCGAGATCCAGACCGCGCTAGGTCATACCTGCAACTCTTTCCTCCTGAATTGATGATCGCGCGGCCAGCACCGAAACCATCGAAAGAAAAGAAAGCCGACTCCAATGGAGTTCTGTTCTAACTCTATCGAACTAGAAAACGGCTAGTTTTTAGTGAGTTTTTTTCGCGTGTAATACCCTACGAGCTGCGCCTGAACGCGCTCAATTCCCTCGTCAGTCATAGACTTTATCCGGTCCCCTGATAAAATAAGACGGCTTGGAAGCGCGTATGTTTTCCCTAAATGCGCATAACCATTTCCAATTCCCGGTATGTCAATTACAGGTAAATATCGAAAAACTTCTTGGTTCAGGATTTTTTCATGAAGTGAGTTATCCAACTTTGACAGCGCAGTAACTGGAGCAATCAACACTGCCGCATTGGGTTTCATATTTTCCAGCTCACATCCGTACGAAAGTACAAGGCCATAGCTATCTATGACGGTAGCAAGTATCCGTGGCAGCTCGGCCTCGGCATACGTTTTGGGTGCGTCGGCTTCTTCCCAATTATTTTTTTGATTCTTTGACGTCGCTCCCCGTGCCAAAAATTTTATTGGCACAACCGGCTGAAACTGTAACTTGGTTTTAATAAGATCGCCCTGCTCGATTTCAGATCTCAATGCCGGTAACCACCAGTCGTTAGTCGACATTCTTTACGTCAATCTTCGTCTGGGTAAATGATGTTTGGCTCCGGCAGTTTTTCCCAGGATTTCATTTCAACAAGGAGTTTTGACCAGTACCCGTCCGGCACGAGCTCTCCTAGCTTTGGATGTAATCGGGAGTCACTACCGCGCGACTGCTTTATCAAAAATATCGGCGCAGGTTCTGCTACCGCTACAGTAGTCAAAAAATTTAGTCCTAATACCAGTGAAGAGGCCATAACAGCCCCCTTCCATTTCTGGCTAGATATGGACTTCTCTTTCTTTTCGACAGCGATATGCCTAGTCAACACATTACTGTCAAACCACGACGAGACAGAAAAATTTTCGAAACCAATCATGCTGCAACTCCAGGGGTATCGAGTGGGAAACTTGGAATTAATTTAATAAGCTCATCGCGTAAGGCCGCAAGATTGGCTATGGACAAATCAATGCGAACTACGGGATCAACTGCCAATTTTTGCAATTTAGCCATTTCTGCCATAGCAAACGCTGATGCACTGTAAAAATCCATGCAAGCAGCGCGGCCAGCCATTGCCGTGGCAACAAAATTCGCTGTGAGAGCAATAGTTTGCTCTGGTTCCTCTTCAATTATTCTTAAGGACGGAATCGTAACAATTCCAGCCTGCCGAACAATTTCATCAAAGTTTGGATTTTGTATTGTCGCCAAAGAAGTTACAAAGTTGCGCGTATCTCCCGTATGCATAGCAATTACAACCAGCGAACGAATAGAGTTAACCCCAAGTTTTTCCTGACCAAAGATCAACTTTATAACGTCCCGCTTGTAAAGCACAGAAACAAAATCAGCCGCGTATCGTCGGTCGGGAACTGGAGCATCTTGCAGATTAAAGCCAAGCACTGCCACAGTCTGACCATCAGTTCCTACGATGTGATCATGTACGGCACTTATAAGAGTGCCTTCGCCGCTTCTTACGACGTTTCGACCAACATCCACCCTGTGTTGCGCTTTTGACATTTCAAAATCTCGTTAAGAGGAGCCGCAGGATTATACACCTTGAGTAACTAGCACATTTTCACTATACACGTCATGGCTACTCATTGCGCACGAGGACGAGATATCTCTACGAAAGCAAACTAACATAGTTTGGTGCCAAGCGGCAACATAAGCACATAGAACCGCCATTGACTGTGGTTACTCACGAAACTTTGAGCCGGCGCGCAGTCATCCCCCCGCCACGCCTGCCCGCTAAATTGGTCGGTTTAGACTCAAATTTGCAAAAGTGACGCACATAGGGGAAACCTGCCTACGAAGGGCTATAACACGTGGTAAAACAGTGACGCGAAATGACGCACCTGGAGTGCTCCAGGTGGTAGTTTGATACGCTGGTTACGCTGCGGCGGCAAAATAGAAGCCAGACGCCAGAAAACCCAAAAAAGAAAGTGCTTGCAACAAAGCCCATGCCCCTTGCCATTGAAAATTTTTGACTTGGATCAGATAACCTACTTGAGGATTTCCCTCGTATTTTTTTAACTGTCGATTAGCAAGCCAACTCGCCCAAGCAGGCAGCGCCGAGAAGAATTCCTTCATGATACGTTCCAGCCTGATGCCAGTTTCCAAAGTGATTCCCCAAAACTCTGCCCCCTCTTTTATCTTCTTCTCTTCCTCTCGAAATCGCGCAAAATGCTCAGCGAATTTCGTGCGTACTGTATTACCAAGATCTTTACCAATCTTGCATTTGACAGCAGCCATTTTCGACAAAAGTCCAAAAAAACAGGAACAACAAAGAAAAGCACCACAGGTCAAGAACCCCACGTGCTGAATCATCGGCAATAGTTTGTCGGCATTCGTAATAAGAAATGACCCGACTGCCGCGGCTGCCACCAAAAGCCAAGTTGAAAAGCTATCGAGCGGCTCGCTGGCATTGGGCATAACCTCAAGCATTGACGAAATAATCGCGTTTTCGGCGTTCTCCCGACTAAGTCGATTCCAATCTTGCAATGGCTTGGTTCTAGGGTCATCGATCATATGCAATCTCGCGTTTATTGTTCGGCACGAGAATTCTATATCTATTCCGATGATGCCTAGTCGCAATGCTTAACAAGATTCAATCAAAGTGTTTGCTATGAAATGGCTAATTTTAAGATTGACCTAGGGAAAAAGGTAACCTTGGTAACCAACCCTATTTTTCAGTTCTAAGTACTTGATTTGTATAGGGTTAAGTAGTTACCTTTAAAAGGTAATTTTCGGTAACCCTAAAGGTAACTTAATTCTAAGTCATTGATATATATAGTTATTATTTTTTTACTATATTACCTTCTACTAAGGTAACCAAGTTACCCTAAAGTTACCCAGTAGTTACCTTTTATCAAAATCTGTAAAACCTTATGTAGCAATGCTTTTCGGCCGATTCCTAAAAAAGGTTACTAATATTACCGTTTTCCCGAGAGGTACTTTATTTTGAAAAAATCCAGGGTAATCACATGGTAAAGTTGTCATCAAGCATGACTATTAGCGAGCTTGTGCGGTTGCATTCCATGCAACAACTTTACCTGAAGAACGTGAGGCGCTCTGGTGAAGACTCGCATCAGGTATAAAACAACAACTAAATAGAATGGGGGGAGAAAATGAAGCTAGCCGCATTTCGCGTTCAGAATTACCGGAGCATTATTGATTCCGGATGGGTGAGCATCGACGACATCGCGGTCATCGTCGGGAAGAACGAGTCTGGTAAGACTTCGTTGCTGAAAGCACTACTAAAATTCAATCCGTTCAAGGCTGAGCCATACAGTCTAGATCGAGAATGGCCCGCGGTAAGCGGAAAGACCGCTCTCCCACCTTCGAAGTCATCACCACAATTTTTACATTCTCAGACTCCGAGAAGGCACAGTTGGCATCTATTGACCCTCGATGCGACGACTTGCAAAGTGTCCAAATTGGCAAAACGTACGAAGGAAAATTCACATTGAAGTGGGAACCTCACAATGTTCCCGGTGACCGAAACGGCCCTTCGGCCAAATATTTGCTAGATACTTCCGTTTTCAAACTTTTGGTCGACAAACCATTCGATGTCTCCAAGGCAATAACGGATATCCTAGCTAACGCTTGGGCAAAGTTGAACATAGCTAATGGAGCTGCAGCCAAAGCTCTGATGCCAGAGCTGAAAGGTCAACTGACTGAGGCCGCGACACTCACGGGAGATGAAACTCTTGCTCAGTTAATTGCCACAGCCTGCGATGACATCTTGGCGAAGATGTCCGGTTCACCCTGGAACGAGGCGTGGAACTTGGTGCGCTCATGGATCCCCACTTTTATTTACATGGATGACTGGCTTGCGTTCAAAGGTACCGCCTATTTAGACCAAATAAAGCAACGTAAGGATGCAAGTCAGCTTCAAGACGACGATCGCACTATCATCGCAATTATGGAGATGGCAGGACTCGACCTTGACGAAGAAGTAGCAAAAGGTGCACAGAGTGACCGGGAACAACGGATGCTCGACATGAACGATGCGAGCCAAACTCTCACAAATGCGATTGCCCAGCGCTGGTCACAGAAGAAATATGAAGTGCAATTCAATGCTGACGGGCATCACTTCGTAACTTTCGTGAAAGACGAGACTGCAAAGGCACTTGTACCGCTGGAAGAGCGCTCTAAGGGATTCCAATGGTTCTTCTCTTTTGACATGAAATTCATGTACGAGACCGATGGTGATTTCGAAAATGCGGTCATTTTGCTCGACGAACCCGGACTACATCTCCATGCGGCAGCGCAACGCGACTTGCTTGCGCGGTTGGAGGCCTATGCAGTGCACAATCAGCTTATCTATACTACTCATTTGCCATTCATGATTGACATGAATCGGCTCAATAATATATGGGTAGCAGAGGACCGGCCTGGTGAAGGTACCAAAGTTCACGATGAATGGGCAGCAGCGGATAAAGATGCGCGCTTTACCCTTCAAGCTGCACTCGGTCTTTCTTGGGCACAGTCTCTCTTCATTGGACAAAAGAATGTAGTCGTCGAAGGAGTAACCGATTACTGGTTCCTGAGTACCATGTCCACACTACTAATAGATGCGGGCGAATCCGGACTAGACGACGACCTCGTCATAACGCCAGCTGGAGGGGCATCAAAAGTCGCGTATCTGGCAACGTTATTGTCTGGCCAAGAGCTGAAAGTTGTGGCTCTTCTTGACTCTGACGAAGAGGGATTGAAGGCGCAGAAACAGTTAGTTCACAATTGGCTGCTTTCTGACAGCGATGTTCTTATGCTTGGCACTGTTGTCGGTATTGAAGGTACTTGCGCAATCGAGGACCTTTTTGACCAAACATACTATTTGAAGCATGTCTCTGCGGCGTATACCAAAGAGCTAGGAGGAAAGGCCCTAAAGCTGTCGTCGCCGCCAACGAATTCAATTGTCGATAGACTGGCGGCACACTTTAACGGGCTTGGCGTCCCCTTCAATAAAGGACGTGTGGCTAAGCGCATCATGAAGGATTTAGGTACCAAGCAAGCGACGGATCTCGCTGCAGGTACGCTCGATGCCTTTCGTAAGGCAATCGCCGCAGTGAACGCAGCGGCTGCCAGATGGGGAGCGTAAAGATAGAATTCAATCTCTTTAGAAGGACCGCTAGACCAGTTTGGTCAGCAAGCCCTTCGAATAAAATACAGCCAAATTGCAGCTGGAATTACCACGGTTGGGCTTGAATTGAAACTAATTAGCCCTGTTTATACAATTTGCGAGTTGCGTAAGGCATTGATTTATATGAACTCCCTGTTTGTAGGCGCTCCTACGAACCAAGGGGTCGTGGGTTCGATTCCTGCCAGCCGCACCAGTATTACGAGGGGTTGCAAGAGAAATCTTGCAACCCCTTTCTGGTTTACAGCACCCTACTACACAGCCAAATTACAGCCGTCATTGCTAACTGACTGTACCCATTGCGCCAGATGATCAGCTGTGCGCCTGAAAATCGTATTGAACGACAGCACCATCTCGGGAACGCGTCGGAATAGACCGCCTGCAGAATGACGCCGGCGGTCAGATCGCCACCAGGCAACAAGAGGACAACCTGCTCCCCGACCGATGGCGACCACCAGGTACGGGCGTCGCCTGCGCGATGCGTCACCCAGCGCAACCAGGTAGTTGGCGCATTGAACAAGACATACAAAAGGCGAGAGCATAAAGCTGTTCTGCCGCTGCAAGCCGAGGACGGTTTGCAGCGCGAGCAGCTACCGGGATAGGTTTCGCTAATTAGGGATTTCTTGTCGTAAATCCCTCGCGAGGTTTTGCAATTTTTCAAAGGCAACAAAACGCTTGTCATGCAGTTCGGCGATGGCGCCGCCTTGCGGCTCGAAGCGTCTGCCGATCCTGGACATGCCCGCCATCGCCGCGCCGACGTCACCATAAGCGCCGGCCGCCACGCTGCCGAGCATCGCTGCGCCCAGCAGTACCGACTCTTCGGCATCGGCGGCCAGCACGGGTTTGCCGGTCGCGTCCGCGAGCAGTTGACGCACGAGATCGGGCCGGCCGGCTCCGCCGCTGATCATGATACATTCAATGCCTGCACCGGCGGCTGCCTGTGCATCGATGATTTGCCTTAAGCCGTAAGCGATTCCGCACATGCCGGCAATGTACAGCGCAATCAGGCTTTCCATGTCGTTGTCCATGCCGAGTCCGACAATCACCGCGCGCGCATGCGGGTCTGCCAGTGGCGCACGATTGCCGAGAAATTCCGGCACCACGTGCAGCCCCTTCGCCAGCTTCGCCGTGTTGGAAAGGTCGCCCGCTTGCTGCTCAACGATCTTTGCCAGCATAGCCGGCAACGACAAGTTTTTTTCCTGCGCCTGCCGTCCTACTTCTACCGCCAGCGGATGCAGCGACAGCAGTTGTTCGATCGCAGCGCCCGCGGCAGATTGGCCGCCTTCGACCAGCCACGTATCGGGCACCATCGCCGAAAAATAGGGTCCCCACACGCCGGGAACAAACACTGGCTCGCGCGTGCTGCTCATCGTGCAGGACGAGGTGCCGAAAACATATGCCAGCGCAGTAAATGGATCACCGTCCACGCCAACGGTGCCGATACCCCCGGCATGTGCATCAATGACGCCGGTGGCGACCGCCGTTCCTTCCCGCAAACCCAATTGGGCAGCCGCTAGCGGCGTGAGTCCTTGGCCCAACGAAGTGCCGGGCGCAACGATGTTTTGGCCGATTCGCTCGAATGCTTCGTCGGCCAGAGCGTCGAGACCGATGGCACGAAAATAGCTATCATCCCAGCGCCGCTCATGCGCGAGATAAGTCCACTTGCAGGTGACGGTGCAAGTCGATCTGGACAAATCGCCACTCGCCCGCCATGTCAGAAAATCCGTCAGGTCCATGAACTGCCAGGCTTGATCGAAGACATCACGCTTGTTCTCCAGCAGCCACAGCAATTTCGGCGTTTCCATCTCGGGAGAGATGCGGCCGCCGACGTACTTCAGCACATCGTGCCCGATGGCGTTGATGCGATCCGCCTGCTCGACGGCGCGATGATCCATCCAGACGATAATGTTACGTTCAGAATCATTGCTAGAGCTGACCGACAAAGGCTTACCACCTTCGCCGAGCACCACCAGCGAACAAGTGGCGTCGAAGCCGATGCCGACTACCTGATCTGCACCAATGCCCGATAACGAGAGCGCTTGTCGCACAGAGGCGCATACTGCTTCCCAGATTTCGTTGCTCGACTGCTCAACGATGGAGCCGTGTAGATGGAATAGACTAATGTCTTTCTTGGCCGACGCCAGCATGTGTCCGCTCAGATCAAATACGCCGGCGCGTGCACTGCCGGTGCCGACATCCACGCCGATGACGTAGTTTTTTTGCATGTAATTTGTCTCGGTATTCATTAGAGATCGACGCTATTAGGTAGCACGACGATGTCACGGATGGTGACATTTGCAGGCCGAGTCAGCATGAACATGACGCAATCGGCAACCTCTTTCGGCTGCATCAGGCTGCCGGATGCGAGGGCATCCTCCAGCTTGGCTTTCGGCCAGTCATCGAGCAGGGCCGTCACCACCGGCCCGGGCGCCACGGCGCCGACGCGCACACCATGCTTGGAAAGCTGGCGACGCGTGGTATGCACGAAGGCCTGCACCGCAAACTTGGATGCCGTATAAATCGGCTCCCACGCGACCGGGACGATGCCCGCAATCGAACTGGTGAAGATGATGTCGCCAGATTTCTGTTTCACCAGATGCGGCAGCACGGCGTGTACTGAACGGAATGCGGCATTCACGTTGAGGTTGAGCACGCGGTCCCATTCGTCTGGATTGCCGTCAACCACTTCGCCGCCGACATAGGCGCCAGCGTTAGCGTGAAAGATGTTGAGACCACCAGCCAGCGCGAGAATTTTCGGCAGTATGGCGGAATTCTCCTCCGGCTTGAGTAAATCGATCTGTAACGCAAACGCATTCGATCCGAAGTCTCTGCACACTTGCTCCAGCTTGTCGCCATCGCGGTCGATGAGGACGACCTTGGCGTCGGCCTCAATCAGTGCGCGCGTGCATTCGAGGCCGATGCCAGAGGCCGCGCCGGTGATGGCCGCGATTCGACCTTTGAGGGATTGAGTCATGCTGTGATTCTCCTGATTAACTGGTAGGGGGTAATCTAAACTAGGCGCGGCCATGGGAGACGCGCGACTGCCGCGCCAGCGAATCGACAATCACGGCGATGGCAAGTACCGCGCCGGTGATCATGAAACGCAGCGAGGACGATAGATTGAGTAACGTCAAACCGCTGGCGATCGACTGGATCACGAGGATGCCCAGCACCGCTGAATACGCGCTACCGCGGCCGCCGAACAGGCTGGTGCCGCCGATCACGGCGGCTGCGATAGCATTCAGATTGACGTCGCCGGTACCTGCCTGTTGGCTGGCGGCGGCAAGCCGTGCTGCCGTAAGCACGCCGCCCAGCGCAGCCAGACTGGCACACATGACAAAGGCGCTGGTAAAGATCATGTTGACGTTTATGCCGGCGCGGCGAGCAGCTTCACGGTTGCCGCCGACCGCTTGCATCGAGCGGCCCCAGCGCGTGCGTTTGAAGGCGTAGTCCATCGCCACCGCCAACGCAACAAACAAGCCGAACATCAGGGGCACGCCACGCGCATAGTTCAGATACGCAATGACAATTTCCAGCAAAACCGTCACGGCGATGGCGCGCAATGCCAATGCGCTTGCAGATGTGACAGAAAGATTGACCGCCTGCCGACGTTCACGCGTGCGCATGCCGAAGATCACAATCGCGATGCCGGGAAGCAGCGCCAACAAATGCGACACCATCGGCGGGATCACCATCGACTGCCCGAAGTCGACTACGTTCGAACCGTAAGGCAAATTGATCGAACCGCTAGGGCCGAGTACGTAAAGCTGCATTCCTAGAATTGCCAGCAAGCCGGCCAGCGTGGCGACAAAGCTGGGCATGCCGAGCCGATTGAACAGCAGCGCATACACCACGCCGATCAGGCAGCCGGCCAGCAATGCAACAGCGATGGCGAGCGCCACCGGCCAGCCCTGATTGACCCAGAGCATACCGACCACCGCCGAGGAAAATCCGCTGATGGAACCGACGGAAAGATCGATCTGCCCGACCATCAACACGCACACGATGCCCAGTGCGATGACGCCAGTGGTGGAGCAATCGAACAGCAGGTTGACCAGATTGTCGGCCGAGAAAAATACCGGGTTCAGGTAGCCGAATACCGACCAGATGATGAGAAGCCCGACGACCACCGGCAGAGAGCCCAGATCGCCAGAGCGCACGCGCCCGACGAATGCGGAGATGCTTGCCGATACGCTGTCAGCATGTTTGACGCGCACGTCGTTGCGGTCGAGCAATTGAGACGGGGTAGAAGAGGCTGAAGTTTTTTCGTTGATGCTCATGATGCGGCCTTCTCTTGTTGCGACTGGCGGCGGGTGGCGCGACGCGAGACCGAGTTTTCCGTCGCACCGGTAATCGCTGCCACAAGTTCCTGATTGGATGAGTCGGGATAGAACACGCCGTTGTTGCGGCCTAACCGCAAGACGACGATGCGATCGGCAACCGCGCGCACGTCTTCCATGTTGTGACTGATGATGATGACTGCGTGACCGCGGTCACGCACGCGCTCGATCAGGTTCAGCACTTCTGCGGTCTGCGCCACGCCCAGTGCGGCGGTCGGCTCGTCGAGCATGATCAGCTTGGGGGCCAGCAATAACGAGCGCGCGATGGCCACGGTCTGGCGCTGACCGCCCGACAACGACGCAACGACATCGCGCACGTTCGGAATGCGGGCGGCGAGTTCATTGAGCAAGGTCCAGGTTTTGACCTCCATCTCCACTTCGTCCAGGCACAGAGAATTGCGTTCCCGGCCTAGAAAAATATTGGCGACGACATCGAGGTTTTCACACAGGGCCAGGTCCTGGAACACAGTCGCTATGCCCAGATCGAGCGCCGCGCCGGGACTGTCCAGCGTCACCGGGTTGCCACCGAAAGTGATCGTACCGCTGGTCGGCTGATGCACGCCGGCCAGCACTTTCACTAGTGTGGATTTACCGGCACCGTTGTCGCCTACCAACGCGACCACTTCGCCGGCATGCACGTCGAGATCAATGTCCGTCAGTGCGGAAACCGCACCAAAACGTTTCGAAATATTGCGCAGGCCTAAGACCAGCTCGCCGGCGGAATGCGGAGTTTGATTGGAGTTAGTCATCGATTTGGAACCTTGAATATTGCTGTTGCAAGACAGAGGTGGTCAACTACCCGCCCCCTGTCCCAGGACATCAATCCAATCAATAGGAAATGCCTAGCTTCTTGCAACCGTCTGCATAGCGGCCGGAGCACAGGTCTTTGGCGCTGACGATTTTCTTGTCGATGATCTCTGCCTTGAGATTTTTGGCGGTCACCACGGCCGGCACGAACAATTGCGATGGCGTGTTGTAGAGCGTGATCTCAGCCTTCTGCGGCTGGCCTGATAAAAAGCCGACGGCGACGCGGGCAGCAGCGGCGGCGACGATTTCGCTCGGCTTGGAAATGGTGTTGTACTGATCGCCGGAGACGATCAATTGCAGCGCGGCGAGCGTAGCGTCATTGCCGGTCACTGGCGGCAACGGGTTGACGCCGGCAGCCTTGAACGCAGCGATCGTGCCGCCGCCGGTGCCATCGTTGGCAGCCACGACGCCGACGATCTGGGTACGGAAACGGGTGATCTGGCCGCTGACCCATTGCTGCGCTTTCGGTGGAGCCCATTCAGGCGTGTCGAATTCTGCCAGCGTCTTGTAGCCGCTTGCTGCCAGGCCGGTGTGGATACCTTTCTTGATTAGTCCGGCAGCGGCGTCGGTCGGCGAGCCGTTCACTTGGAGCAGGCCCCCCTTGTCAGTCGGCACCTTATTCTCTTTCAGATGCTGCACCAGCGACTCGGCGATGGCCTTGCCTATGCCTTCATTGTCGAAAGACACGTAGTAGTTCGCTGGCGTCGATGGAATCGGACGATCATAGGCGATGACCTTGACGCCCTTGCTCTGCGCCATCTTGACCAATGAGGCTGCGGAAGTCGAATCGACCGGGTCCAGCACGATCACCTTGGCGCCTTGCGAAATCGCCGAGTTGAACTGTTGCTGCTGTTGCGCGACGTCGCCGTTGGCGTTTTGGTAAAGCACCTCGCAGTCGGTGCACAGCTTGCCCATTTCGGCCTTGAAGCCGGGGAAGTCGTGTTGCTCGTAACGGGTGGAAGCCTGATCGGGCATCAGAAAGGCGACGGTGCCGGAAGGTGCCGCGAATACCGATGTGCTTGCGGCAAGGCCCAGCGCCATTAGATTGACCTTGAATGAATTGGTCGCCAGAAAACGATTGGAAATCGCGGGGGTAGAAAATTTAGCCATGCTTGTCTCCTGTTTTTTATGGATGCTCAGCGGCTTGCACTACACGGCTGCCGAGAGGTACTTCATTTTCACTTGCTTGCTACTGAACTGCTTGCGCCCACAATCCCTGGCATGAGGCGGGAGGACGGGCGCCGGTGGTTGAAGTGGAAAATCCTTTCTCAGACGATTTCTGCAATTTCTACGACATTTGCAAAATCGATTGCCCCCGCGTTTTCCGCCAGTAAGCCGCGGAAGCGCGAAGGTGAAAGCCCCTTTTGCCGAAGGAACTGCCGGTTGAAGTTGGAGATATTCTTGAAGCCCGATGCAAAGCAGATATCGGTGATCGACAAGTCTTCTTCGCTCATCAACAACTGAATCGCGAGGTTGATGCGAAGCCGGTTGACGTAGCCGTTGAGGGGCATGCCGGTATGACGCCGGAAGCTGCGTGAGAACGCGCCGGTGCTCAGTCGTGAGATTTCCGCCAGTTCCTTCTCGCCGAACGATTCGGTCAAATGGTTGCGGACGTAGTCGAGCGATTTGTTGATGCCGGTTGCCATGAACCCCGACGGATCGGGATGATAGGCGCTACTGGACATGGCGCGGCTGTCCTGGTCGCGGCTCAGCGCGCCGAGGATGGAGACGAACAGTTCAATACGGCGAATCTCGCTGGCGCTGACCAGTTCCTTGATCATCGGTCCGACGCGGGCCGCCGTGTCGGCAGAAAATAGCACGCCGCGCCGGCTCAGTTCGAGTGTCGGCAAAAACGCCGACAGCTCGGGCAACAGTCCGGTCGCGTCATGGATGAATTGCTCGCCGAATTGCAGCACCCGGCTGCGTAGCGGAACCGATCCGCCCGGCGCCACATCGCTAACCCAGTTGTGCGGAAGATTGGGACCGGTCAGTACCAGATTGCCTGGAGCAAAATCGCCGATGAAGTCGCCAACGAAATAGCGCCCGGTGGTGGCGACGACTTGATGCAGTTCGCATTCAGGATGGAAATGCCAGCGCACGGTGTGAAAAGGATAGCCGTGTTCCCACGCCTTGAAAGACTGGGCGCTGCCTATCTGAACGACTTCGAGATCCGGTTTCATCTGTACTTCTCCTTACGCGACCTCCAGGTCTTGCCTGATATACGCGTGTTGTCTCCAAGGTTTTTACCGACTGACCTTCTGTTTGCGCTAATAGTAGAAGCTCCTCCACCTGATTCGCTACTACTTTCCCCAGCATTAACTGATACTTTTTTGTCGTTTTATTGTTTTATCTGAGCAAAAAAGATATTTTTCACAATATACCGTGCAGTCTGAAGATGGTGTAGCCGGACTTTTTCAATCCAGATTTCCTTGGCGCAGTTCAGGTATGCATGGCATCGAGAGACTCGGGATCTATGGACTTAAGAGGCGGAGAGCCACAACAACGCATGAGAACGCTCTTTAGCAGCAAGCAGAAAGAGCCTTTAATATTGCGTCGTCGGCATTGGGACTCTTGGGCCCGAAAGATCTCGGTTGCAAGGCCCGGGGCGCAGTCATCCCCCCGCCACGCCTGCCCGTTAAATTGGTCGGTTTCGACTCAAATTTCTGGAAGTGACGCACATAGGGGAAACCTACCGTCTGAGGGCCGGATTGCGTCGAAAAAAAGCGACGCAAAATGACGCACCTTGAGGGATAAAACTGAGTCTTTGGCGTATGCGATGAAAAACTGATTTTAGGTTTGACCTCGGGGAAAAGGTAACCTTGGTAACCTCGCCTATTTTTCTTCTGTAAGCCTCTGATTTATATAGGTTTAGGTGGTTACCCGAATTCAATGTGGAAGCTGATTTGTCAGTCTTCAAACTGCTTGTTGATTCCCTTCCCAAATCAAACGCATATCCCTACGGCCTGACAGGTGGCAAGATGGAAATACTTAAAGGTGCCGGATACCAAACTATCGGTGCCGTTGCTGATGCAACAGACGAGCAACTTTATGAGATCGACGGCATTGGAGTAAAAACCGTTCAACGCATCCGGGCGGTAGTTAATCAAGCAGTTTGGATGTAAATACTGGTTACGAGCGCTAGTTAGAATTGGATACTTCCAACGCTCATGCACACAAAATTTACACAATGACAAATAAATTGGGTAAATATTCTATTTCAGATTCCGGCCTCGGGAACCATGGGAGGCCGAATGCGAGGCAACACATACAGCCATATTACAACTTGAGTGGGCGAGAAAGAGCTTGAATTAGTCTTGATTAACCTTGTTTCAGCAATTTGCGAGTTGCGCAAGGCATTGATTTATATGACTTCCCTGTTAGTAGGCGCTCCTACGAACCAAGGGGTCGTGGGTTCGATTCCTGCCAGCCGCACCAGTAATTCGAGGGGTTGCAAGAGAAATCTTGCAACCCCTTTCTGGTTTACGTCCTCATATCGCGACCATCATCGCTGACTGTGCTGATTGTGCCAAATGGATGGCGAGAAACAAACAATCAGCGACATCTCGAACTGCGCCCTCCTCCCCTGCGTCGAAAAAAGAGACGAGAACACGTTATTGCAATGACGTATCAGCCTTGATCTGGAAAAATCACCGCCGCCGCGGTTTGCCGTGGATTGGCGACACTGACGACCAAAGTGGCTTGCTCAGTACTCGCAGCCATCTCGGCAGCCAGCGCCATATGGATGAGATCCGAAGCCGCGCCAAAGGATCCGGTCAACGCCATCGGTGCGATCCGCTGGGACAGCGGGTCCAGTTCAGGCAATGTCTTTTCCATGGCATGTATCACTTCCTGGCTGCGCGGCATGCGGTGGTCAGTATCGCTGATGACCATGCCTATCTTGTCTGCCGTGGTTTGTGCAGCGGCCATTGCTTCGGTGATGCAGGCAACCAGCGTGCTGGAATCAATTTTTCCTTTGGCGCCTCGATCTTCGGTGCGCTGCCCTCGGTGCACTGTGCCAAGCGTGCAAAGGCCGACAAGCTCCGAAGCCGCGGCGTAAGCGGCGTCGACAAGCAACACGCCGGCAGCGCCTTCGGCAGGCACAAAACCGTCCGGCACCTTGTTGGAAAACACCCGGTCCAGGGCCAGCGGGGCAAGCAAGTCATCAGGATTCACCAGGCTGTCTGCTGCCAGCAGCAAAACGTAAGGCATTTTGCTTGCACTCATGTGCCGCTGCAGGGCGTTCACGGCGCCGTAAGCGCTCTCTGTTGCCGCAGGCAACAAATGCAAATCATATTCGACGTTACGCCAGGATGACTGTCCCCAGGCTATCGAGAAGCCGAGGCGCGTTTCATTGTCCAGAGGCAGCGCCTCCGGGACCAGCCAATAGACCGGGACCGGCGCGGCGGTGGAACGAGCCAAGTCTAGTTGCTGATGGTACAAAGCATTCAACACAGTCACCAGCATCGCCGACATGCGCATGGTGCGAGAACGGGTCTCGGCCGGGTAGTCGAGTATTTCCAGGGGCAAGCCTTCAACGACCCCGGCATGGACCGGATGGCCTTCTGCATTGCGAATGATACTGTCGGGACGGAAGACTTTTTCTTTCTCCTGGCTGCTTGCCGTTGTCGCACTTGCATCGCCAAATGGCGTCACCACATTCCATGCAGCAACCCGCAGCATTTCGGCCAGCGGTGTAGCAGCCGCAACTGGTACAGCTTGCGCGGGTGCTGCGTCAGGCGGTGTTATCGCCGGTGCTGCGAGAGCGGCAAGCACTTGTACACCGACCCAGCTCAATATTGACAGCACCAACGGCGGCGCCAGTGTGATTGCCGCGATGCTTTGGCTGCCAGTCATGCCGATATTGCCGAAATGTTGAAACAGGCCGTCGAGCGAAAGCAACGGCAACAACACTATCCAGAGAATCGTCAGCAGCAAAAACGCGGCAAACCAGGTGACGCTGCGGACGGCAACGCTGGGAGAGGTAAAAAATCCGGTCAGTTTCAATGCATCACCCTTTTGAAGCAGTCGGGAGGCTTGAGATCAAGGCGCAGCCGCAAGCGGTGTGATGCCCGTGCAATGCTACCTGGCGGCCGTCGATAGTGAATGTCGGCGAGCCTTCGATGATGGGGTTGGTGCCGTGTCCGGTTTGCGGGCAGGTCACCATATCTCCCACGCGAGCTATGCCCAGGCCGTGGATGAGATGGATCGGCGATGCACTGATGACGACGCCGCCGTGCGTGGTTTTATCGCCGAGGCGAATGATGGAAAGAGCCATTAGCTGAGTCTCCTTCGATTGAAAATCATGTGCATTAAAATCCCAAGAGGCTCTTGGTAGCCTTCCAGCCATCTTCGACCACTTTCATGCCTGCATCGACTTTGTTGCCGACAGCATCAGACACCTGCTTGGCGCCTTGTCCAGCCTTGGTCGCCATATCGGACGCGGTTTTTTTCGCTGCATCGTAGGCTTCGCCGGCTTCGTTTGAAAGTTTCGTCGCGCCTTGCTTGATTTCTTGTCCTACCTCGGTAGCTTTTTTCTGAGCGGCGTCAGATAGCTCAGCTGCCTTTTTCTGAGTGGCGTCGGCCAGTTCATTCGCTTTCTTCTGTGCGGTATTGTATGAGTTGACGATCATTTTCTGACCGGCATCTACGGTCGAGATCACTACCTGCTTGCTGGTGTTGTACACCTCAACGGCGTATTTTTCTCCAGCGTTTATAGTATCGATTGTAAATTTTTCACCTACTTTGTAGGTGTGGGTAGCCGTCAGCACACCTTGCTTCCAGGTTTCCACAACAACCCCTTCTGCATTGTGATATATCTTGATCACACCATTTGTAGCTGCATCCACATTTTCATCTAACCATTGCAAGCCCTTGGCAAGCACATTACGGCTTGACTCAGTCATGCCTCGTGGCCGGAAGTAACTGAACGGTTCAACACCATTAATGAAACCAGCTTTAGAATCGTGCACCCAGTTCTGGACAAAGGTCACTATCGCGTCGTTAGCGTTGCTACTCCACGCCTCCAAGCGCCAGGATTCAGGCCGTACTGTCTGTATGTAAGCGGTGCCGGCATATTGCATTGCCTGCGGTACCGCTGCAAGCGGCGTCACAAATCCCATCGCAGACGATTTAGCGGCCTGTTCATTCATCAACTTTTTTGCCTTGTCCGGATGCAGCAATGCTTCGGCTTCGCGCGCCATGCTGACGTGTCCAATCAAGGCATGAGTCGTGTCGCCTTTCCACTGCACCTGATCGGGTGTCTTCAATCCTTTACGGGTCATTGTGCCGTAGGCAGAATACAGAGCCTTCATGTGCGCTGTAACCGTTTCCTCAGTCGTTTTACCTGCTGGCACGGCTGCCATGTAGTGCCTGTAGTGTTCTTCCGCCTTAGGGTCGATAGCGTAACGTGCGTCAAATAACGGAGCATTAAATTTTTCGATATCACGATACCCTAGCATTCGTACCCCTGCCTTCACAGCTTCGCTCATCATGTCGCGCATTGGAATACGGGCATAATTATTGGAAAGGCCTTGGGTATCGGGATTTTTACTGGTTTCCTTATTCAATGGCAGATATCCGCCACCTACGTCAGAATGCACACCGGGATAGACCGTTTCTGTCCAATTGGGCATCAAGCGGCCATGCTCGCGTATTAAATCCGAAGGGAAAGAATAGCGCAGTTCATGTGCCGCTACATAATGAACGCAGCGTTCCACCGGCCCAGCAATCTTGAGATCCTTTTCTGTCCAAGGCCAATCCAAATTGGCTGCAGGAATACCAAATGACGCTACCGTATCAAACAACCCCAAAAAGTGCACGCGAATGGGAATCGGAACTGAATGGCCATTGTCCTGATAGAACAGATCACCTGATTTATCTGCTTTGCAGCTTTTAATAAAATTATTGCTAAATGCCCGTGCCAGCGCAGCTCCACGAGAAAAACCAAAGACCGACAGATTAATTACCTTAATCAGACGGTGCGCAGCCAAAGCTTGGCCCAGTTCTGCCAAGCTTTGGTCTTTTCCTTTTTCCGAATACGCCTTCGCTGTGGCGTTCAATTTTTTAGCACTATTGAACAACGCTTGGCGCAACGCCTTATTGACATTGTCTTGACCGAAGTCCAAACGGCGGGTGCCACCTGCCCCTCCGACATTTCCGGGTAAACCATCTTCTATATTGACTAACTTTTTTTCCCACCCCTTAACAGCCGTGTTATTAAAAGGTGTGCCAACACCAGAGATATAGATTGGATAGTTATTTTGATTTGGATTCGGACGGTTAAACGCTGAAAACCATAGCCGCGCTGGATTGCTCCATTTCTGGTCTTTATCGTCCACGTCTTTGTTGTTGCCTGTGCCGTCAAAAAACACACTGATGTTGACCACATCGGAACAATCTTGCTTCGCACTTGGTTCGTCCGATGGCACATCACGGCTAGCCGCCACTGCTGCCTGTAACTGTTCATTTGCCATGTTTTTGAAACTCCTTCGCGTAGCCTAAACCACGAGCGCTTTGCTCCAAAACGTCTTTCGAGAAAATCAATTCTGCCGTGTTATCTGGATAGATATGGACACCCAGGGAGCTGGCATCAGCCGGAATTTGTTCTGGAGCGATAACCAAGGAATTTTTCGCTGTATCTGTTTCGCCATTACGCGCCATACCACGTGGCCCACCCAATTTCCAAGTCAGAGTTTGTGGCCCAAGAGGAACGGTCACGCCAGCGACAGTGCTAAATTGCCCATAAGGGCTGTTGGACAAGGAGGCCGAGCCACCGACCATAGTACCGTTTAGGTACACATCGTAAATCGGCCGATTTAAATAGTTAAACACGACAACATTTACCGCCACCTGTTTTGACATGAATAAACTCCCTTTGTGGGTTCCTTCTCCGCAAGCGGCGAGTGGATAAAGCAGGCTAAGACTTGCCAAGCTGCAGAGGATCTGACGGCGAATAAAGACGTTCATGGGAATTGCTCCAATGCTTCCGATAGGCTGAGTTGGCCGGTTTTCACATTATCCAGCAGTTCAGTCATGATGCTGTCGCGCTGCAATTGGGTACCGTAGATTAATCCGGCGCAGATATATTGAATGATGTCTTGCATCCCGCGCAAATTAAGCTTGCGTGCTTCTAGCAGATGCTGCTCGACACGTGCGTATTGTTCGATTTCTGGCAGATCGAACAGCAATTGCGGTTGAATATCCTTGATATGTCCGAGTAGGTGATCGGGAACGCTGGCCTCGACCAGCATATCGACCTGGACCGATGTCAGCTTGAGCGGTAATCCCACCTGATCGGCGTCGGCCTGGGGAGCCTCGTCACGCATTTGATGTTGCTGCCCCTCACGATCCCAATACCACCAGGCACTAATTCCCGCAAGGAGTCTGCTGCGTTGTCGCGACGATAGAACCGGACCAGGCACATGCAAAGTGCTGTCGTCTTTCTGCCCCATCAGCGTACCCAGGATAGCCGGATCCCAGAACGCAAAAATCATTTCATCTCCGTCCGGCAGAACGATGTCCGTGAACGACACTAAATGCGCGAACAGCGCGGCAAATTCCCGATGGCTGGCAATGATGGTAGTGCAGGCGGGATTGGATGCGGCGCTACGAAAGACTGATAGCCATGCATCAGAATCTTCCGCGAACGGCGGCAACTCCATCAAGTGCGGTGCGGCCTTGCTCAGTTCCGGTCCATTAGCGTCCACCAGCAAGCACTGGCTTTGCATGCCGGGCACCATGGTGCGAAGCGCGGGGAGCAGACGAGCATCCTGTGCTGAATCGACTATGGCATAGAAATAGAGCTCCGGCGCCTGAGGAAGCGCTTGCCATTGCTGCAAAAAATCTTTCATTGGCATCACTGTGTTCCCTTATTCACAAAGGCAGAACGGCCCATCGCGCGCTTCATCAGGCATTCCACGCATATGCCCTTGGGAAGCGTCGGCATGGCGAAAGGCACGGTCTTCGGTCCGGTCAGGTTGAAGTCGCCTTGGTGGATAATCCGCTGGCCGTTGGTGAGGTCGGTAATGCCGGATGCATTGATCTTGATCGCTGACCCGCCGGCGCCGATGGTGATTTCGTTCTTGGCCCAGATCTCGATGTTGTCGGTGGTGGAAATCAGGCGCAACACTTTTTCGGCAATGATGTCCATGGCATCGCTTTGCGCCTGGATCTCAACCTTGCCCTTGGCGGCAAACAGCTTGATGCCGGCGTTATAGGCAAATAGGCTGATTTTTTCCTTTACGCTGGCGACCAGGCTCTTGCCGACCGCCAGGTTGGTGTCTGTCCCGGACGACAAGGTGACGTTTTCGCCGCTGTGGATGTGCGTGCTCTTCGGCGTGGTCAGGCCAATGCCGGCCGGCGAAGCGGCCAACAGGATAGGTTCCTTGAAGCGATTCGCTTGTCCCTGGCCTTCACCCTCATATTTGTCTTGCGACGCTTCCGTGAATTTCTTCAGCGATTCCTGGCCATCCAGGGCTTCGGCATTAGCTTTGCTGCTGGTATCCGACAGGGATTTAGTGAGATTTTGCCCAGCCTCCAGCTGCTGATGCGCTTCCCGCACATCGAGTTGCGATCCCTGCGCGCCGGGACGACCAAAGGTGCTGATATACAGTCCCTTGTTGGTAGTAATAGCGCCGTAGGCGTCTGAATTCAAGGAAAAACCGGAACCGTAGAACGCCTGGCGCGTATTGCCCTGCTGCCCGACCAGGTAGCCCAGGTTCAGCTGCGCATTGGTATTGCTGCTATAAAGCTGGACCCGGTTCTGGTTCGTATTGTCGTCCATCACCAGCTGGGTAAAACCGGCGCCCTTGTATTCCTTGGATTTATAGCCGGACAGCTTGCCGTCGGTGTGCCAATCCGGCGTCTGCTCACCGTTGTAAACGCGGCCGGTAACCAGCGGGCGATCCGGATCGCCGCCGAGGAAAGTAATGACCACTTCCTGCTTGACGCGCGGCACGGCCAGCGCACCGTAGTTTTGTCCTGCATTCGGGTAACTGACCCGCACCCAGCATGAAGCCTTTTCATCGCCTGGATTCAAGCGGTTCCAGGGAAACAGGACCTTGACCCGATTCAATGTATCCGTATAGATTTCTTCGCTGGCAGGTCCCACCACAGTGGCGATCTGCGTATGCATCTCTGGCTTGCGATGTTCAAACGGACTGCGGTACTCCACAGCGCGGCGCTGCACTTCGATGCTGTTGACGCAATAGCCGCTCTGTTCGTTCGTCAACGTGGCGCTGGCGGCGGTCTGGTTCTTGGCGTCAGCAATCTGCTGCTCGAGGCTGCCCGGAAAATGATTGACAGTCGTCGATAGCGGCAAGTTGTTCTCGATATACCAGTGCAGACCAATGATGAAGAACTGGCGGTCTTCGGCGCTGTCGCGATCGTGGTCTGTATGATCCGCCAGGCTGAACCAGCGGCCGACCCCAACGGCCAACCGGGACACACTCGACCAGGCGAAATAGCGCTTGGCCTGCGACTCCCAGGCCTCGATCTTGATCTTGGCCAGCTTGTCGCCGCGATCCCGCTCCAGGTAGGTATAAGGCCCGGTGTATTCGTAGATTTCCAGCTGGTTCGGCACCGTGCCATGACCGTCCAGGGTATAGGTATTGGTAGCCTTGTTGTTGCCAGGCGATTTGTAATCGTAGGTGACGGTCGACAGCTGCTTGCTCAGCAGTTTGCGCTGGCCGCCCCATTGGGTGATCTTGTCGACTTCATCGTTGCTGCCGGCACGGTGGAAGCGGACTTCCTCCGGCGCCAGCGGCTTTAACTGATGGACGGAATCGGTAATCACCAGCGTGTGGTCGGAGCCGTCTTCCTTTTGTTCGTGATAGCTGTACCAGCCCTCTTCTTCCATCAGGCGCATCACGAAATTCCAGTCGCTCTCGTATTGCGTGCAATAGGAGCGTGACGGAGCAGCCTGCGTCAGGTCAAAGCGGAAATGGCCGCGTGCCTGAGTATGCTGGTTGAATACGTCGCTGATGATGTCGTCGGTGGTCTTGTCTTGCCAGATGCGCGCATCCTGCCGAAATTGCAGGAAATGCAGCCAGGAAGAAAACGCCAATTGATAGACCGTGAACTGGCCATCGTGGCCGAGCATGCCCACCTGATGCACATAGCCATGCACCGGCAGATAGCTGCGCTTGTCCGCCTGTTGGATCCATAGCGTCACCGGCTGGGCGATCAGCTGCTTGAGTTCGATGTTGTCCTGCAGGGACAACACATCCAGGGTGTAGGTATAACCGCGGCCCAAACGATCATGGGCAACCACGCGATGCGGAAGGAGAACGTCGGCGCCGAGCGGCGTATCGAGTTTGAGCAGGCGGTTTTGCTGGCTCACGCCCGCCTGTATTGCAGCAAGCGTTGCTTGTGCAGTTTCCATTCATGCTCCCTGAAATTTCTAGTTTGGTATGACTTATTTTGCCACAAGACATTGTTATCACACAAACAATATGACTTCACATTTAAGCGAAGCGATCATGACTTGTATTAATTTAACAATATTTCCATATTGCATCAACATACCATTCTACATGCCGAGCCCAAATGAAATTGCAAACGATTGTGGCATCCCGATATCACCGGCATAGCCTCAAAAGGCAAAAAGCCGCCCCACGTCAACAGCCCGCATTTGTGGAGCGGCTTAATCTGAATTGCCAGTTGCTGGTGATAGCATGAAGCCGGCTTGCCTGACGGCGGAGCCGCATAAGCGGATACCGCTTAAAACGCTTCGTTCCGACTTTTTAAGAAAACATATAAGGCGCGCCAGGAATAAGACGGCTATGTCTGTCCCTGCCCGTTTTCTTTAAAATTCAACGCACAATAAAAAACCGGCGATCTTCATCACCGGTTCCCTGCGCCATCCAGCTGGCATGTTCTATTTGACGATATCAGCGCCGCGGCGGATAAATATCCCGACCAGCCCTGTCGATCTGCTGGCGCAAGGCGCGCCGCTCATCCGGCGACATCCGGCCGCGTCCCTCGTTAGGGTCAGAGCCGCGGCCGCGGTTCTGCCATTGCTCATCCGGCGCCTGGCCGCGCCGTGGTTCGTACTGCGAGGGCGGCGGCGCGCGACGGTCGCCGCCGCGGTCGTCGGCCATGCGGTCGGAACGTGCAGAGGCGCTCATCATTGCCGACAGCAACAATAAACAGACACTGATTTTCCGAAACATCTTCATCATATGGACTTCTTCTGTGAATTCAGGATAACGGTTAAGATTTAATCGTCACAAATTAAGTGTAAGCTTCCCCATAAATGAGCATAAGATGTTTTTGGTAAAGTGTGTAACACTTTGTAATCCATGGGCTTTTACTGTATTTCTGAAGCGCACTCTGACGTTACCATACGACCATGAATACGATCAACACCCAAAACCAAACAAGCAATGCCCACCAACATAAAATCCTGGTGGTCGACGACGACGTCCGCTTGCGTGACCTGCTGCGACGATACCTGACGGAACAAGGCTTCCAGGTAGTCACGGCCGAGAACGCCCAGGCCATGAACAAGCTCTGGATACGCGAGCGCTACGACCTGCTGGTGCTGGACCTGATGCTGCCGGGCGAAGACGGCCTGGCGATCTGCCGCCGCCTGCGCGGCGCAGGCGACCAGACGCCGATCATCATGCTGACCGCCAAAGGCGAAGACGTGGACCGCATCGTCGGGCTGGAAATGGGCGCCGACGATTACCTGCCCAAACCGTTCAACCCGCGCGAGCTGGTGGCGCGCATCGGCGCCGTGCTGCGCCGCAAGGGGCCGGACGAACTGCCGGGAGCGCCGTCGGAAACGCCGCAGTCTTTCGAGTTCGGCGAATTCATCCTCGACCTCGGCACCCGTACTCTGAAAAAGAACGGCGAGTCGATCCCGCTCACCACCGGTGAATTCTCCGTGCTCAAGGTGTTTGCGCGGCACGCGCGGCAGCCGCTGTCGCGCGAAAAGCTGATGGAACTGGCGCGCGGCCGCGAATACGAAGTATTCGACCGCAGCCTGGACGTCCAGATTTCGCGCCTGCGCAAGCTGATCGAACCGGATCCGGCCAGCCCGCTCTACATCCAGACTGTATGGGGACTCGGTTATGTCTTCATTCCCGAAGGCCAGCCGCGCTGATGCCCTGCGCGGCATCGTCCTTCCCTCGCCAGCGCCCGGCCAGATGGTAACTCCGCACCGGCTGGCCTGGCTGAAAAGCGGTCTGATGTGGCGGACCTTTTTCATGATCGCGTTCCTGATCACGGTCAGCATGGTGACCTGGGTCGCCAGCTTCAAGATCGTCGAGCGCGGCCCGCGCGCGCAGCAGGTCGCCGCGCAGATCATCTCCATCGTCACGATTACCCGCGCTGCCCTCACCCATTCGGCGCCGGACCTGCGCAGCGAACTGCTGTTCGACCTGGCCAGCAATGAAGGCATCCGGATTTATCCGCTGGAAGATACCGACCAGATCGAGCCGCCGCCCGACAATGCCCTGATGCCCGACCTGGAACGCGAAGTACGCGCCAGGCTCGGCAACCAGACCCGGTTTTCATCCAAGGTCAACGATATCGGCGGTTTCTGGATCAGCTTCAAGATCGACAGCGACGAATACTGGCTGATGCTCGACAGCGAGCGGGTCGAGCGCAGCTCCGGCGTGCAATGGCTGCAGTGGGGCAGCGTCGCGCTGGTATTGTCGCTGCTGGGGGCGATGTTCATTTCGACCCTGATCAACCAGCCGCTGTCGCGCCTGACCGCCGCCACCCGCGCGGTAGCCAAGGGCTTGCAGCCTGAACCGCTGCCTGAAACCGGCCCGACTGAAATCGAGGAAGCCAACCGCAGCTTTAACCAGATGGTCAGCGACCTGCAGCGCATCGAATCGGACCGGGCCATCATCCTGGCCGGCATTTCCCACGATTTGCGCACGCCGCTGGCGCGCATGCTGCTGGAAGTGGAAATGGCTAACTTGTCCGACGACGCCCGCACCGGCATGCAATCCGACCTGGCGCAGATGGACGGCATCATCGGCCAGTTCCTGCATTACGCAAAACCGACGGACACCAGCAGCTTCGAGAGAATCAACCTCAGCGAACTGATCGACAGTGTGGTGCAGACCGCCGCGCGCCATGCCGACATCCGGATCCAGACCATCATCACGCCGAATGTCCACGTTTCCGGCAATGAAACCGAACTCACGCGCGTATTCAACAACCTGATAGAAAATTCGCGCCGCTACGGCAAGAAAGAAGGCGATGAATGCGTCGAAGTCGATATCAGCTGCCAAGTGCGCCAGGACAAGGTCATCCTGAACATCGCCGACCACGGCGCCGGCGTGCCGGACAACGAGATAGACCGTTTACTGCGGCCGTTCACCCGGCTCGATGTCGCGCGCGGACAAGCCAACGGTTCAGGCCTCGGCCTGGCGATCGTCAGCCGCATCGTCAAGCAGCACGGCGGCAAGCTGCGCGTCAGCAACCGCGAAGGCGGCGGCCTGGCTACCCAGATCGAACTGCAGCTGAAAACCTAGCGCGCCAGCAGCAGAGCAACCGCCTCTGCTGCAATCCCTTCCTCCCGGCCCAGATAACCCAGCTTTTCGTTGGTCTTGGCCTTGACGTTGACCTGGTTGACGGCAATCCCGCAATCGGCGGCGATGTGCGCCACCATCTGCGGGATATGCGGCGCCATTTTCGGCGCCTGGGCGATGATGGTCGAGTCGATATTGCCGACAGTGTAGCCGGCAGCGCCGATCAGCCTTACCGCCTCGCGCAGCAGCTTGCGGGAATCGGCGCCGGCAAACTGCGCGTCGGTATCGGAGAAATGACGGCCGATATCGCCCAGGGCCGCGGCGCCAAACAAGGCATCGATAATTGCGTGCAGCAGCACATCCGCGTCCGAGTGGCCCAGCAGGCCGGTTTTATGCGGAATCGTCACGCCGCCGATAATCAGCGGCCGGCCAGCCTGCAAGGCGTGGCAATCGTAACCCTGGCCGATGCGGAACTGCTGGCTCATGCTTGCTCCCTTAAATACAGTGACTTCAAAATTCTTCCTTTAGAAACAGCTCTGCCAACGCCACATCGTGCGGCAAGGTTACCTTGAAATTGCGCGGGCTGCCTTCGACCAGGCGCGGCTGCAGGCCCAGCTGCTCGACCGCGCTGGCTTCGTCGGTGACCGCTGCTGCCAGGGTCAGTGCGCGCACCAGCAAGCCATAGCGGAACATCTGCGGGGTCTGCGCGGCCCACAGTTCGGTGCGCGCCACGGTTTGCACTACGCGCGCATCCTGGGCATTTTTGTCACTGCGCTTGAGGGTATCAACCACCGGCAATGCCAGCAGGCCGCCGACCGGATCGTTGCGCAGGGTGTCAATCAGGCGCTCGATCAGGGCGCCTGTCAGACCCGGCCGGGCGGCGTCATGCACCAGCACCCAGTCGTCATCGCCAGCCTGCCCGCGAATCGCTTGCAGGCCGTTCAGCACGGAATCCCGGCGGCTGGGACCGCCATCGAACAACACCGTCACCCGTCCCTGCAGATGCGGCGCGGACGCCATCAGGTCGGCGATATAACCGTCATCGGCGCCGACCACGACATACACGTGGCTGATGGCGCCGGACGCGGCAAAGGTGTCGAGGACATGCATCAGCATCGGCTGGCCGGCCAGCTGCATATATTGCTTGGGGATATCCGCGCCTACGCGGGCACCGATGCCGGCAGCGGGAATCAGGGCAAAATAGCGGGATGGATTCATGCACAATCTCAAGGGAATCGAGTGGTTTATAATGCGGCTCTGAATTTTAACTGTCAAATCAGGCGTATTGTGGCTTTTTTTGGCCGCTATTGACGCCCTTGCAGGCTTGCGTGATATTGCAAAATAGGCCCCGATGTCCTTTGATCTAGAAAAATTGCTGCCCAAGCCGGCATCCCGTTTTGTCCTGCCGGCGCTGCATGGTTCGGCCGATGCGTTTGCATTGGCGCAAGCCGCGCTGGCGCTCAAGCCGCAGCAAAGGATGCTGGTGGTGATCGTGGCCGACGCCACCGACGGCCAGCGGCTGCGCACCGAAATCCCCTGGTTCCAGGCCGGCGCCGAGCAGACCAACGGCCTGCGCTGCCATTTGCTGCCGGACTGGGAAACCCTGCCCTACGACGCCTTCTCGCCGCACCAGGACCTGGTCTCGGAGCGGCTGGCGACCTTGTACGAGGTGCAGAACGGCCAATGCGACGTACTGCTGGTGCCTGCCACCACTGCCCTGGTCAAGATGGCGCCGCCGTCCTTCCTGGCCGGCTACACTTTCTTTTTCAAACAGGGCGAGACGCTGGATGAAGCGCGCCTGAAATCGCAGCTGACGCTGGCCGGCTACAGCCATGTCAACCAGGTCATGTCGCCCGGCGAGTATTCGGTGCGCGGCGGCCTGATCGACATTTTCCCGATGGGTTCGGTGCTGCCGTACCGGCTTGACCTGTTCGGCGACGCCATCGAAACCATACGCACGTTCGACGCCGACACCCAGCGCTCGATGTATCCGGTGAAAGAAGTCCGGCTGCTGCCGGGCCGCGAATTCCCGATGGACGAAGCGGCGCGCTCGGCCTTCCGCAGCCGCTGGCGCGAAGTGTTCGAAGGCGACCCGTCGCGCTCGGCGATCTACAAGGATATCGGCAACGGCATCGCCTCGGCCGGCATCGAATATTACCTGCCGCTGTTTTTTGAAGAGACGGCGACCTTGTTCGAATACCTGCCTGCCAGCGCGATGTTTGCCCTGGTCGGCGATATCGATAGCGCCATCCAGCGCTTCTGGAACGATACCCAGTCACGCTACAGATTCCTAAAATCGGACCGCGAGCGCCCGTTGCTGGCGCCGGAAGCCCTGTTCCTGACCGGCGAGAATTTCTTCAGCCTGGCCAAGCCGTTCGGCCGCTGGGTGATCCAGCATGGCGACGCCGCTTCCGAGCTGTCGGCGCCGATCCCGAATATCGCCGTCAACCGCCGCATCGACGACCCGCTGACCAACCTGCGCGCCTATCTGCTGCAAAGCGACCGCCGCGTGATGATTTGCGCCGAATCGAACGGCCGCCGCGAAACCTTGCAGCAGTATTTCAACGAATACGATTTGCCGCTGGCGCTGTGCGACGGTTATGCCGACTTCACCACGTCGGACAAAAAACTGATGCTGGGCGTGGCGCCCTTGCATGCCGGCTTTGAACTGCCGCAATTCGCTTTCATCACGGAAACCGAACTGTATGCAGGCTCGGGCCGCCGCATCGGCAAGAAAAAACAGGAAGGCGTCACCCAGGTCGAATCCATGGTGCGCGACCTGTCCGAGCTCAAGATCGGCGATCCGGTGGTGCACATCAACCACGGCATCGGCCGCTACATGGGCTTGCTCAGCATGGACCTGGGCGAAGGCGAAACCGAATTCCTGCACCTGGAATACGCCAAGGACACCAAACTTTACGTACCGGTATCGCAGCTGCATGTGATTTCGCGCTACTCCGGCGCTTCGCCGGAAGATGCGCCGCTGCATGCACTCGGCTCGGGCCAGTGGGAAAAGGCCAAGCGCAAAGCTGCGCAGCAGGTGCGCGATACCGCCGCGGAACTGCTGAACCTGTATGCCCGGCGCGCCCTGCGCCAGGGCCACGCTTTCGAATATTCGGCGCACGATTACGAAGCTTTCTCCGAGAGTTTCGGCTTTGAAGAAACCGCCGACCAGGCCGCCGCCATCAATGCCGTGATCAAGGACATGACCAGCGGCAAGCCGATGGACCGCCTGATCTGCGGCGACGTCGGTTTCGGCAAGACCGAGGTGGCGCTGCGCGCCGCCTTTGTCGCCGTGCTCGGCGGCAAACAGGTCGCGATCCTGGCGCCGACCACGCTGCTGGCGGAACAGCACGCGCAAACCTTTGCCGACCGCTTCGCCGACTGGCCGGTAAAGATTGCGGAACTGTCGCGTTTCCGCAGCGGCAAGGAAGTCACGCAAGCCATCAAGGGCATGGCCGACGGCACGCTGGACATCGTGATCGGCACCCATAAGCTGCTGTCCGACGATATCAAGTTCTCGCGACTGGGACTGGTGATCATCGACGAAGAACACCGTTTCGGCGTGCGCCAGAAAGAAACGCTCAAGGCGCTGCGGGCCGAGGTCGACGTCCTGACGCTGACCGCAACGCCTATCCCGCGTACCCTGGGCATGGCGCTGGAAGGCCTGCGCGAATTCTCCATCATCGCTACTGCGCCGCAAAAGCGCCTGGCGATCAAGACCTTCGTGCGCAGCGAAGGCGAATCGACCATCCGCGAAGCCTGCCTGCGCGAACTGAAGCGCGGCGGCCAGGTCTATTTCCTGCACAATGAAGTGGAAACCATCCAGAACCGCAAGGCGATGCTGGAAGCGCTGTTGCCGGAAGCGCGCATCGCCATTGCCCATGGCCAGATGCACGAGCGCGACCTGGAAAAAGTCATGCGCGATTTTGTCGCCCAGCGCTTCAACATCCTGCTGTGCACCACCATCATCGAAACCGGCATCGACGTACCGACCGCCAACACCATCATCATGCACCGCGCCGACAAGTTCGGCCTGGCGCAGTTGCACCAGCTGCGCGGCCGCGTCGGCCGTTCCCATCACCAGGCTTACGCTTACCTGCTGGTGCACGACGTCCAGGGCCTGACCAAGCTGGCGCAGCGCCGGCTGGATGCGATCCAGCAGATGGAAGAACTCGGCAGCGGTTTCTACCTGGCCATGCACGACCTGGAAATCCGCGGCGCCGGCGAAGTACTGGGCGATAACCAGTCGGGCGAAATGCACGAAATCGGTTTCCAGCTGTATTCCGACATGCTCAACGAAGCCGTGCGCTCCCTGAAGAACGGCAAGGAGCCGGACCTGGCGGCGCCACTGTCGACCACTACCGAGATCAACCTGCACGTGCCGGCCCTGCTGCCCAACGACTATTGCGGCGATGTGCACGAAAGGCTGTCGATCTACAAGCGCCTGGCCAATTGCAACGCCTCTGACAAGATCGACGACCTGCAGGAAGAATTGATCGACCGCTTCGGCAAGCTGCCGGACCCGGCCAAAGCTTTGATTGAAACGCATCGCCTGCGAATTGCCGCCAAGTCGATAGGCATCGTCAAGATCGATGCGCATACCGATTCCGCCCTGCTGCAATTCGTGCCGAATCCGCCGATCGACGCCATGCGCATCATCGAACTGATCCAGAAAAACCGCCATATCAAGCTGAACGGCCAGGACAAATTGCGCATCACCGTCAACATGCCCGACCTGGCGGCGCGCCTGACCCAGGTCAAGGCGACCATCAAGGCCTTAGCGGGATGATGTTCCAATTATTTGAATTTTTGTAGAGCCACACAGACACATGAAACTGATCTTGCAAAGCCTGAGCGCGGAACGCAACACCATTGACCGCATCGCCAACTTGGCCGGCGTCGCCGCTGCCGACATCAGCAGTGGCGGCCGCCATGCCTGGCGTTGCGAAGGCGTCGACTATTCGGAAAGCCTGAAAACGCTGATCGACGCCGCCTGCTACGGTGCCCGGATCGATTGCGCCTGGCTGCCGGCGGCGCCGAAACTCGGTGATTTCAAATTGCTGGCCATGGACATGGACTCGACCCTGATCACGATCGAATGCATCGATGAAATTGCCGACATGCAGGGTTTGAAGCCGCAAGTCTCGGCAATTACCGAAGCGGCGATGCGCGGCGAGCTGGAGTTCAATGAAAGCCTGACCCGACGCGTGGCCTTGCTCAAGGGCCTGGAAGCGACGGCGCTGCAGCGGGTGCTGGACGAACGGCTGCAATTGTCGCCGGGAGCGGAAAACATGCTGGCGGCGGTCAAGGCAGCCGGCCTCAAGACCTTGCTGGTGTCGGGCGGCTTCACTTTTTTTACCGACCACATGAAAGCCACACTCGGACTCGATTACGCTCATTCCAACGTGCTGGAAATCGTCAACGGCAAGCTGACCGGCAAAGTGCTGGGTGGTATCGTCAATGCCGAGGAGAAAAAGCTGACGGTCGAACGCGTCTGCGCCGGACTGAATATCGCTCCCAGCCAGGCGATCGTCATGGGCGACGGCGCCAACGACCTCGCCATGATGCGGATCGCCGGCCTGTCGGTAGCCTTCCGCGCCAAGCCGGTGGTAAGGGCGCAAGCCAGCGTGGCCTTGAATTTTGTCGGTTTGGATGGCATCTTGCCTGTATTGGCGTAATTCCTGAAGAATCCAGCGCCTCTTTTCATATAAAGGACAGTCATGGCACAAGAACTAGTCTTCGATAGCAAGCTGCATTCCGAAAAAAACCTTGCCTGGTGGCTCTACCTGTTTCATGCAGCCAGCCTGCTGTTTTCCCTGGGGGCGCTCTCCTGGATCCCCCTGATCATCAATTATGTCAAACGCTCGGATGCGGCGGACACCTTCGTATACAGCCACCATAACTGGCAAATCCGCTCATTCTGGTGGTATCTGCTGTGGATGGTCGTCGGCGGCGCCCTGTTCCTGACCGTGCTCGGCATCCCGCTGGCCTTCGCGGTGTGGGGCATTGCCTGGCTGTGGAAGGGCTATCGCCTGATCAAGGGCATAGTGGATTTGAATGACAATAAGGCAATGCCTGCTTGATCCAGGTTATCGAAAAAACCTCTGCGGCAAACGGCAACTCGGTCAGGGTCATGTCCGTCAAGGACATCCCTGCCGTCATGCAAATCCAGGCGGAATGCTATCCGCCGCTTATGCTGGAATCGGAAGCCGTATTCCGCGCCCGCCTGGCCCTGACCCCGGCCACCTGCTGGATCTGGTCAGGGCACGGGGAAGACGCCGGCGCCTACCTGTTCAGCTACCCTTCCAGCAAGGATGCCATCACCGCGCTCGACCATCCTTTCAAGATCCCGGCGGCCCCTGACTGCCTGTACCTGCATGACCTGGCGGTTGCGCCGGCTGCGCGCGGCCGGCGCGCAGCCAATACTCTGGTAGCAACCGCGCTGGAACACGCGCGGACCAACGGGTTGCGCTGGAGTGCACTGGTATCGGTACAGCAATCGCAGCCATTCTGGAGCGCGCTGGGTTATGCGCCGGTGGAAGTATTGCATTCTCCAGCCAGGGAAAACCTGGCCAGTTACCAGCAGCCCGCCGGCCTGGCCGACGCCGTCTACATGTTGCAACGGCTGGCGTGACGATTTATGATGAACTTCGAACCACACAACGATTGGGAGGCGGGTATGAAAGCTTGTATTTCTTTAATGAGTGAAATGAAAACCAAACACTTTAAAGGAATACATGAGCATGACCGCTTCTTCCCAAGATCAATTCAAATACACCACTATCTCGCATAGCGAGCATCGCTACTGCTGCCCCCTTTCGCCAGCCAAGGCCCGCGAATTAATAGCCGCACTCGATCTGCCTCCAAATGCCTTGGTGCTGGATGCCGGATGCGGCAAAGCCGCACTGCTGCGTGAACTGGTGCAGTCGATGCCGGCGCGCGGCGTCGGCGTCGACATCAATGCGCGGTTCCTGGCTGAAGCTGCAAGTGCTTGGACGGCCAGCAATCCAGGCGATCCTCGCCTGACTCTTGTCGAAAGCCAGGTTGAACCTCATCCGCTTCCAACCGACGGCTACGACGCCATCATCTGCATCGGCTCAAGCCATGTCTTCGGCGGTTTTGAGCCCTGCCTCTCTACTTGCATGCAATGGCTCAAGCCGGGAGGCTTGCTGCTGGTCGGCGAAGGATATTGGAAACAGCCGCCTGCGGACCAGTATCTTGCCATTCTCGGCGCAACGCGGGACGAACTCACCAGCCATTCGCAGAATGCTCAACGTGCGCTGGCGCACGGCTACAAGCTGCTGACATCTACGATTAGCAGCGACGACGAGTGGGATCAATACGAAGGTTTGTACTACCAGACAATGATGCGCCATGTGACTGCCTATCCGGCAGATCCGGACGCTGCGGCCTTTGGCGAGCGGGCGCAGCTCTGGTATGACAACTATCAGGCGTCGGGCAGATCAACGCTGGGATTTGGCTATTATCTTTTAGAAAAAATCTTACTATCTCGCTGACATGCAAACAAAAATGCCGACCTGCTTGGGTCGGCATTTTTACTTCGTCCATGGCCATTACCGGCTGCAAGCGGAACTACCCTTCTACATGGAGGCAAAAGCCTGTTCGATATCGGCAATCAGGTCCTGCGGATCTTCCAGCCCGATATTGAAGCGCACCAGCGTGCCCTGGTCCTGCCAGTTCTTGCGCATGCCCTGGATCCGGTAAGGTACGCAGAGGCTGTTGGCGCCACCCCAGCTGTAGCCGATCTTGAACAGTTGCAGGCTGTCGACGAAACGGTCGGTCTGTTCTTCGCTATGGCGCGCATCGAACAGCACCGAAAACAAGCCGCCCGCGCCGGTGAAATCACGCTTCCAGTTTTCATGTCCGGGGCAATCCGCAAACGCCGGATGCAGCATCCGGCTGATCTGCGGCTGTTGCTGCAGCCAGGCGGCGACCGTGCGAGCGCCGGCATCGTGCGCGTCGAAGCGCAGTTTCATGGTCGGCAGGCTGCGCAGCACCAGGTAGGCATCGTCCATGCCGACGCCGAAACCGAGCCGCATGTGCGCCATCTGCAGCTTCTGGTTCAGGGCCGGATCCCTGGTGATTACCGCACCCATCAGCACGTCCGATCCGCCCGACTGGTATTTGGTCAACGCTTGCATCACGATGTCGACGCCAAGATCGAAAGCGCGCAAAGCCAGGCCGGCCGACCAGGTATTGTCTATCGCCACCAGCACGCCCTTGGCGTGCGCGGCGGCGCAGATGGCCGGCAGGTCCGGCACTTCCATCGATACCGAACCCGGCGCCTCGGTCCACACCAGGCGGGTGTTCGGCTGGATCAGGCTGGCGATGCCGGCGCCGACCATAGGATCGTAATAGCGCGCGGTAATGCCGAAGTCCTTGGACAGCCAGTTGCCGAGCTCGCGGTTGGGGTTGTACACATTGTCCGGCAGCAGCACGTCGTCGCCGCTTTTCAGCAGGGCCAGGTCAACCATGGTGATCGCGGCCAGGCCGCTGGGCGCCAGCAGGCAGTGCTGGCCGCCTTCGATTTCCGCCAGGCGCGCTTCCAGCGTGAATGAGGTTGGCGTGCCGTGCAGGCCGTAGGTATAACTGTTCTTTTCCTGCCACTCGCGCGCGCGCATTGCCGCCACATTCTTGAACAGCACGGTAGAAGCATGGTGAATCGCCACCGGGAACGCGTCAAAACCTGCCGGCGCGGTGTAATCGCTGTGCATCAATGCGGTTTGAGAATTCTTTTTTGCCATGTTCAATGATGGTTTTAGAGGATTTTACTGAGCGGATCTGGCGGCCTGGACAGTCAAGGCGAAAGGTTTCGTCACCGCATCGTCGGTAGTGGACCAGGTGCCGCTGAACGTATCGCCGACCAGCTTGCCGGCCCACTCGCCCGAGACATCCTTGCCGTTGATGGATTCTTCCATGATGACATCGGCATTGTCCGATTCGCCTGCCAGCAGGATTTTGGCGGATTGGCCGACAATCACGTAAGTACCCTGGATGCCTTCGGTCGGATCCGGCTTCAGCTGCAGGTGCATTTCGATCTGCGCATCGCCCAGCGTGCCGCGCAAGGTCAGCGGCCTGGCGAACAGATCTTGCGCGCCCGCTGTCGCTGCAGGCGCAACCGCGGCACTCCCATTATCGGCAAACACTGGTGCAGCGGCAAAAGCGGTCAACAGCGTCAGTACCACGACAAACTTCCCTGCCATCATGCAGCAGCCCACAGGTCATGTGCATCGGAGGCGGTGATGGCGACGTCGACAAATTCGCCGACCACCAGCTTCTTGTGCGGTTCATATGGCGGCTTGACGTACACCACGCCGTCGATTTCCGGCGCATCGGCGCTGGAACGGCCGACGCCGCCGTTACGGTCGACGGAGTCAATCAGCACTCGCATGGTCTTGCCGACCTTGGCTTGCAGGCGTTTCTTGGAAATTTCTTCCTGCAGCTGCATGACGCGGCCGCGGCGCTCTTCGCGCAACTCTTCCGGCACCGGATTATCCAGGGCGTTGGCGGTCGCACCCTCCACCGGCGAATAGGCGAAGCAGCCGAGGCGGTCGATTTCAGCCTCTTTCAGGAAGTCCAGCAGGTATTCGAATTCGGCCTCGGTTTCGCCCGGGAAGCCGGCGATGAAAGTGGAGCGGATGGTGAGGTCCGGGCACATCGCGCGCCAGGCCTGGATTCGCTCGATATTCTTTTCACCGCTGGCCGGGCGCTTCATGCGCTTCAGCACATCGGGATGGGCATGCTGCAGCGGCACGTCGAGGTAAGGCAGTATCTTGCCTTCAGCCATCAGCGGGATGATCTGGTCGACGTGCGGGTACGGATAAACGTAATGCAGGCGCACCCAGGCGCCGTATTGCGCGGCCAGTTCGCCCAGCGCCGTAACCAGTTGCGTCATGTGGGTCTTGACCGGCTTGCCGTTCCAGAAGCCCATGCGGAATTTGACGTCGACACCGTAGGCGCTGGTGTCTTGCGAAATCACCAGCAACTCTTTGACACCGGCCTTGAACAGGTTTTCGGCTTCCAGCATGACATCGGCGATCGGGCGCGACACCAGGTCGCCGCGCATCGACGGGATGATGCAAAAACTGCAGCGGTGGTTACAGCCTTCCGAAATTTTCAGGTAAGCGAAATGCTTGGGCGTCAGCTTGACGCCCTGCGGCGGCAGCAGGTCAAAGAACGGCGCGTGCGGCTTGGGCAGGTGCTTGTGCACGGCAAACATGACTTCGCCGACCGCATGCGGGCCGGTCACTTCCAGCACTTTCGGGTGGATTTTCTGGATGATATCGTCGCCGTCGGCGTCTTTCTTGGCGCCCAGGCAGCCGGTCACGATGACCTTGCCGTTTTCGCTCAGGGCTTCGCCGATGGCGTCCAGCGACTCTTGCACCGCAGCGTCGATAAAACCGCAGGTATTGACGATCACCAGGTCCGCGCCCTGGTACGACTTGGCAGTTTCATAACCTTCCGCGCGCAGCTGGGTCAGGATTTGTTCGGAGTCGACTAGTGCCTTTGGGCAACCAAGGGAGACGAAACCGACCTTAGGGGCGGCAACAGGTACGGCAGGCGCTGCGGAAATGACGTTGGACATGGCGGGAGGTGGGGTCAAAGCAAAGTCGCTATTGTACCCCTTCCACTGCCATGGTTACCCTGTACGTCTTCTAAAAACCGTGCAAGGCGTGAGCGGATGATTATTTTTTTGTCTTGTCCGGCGGCGGCGGGGCAAACGGGAAAGTGCCGAACATGTTCTTGGTCTGGTTTTGCATCTGCTCCTGCATCTGGATGAACAAGCCCTTGCTCTGCTCGATGTAGTTGCTCATCATGCCCTGCATCATCGGCCCCTGGACATTCATGAACTGCGCCCACATTTCCGGGCTGAAGGGCTTGCCCTCGTAGAAACCCTTGGAATTTTCGGTGAGCTTGTTCTGGATATCGATAAAGGCCTGGATGTTCTTTTCCAGGTAAGAACCCATCATCCCCTGCATGGCGTGGCCGTAGTAGCGGATGATTTGCGACAGCGCCGCGCTGGAAAACATGGGTGTGCCATTCGACTCTTCTTCCAGGATGATCTGCAACAGGATGCTGCGCGTCAGATCGTCCTCGGTCTTGGCGTCCAGCACAACGAACTCTTCGTTGTCCAGCACCAGCTGCTTGACGTCGGTCAGGGTAATGTATGAACTGGTTTGCGTATCGTACAGGCGACGATTCGGATACTTCTTGATCAAACGTTCAGACATTTTTTTTGGTGTAGTCATTTCAGTCCCAGGTTGCTGCGCCCATAACGCATTTTATATTTGTTACTTTAGCAATCGACATTTGCTACAGTACATCTCCATTATATGCACGTGCCAAGACAGTGCAGGGAGTTTTATTGCATTGCAATACAAGCAAGCATACGCAATAAACCGCGTGAATTGCAAGACAATCCACGCGGGAGCTGACACCAACAGGGACATCAGCCCATGTGCAGGCCGCCGTTCAGCGAGAAGTCGGAACCGGTGGCGTAGCCGCCCTCTTCCGATACGATCCAGGAGATGATGGATGCGATTTCTTCCGGTTCGCCCAGGCGTTTCACCGGGATCCCGGCGACGATCTTTTCCAGCACGTCAGGCCGGATCGAACGCACCATGTCGGTGCCGACATAACCTGGCGACACGGTATTGACGGTAACGCCCTTGGTCGCCACTTCCTGCGCCAGCGCCATCGTGAAGCCGTGAATCCCCGCTTTTGCCGTCGAGTAGTTGGTCTGGCCGAACTGGCCCTTCTGGCCGTTGACCGATGAAATATTGACAATCCGTCCCCAGCCGCGGTCCGCCATGCCGTCGATGACCTGCTTGGTGACGTTGAACAGCGAATTCAGGTTGGTGTCGATGACAGCATCCCAGTCGGCCTTGGACATCTTGCGGAACTGGCCGTCGCGGGTAATGCCGGCGTTGTTGATCAGGATGTCGACTTCGCCGACTTCCGCCTTGACCTTTTCGAACGCCGCCTTGGTCGATTCCCAGTTGGAGACATTGCCTTCCGAAGCGTGGATATCGAAACCCTTGGCGCGCATGTCGGCCAGCCATTTATCCTTGCGTGTGGAATTCGGCCCGCAGCCGGCAACCACGGTGTAGCCATCTGTGCAAAGACGAGTACAAATTGGGGTACCGATGCCGCCCATTCCCCCTGTCACATAAACGATTCGCTTTGCCATCTCTTGTCTCCTTCAAAAAAACAATTCAAAAAATCCATCTGCTTCCTGGCTACCGCTTCCCCGACAGTCTTCCCGCTGCGTTTTATTCTGCCCTGACTTTGACATACCGGCCCGGCGCCGGTTCGATGATGCCGTACTTAGTATTTCCTAATTTGCGCGGCGCGGCCACCTGTTTTCCTGCATGTCCGGATAAAAATTCCGCCCATTCGGTCCACCAGCTGCCGGGATGCTCAACCGCCGCCGCCAGCCAGGCTTCGGCATCGGCGGCAGCTGTCTTGTTCGTCCAATAACTTCGTTTCTTCTTTGCCGGCGGATTGATCACGCCGGCGATGTGGCCGGAAGCGCCGAGCACAAAACGGTTCTGCTTCGGCTTCTCAGGATTCAGCAGTGAAACCGAGGCATAGGCCGAGGCCCAGGGCACGATGTGGTCTTCGCGCGAGGCATAAATGAAAGTCGGCGCATCGATCTTGCCGAGGTCGATTTTTTGCCCGCCTACCGTCAGCTTGCCAGCCTCTTTCAGCGAATTGTCCAGGTACATGTGGCGCAGGTAATAACAGAACATCGGGCCCGGCAGGTTGGTGCTGTCGGCATTCCAGTACAACAGATCGAAAGGCGTCGGCTGCTCGCCCTTGAGGTAATTCGATTCGACATAATTCCACAGCAGGTCATTCGGACGCAAGCTGGAAAACGCGGAGCCGAATTCACGTCCCGGCATCAGGCCGCCCTGGCCTATGGCTTGTTCCCGCATGCGGATCTGCATGTCGTCGATATAGACGTCGAGGATGCCGGTATCGCTGAAATCGAGGAAGGCGGTGAGCAGGGTCAGGCTGGCGATCGGGTTGTTCTTTTCCGCCGCCAGCTTCGCCAGGGCGGTCGACAAGATCGTGCCGCCGACGCAGAAACCCAGTGTATTGATCTTGTCCTGGCCGGATATGTCCTGCACCGCCTGGATCGCCCGGATGGCGCCGTCGACGATGTACTGGTCCCAGGTAGTCTGCGCCATCGACTCGTCGGCGTTGCGCCAGGAAACCAGGAACACGCTGTGTCCCTGCTCCACTGCGTAGCGCACCAGCGAGTTTTGCGGCTGCAGGTCAAGGATGTAAAATTTGTTGATGCACGGCGGCACGATCAGCAACGGCCGCTGGTACACCTTGGCCGTCAGCGGCGCGTACTGGATCAGCTGGAACAAATCGTTCTCGAACACCACGGCGCCTTCGGTGGTCGCCACATCCTTGCCGACCTCGAACGCCGACTCGTCAGTCTGCGACACCCGGCCCTTGTGCATGTCCGCGATCATCTGGGCAATGCCTTTGGTCAGGCTTTCGCCATTGGTTTCGACAATTTTCTGCTGCGCCGCCGGATTGGTCGCCAGGAAATTGGACGGCGCCATGGCGTCTATCATCTGCTGCACGGTAAAGCCGATCTTGCGCTTGATCTTGGGCGGCGCATCCAGCGCTTCGACCATCGCCGTCAGGAAATGGGCGTTCAGCAGATACGCCGCTGCATTGAAGGCATACACCGGATTGCCATGCCAGGCCGCAGCGCTGAAACGGCGGTCGGCGATGGCGGGAATGCGCGCCGCCAGCATGTCCTTCCATAGCGCAGACAACTGCTGCGTGTATTCCGCCTGCAGCTTTTCCAGCGCCGCCGGGTCCAGCGAAATGCCGAGCTCGCCGAAACCTGCCGCGCCGTTCTGGTTTGGTGCCGATGGATTGAAACCCAGGAACATGCCGGGATCGGCGATATGGCTGAGCTGCTGGAAGAATTGCGGATTGAATGCTTGGCTGAACTGCTGCGAGAGTTGCGACAATGCGGCAGGATCGAAGACGGAAAAATTAGGCGTGATATTAGGCGAATTCATGCTGTGACCGTTGTTTTGGCTTATTTTCGTGTATCTTTTATCGGATTGACTCTAAAGCAGGAACCAAAATGTACATCGTCGCCATCGCCTGGATTTACGTCGTCTTCATGATGGCAATTACAGAAGTTACTCCAGTTGCCGGTGTGATGACGTTTTTGCTGTACGGTGTTTTTCCTTTGACAATTGTTTTATACCTGATGGGCACGCCGAAGCGCAAGAGAAATCGTCAGCGTGCTGAAAATTCTGACAGGCTGGCAGCACTGCAAAAAGCCGCTTCGGACGTCCCTGCAATCGTCTCCCAAGAAAATACGGAAGCAAAGAAACAATAAGCAGCATCGCTCATTGCAGCCAGCTTACTTCAACCAGATCAGCGAAGCCATGCGGCCAGTCACGTGATCGCGGCGATAGGAATAAAAATTCCTGTCGCTGACCGTACATAATCCGCCGCCATGGATATTCTGCACATCCGCCTGGCGCAGCGCAAGCCGCGCCAGCTGATAAATGTCCGCCAGATACTTACCGGGCCGTTGTGCGATCGGCGTAAAGCAGGCCGCCGTTTCCAGCCTCGGCTGGCCTGCTTCCGCAGTCTCGGCGAATGCTGCCAGCACATCAGCGCCGACCTCGAATTTTTCGGGGCCGATGGCGGCGCCCAGCCAGGCTGAAATCGGCCCGGCGCCGGCAGCGTGCATGCGGGCCACGGTATTTTGCAGCACTCCGCCCTGCAGGCCGCGCCAGCCGGCATGCGCGGCGCCAACCACGGCGCCGTTCACATCGGCAAACAAGATCGGCAGGCAATCGGCGGTCTGGATCGCGCACACTACTCCAGCCCGGGTGGCGATGGCGGCATCCGCTTCGACACCGACGACCGAGGCGCCGGCGTCAACCACACGATGGCCATGGACTTGCGACAGCCACAGCGGCGACGCCGGCAACAGGATATCCAGCCGCGCACGGTTGGATTCGACTGCTGCCAACTGGTCGCCGACGTGGCTGCCGAGATTCAGGCCGCCGCCGCCGTTGCCATCGTCATACGGCCCCTGGCTGGCGCCGCCGCTGCGCAGGGTGGCAAAAGCGCCGATATTGGGCGGCAATCCAGGCCAGTCTGGAATAATCAATTGCATGCGCCGAATCTTCCCTTCTTTTCATTTAACTCACAAAACCGCCCGATTACGCCGGCCGGACCTAGCCGGCCGCACCTCGTCGGCCACACCTATTCCGGCAGACTCATGCCGGCGCGCAGCAGCAGCGCGGCAAAATCCTCCGGCAGCGGCGCATACCATTCGCAAGCCTTGCCGCTGCTCGGATGGATCAGGCCCAGGCGCGATGCCTGCAGGGCCTGGCGCGAGAAAGCAGGCATCAGATGTTGCTTGCCGTACAAGGCGTCGCCCACCAGCGAAAAGCCGAGCGACTGCATGTGGACACGGATCTGGTGGGTGCGCCCAGTTTCCAGGCGGCAACCCATGAGACTGACCGGACGCCGGTCCAGCAAGCCGGTCGCCAGCCGCTGGTAGTGGGTGATGGCCGGCTTGGCGATCAGGCTTTCAGATACCGCCATCTTGATGCGGTCGCGCGGATGGCGCGCCATCGGGCTGTCGACGGTGCCGTTCAGCTGCGGCGTGCCCCACACCAGCGCCAGGTACTGGCGCTTGACGGTACGGGCCTGCAGCTGGCGCACCAGGTCGGTCTGCGCTTCCAGCGTCTTGGCGACCACCATCAGGCCGCTGGTATCCTTGTCCAGGCGATGCACGATGCCGGCGCGCGGCACCCCTGCCAATGCCGGCCAGCGGAACAGCAGGCCGTTGAGCAGGGTCCCGGACCAGTTGCCGGCGGCGGGATGCACCACCAGCCCGGCCGGCTTGTTGATGACAATGATTGCCGCATCTTCGTAGACCACGTCCAGCGCCATGTCTTCCGGCGTGAACGCCTTTTCGTCGGGCGCTGCCTGCGGCAGCACCACCACGGTTTCATCGCCGTAGGTGGTCATTTTGGTAGTGCCCGGCTTGCCGTCGACGGTGACATGGCCGGCTTCTATCCACTGCTGGATCCGGCTGCGCGAATATTGCGGCACCAGGGTCGAAACTACTTTATCCAGACGCGTACCGCAGACATCTGGAGTCAATTGCAGTACTATCGGCGCGCTGGCAGTAGCCGCGTCGCCATCGTCGACGCCGTCATCGACGTAGTCGATATCGGCCTCTAAATCAGCGTCAGGCAGACTTTCAGCCAAATTTGGCTTGTTAAATGACATCACTTGAAGTCCCATCAGCTATAATCAATCGTTGTTAATACACGCAAACCACACGCAAACACGCGCAATCTTGCAAACCACTATGCAAAAAAGACTCTTAAAACTAGCTGCTGTCGCATTCGCTCTATCCTTATCTGCGTGTGGCTTATTGCCAGACAAAGTCGATGAAACCGCAAACTGGTCCGCCCCCCGATTATACTCGGAGGCCAAGGATGAAATGAACAGCGGCGGCTACGATAAGGCAATTAAGTACTTTGAAAAGCTGGAATCGCGTTATCCGTTCGGCACTTACGCGCAACAGGCGCAGATGGATATCGCCTATGCCCATTACCGGCAAGGCGAGCAGCCCGAGGCGCTGGCGGCGATCGACCGCTTCATCAAGCTGCATCCGAACCACCCTAACGTAGACTACATGTACTACCTGCGCGGCCTGGTCAACTTCAACGACAAGATCAGCATTTTCGATTTCCTGTCGAGCGAAGACGCTACCGAGCGCGACCCGAAAGCGGCGCGCGATGCATTCGACGCCTTCAAGCAAGTGGTAGTCCGCTTCCCGGACAGCACCTACGCCCCGGATTCGCTGGCGCGCATGAAATACCTGGTGAATGCGCTGGCGCAGTATGACGTCCACGTCGCCAGCTACTACTACCGCCGCGGCGCATATGTAGCCGCAGCCGACCGTGCGCAAAGCGCCATCCAGCAATATCGCGATGCGCCTGCGGTGGAAGAGGCGCTGCATATCATGGTGCAGTCGTATGAAGCCCTGGGCCTCACGCAATTGCGCGACGACGCTGAGCGCGTGCTGAAAAAGACCTACCCGAACAGCAAGTATGTCGGCGGCACCGGCACCGACAGCAACAAGGTCGTCAAAGCGCCTTGGTGGAAATTCTGGTAACAGACAAGCCGCACTGACTGATAATGCCCCGTTTCATACGGGGCATTTTATTTTCAGGCAACGCTTTCAGCGCGCGGTGTAACCGCCGTCTATCGAATGGAAGCTGCCGGTAATGAAGGAAGCCTGTTCGGACAGCAGATAAGCGACCAGCTGCCCGACTTCCTCGGCCTGCCCCAGGCGGCCCATCGGATGCAGCGCCGCCAGCGCATCATGTTCCTCCTGCGGCAGCTTCCTGATCTCGGGCGTGTCGATGAAGCCAGGGCCGACCGCGTTAACCCTGATATTGCGGCCGGCATATTCCAGCGCCACGCTTTTGCTTAATCCGATGATGCCGTGTTTGGCCGCCACATACGGCGCCTCGCCGGCCACCGCGACAATCCCGGCCGCCGACGACATGTTGACAATGGCGCCGCCGCCGCTCGCCAGCAGCGCCGGGATCTGGTATTTCATGCAAAAAAACACGCCGCCGAGATCGGTCGCAATCACCCGTTGCCAGGTCTCGATGTCATATTCGGCCGTGGGCGTCTCGCGCGGTCCGGTAATGCCGGCGTTGTTGACCGCCAGATGCAGGCCGTCGAAGCGCGCCATGGTCGCCGCCACCATCGCTTCCACCGCGCGATGATCGGAAACATCGGTCTGCAGCGGCAAGGTATGCGCGCCTTCGGGGTCCAGCCGGCCGGCTACATCGATGCAGCGCTGCTGGTCGATATCGGCGAGGACGACGCTGGCGCCGCCCTGGTAAAGAATGGTGGCGATGGCCTCGCCCAGGCCGGAACCGGCGCCGGTCACGATGGCCACTTTCCCTGAAAATTCAAGCATGGGTTTTCCTCCTGGCGATAGGGTTGGGCGGGATTTCGGCGCACGGCCTATTTAGGCCGCGGCCGATGCAGCTCGGCATCCGGCGGCGCAAAATTCCCGGCGCGGATCTCGGCCACGGCATTGACCACGGCGCTGGCGACATTGCGCACTTCCTGCTGCAGCGCCAGGTCCTGGTCCAGCGCGAGATGGCTCTCCGCATACGATTCGTAATAACCGACGAAGCGGTCCAGCCGCGACAAGGCGCCGGCATCGACCAGCCCCATCCAGTCGAGCCAGTCCGACAGCCCCCTGCGCACCCCTTCGACGCCGGCGACATCGCCATGCACCACCAGGCCGTAGGCGCGGCCGGCCAGGTGCTTGGGATAGGGCCATCCTTGCAACTCCAGCTGCTTGGCTTTTTCCGCATCCTTGCCATGGGTGCTGGTCGGATCGGGATTGCCGCCATCGGCGCACACCAGCCGATCTATCATCAGTTTCAACACTCCGGGCGTCTGGTACCAGTAGACCGGCGTCATGATGATGACAGCGTGGGCGGCCACCCATTTCTCGTAAATTTCCGCCATCCAGTCGTTGGTCTGGCGCTGGCCGTGGTTGGGGTAGCAACTGCACGGCCAGTGGCATAACGGCATCGCGGTGGAGACACAGCCCTTGCAGGGATAGATGTGCTGGTCGTAGCCTGAGGTAAGCAGGCTCAGGTCCAGCAAATCGACTTCCACATCGCTGGCCGCCAGCGTTGCCGCAGCAAACTTGACCATGCGGTAAGTCTTGGACATTTCGCCGGGACAGCTGCCGTCATTGCGGGCGGAGCCGCAGATCAGCAAGACCCTGGACTTGGTGGCGGGATTTTTCTGGACCGTTTCCGCCGCAAGCAAGCTGTCGCGGGTAGCTTTCCATTCGGTCGACAGATCGTAATCGGGGTCCTGGAACTCCGGCCCGGCTTTTGCCGTGACGGGAGACTTGTTGCCGTTGATGTAGTTTTCCCAGGCGACCTGCTCCACCCTGGCGATATCGGCTTCGACCGCGGCAAACGTGGGGTCGATAAAAGAGCGTCGGAATTCGAGGTGGAATTCATCTCTTTTCAGTACCGCTGGCGCTTGCCCTTTGCGTGGCTCAGTCACTGTGATCTCCTGTATGGATGCGGGAGCGGCGACTGGATCAAAGGGATGGGACACTTCCGCCAGCAGAGGCATGCAAGTGCATGGCAAATCTGATCAGCGAGCCGCCTGCCGGCTGGCAGTCTTCATGCAAACAGCATGAGTGGAACAATCATGCCCCCGAAGCCGGGGCATGTATGTGCGGTGACTAACACTCTTTCTGATTCGGATAGCCTGTCATGGCCTGTTACAGGCCCGAAGCCGGCCGCGACCGGCCGGCCAGCAGGTTCGCGGGGCGTTTTTTCACGCCCTGGATCGGGAACAGATGCTGCTGGAACTGCTGGGTAGCCAGTTCCCAGGAATATTCCAGCGCATGCGCCCGCACCTCGCGCCGGTCCAGCGCCAGGGCTCGCAGGCAGGCCAAAGACAGGTCCTCGTCGAGTATCCCTGAGCGTCCCTGCGCCACTACATCGAGCGGGCCGGCGACCGGATAAGCGGCGACCGGCACCCCGCAAGCCATGGCTTCGACCATGACCAGCCCGAACGTATCGGTATGGCTGGGGAACACCATCACATCGGCGCAATTGTAATAGGAAGTGAGCTCATGGTGCGGTTTGGCGCCCAGGAATTGCACATCCGGATAACGCTGCTGCAGCTCTTCCCGCAACGGGCCGTCGCCTATCACCCACTTGCTGCCCGGCAGGTCGACCTGCAGGAAGGATTCGATATTCTTTTCCACCGCCACCCTGCCGACATACAGATACAAGGGACGAGCGATGCAAGCACGATCCTCGTCCACCGGCTTGAAACGCTCGGTATCGACCCCCCGGCCCCATAACACCAGGTGGCGGAAGCCGCGCTGCTCCAGCTCCTTGAGCACGTGCGGCGTCGGCACCATCACCGCTTTCGAGGGGCCGTGGAACCAGCGTAGCCAGCGGTAAGTCAGCGCCTTGGGCAAGATCGAACGTGCGCTCAGGTATTCCGGAAAACGCGTGTGGTAGGCGCTGGTGAAACCTATGCCCTGGCGCAGGCAGAAACGCCTGGCGGCCAGGCCCATCGGACCTTCGGTCGAGATATGGATGCAGTCTGGCGCAAACGCCTTCAGGCTGGCCGCGATCCTGGCGTAAGGCTTGTGGGCCAGGCGGATTTCGGGATAAGTGGGACAGGCGAAAGTCGGGAAATCGTCGGGACTGAGCAGCAATACTTCGTGGCCGTTATGGCGCAGGCAAGCGCTGGTGGCGCGCAAGGTATTGACTACTCCGTTGATCAGCGTTTGCCCGGCGTCAGTTACGATGGCAATGCGCATAACTCGCCAACCTTCTTGCCGGACACGGCATTCTTTTGCTGCATGATTTCCTGCCAGGTCACCAGGCGCAATTCGCCGCTGGCCTCTTCCACCAGCGCCGACAGGCTTTCTACCCAGTCGCCGTCGTTGCAATACTTGATGCCGTTGATGTCGCGGATTTCCGGCTTGTGGATATGGCCGCAAATGACGCCGTCCAGGCCCTTTTTCTGCGCTTCCGCCGCCAGCGCATCTTCAAACGAAGAGATGTAGTTGACGGCGTTTTTCACTTTCAGCTTCAGGTACTGCGAGAGCGACCAGTAAGGCAAGCCGGCGCGCGCGCGCCAGCCGTTGAACCACTGGTTGAATTTCAGGATCACGGTGTACAGGCTGTCGCCTACATACGCCAGCCATTTTGCGCAGGCGATGACGCCGTCGAAACGGTCGCCGTGCAGCACCAGCATGCGTTTTCCCTGCGCGGTGGTATGCACCAATTCATCGCGGATCCGGATACCGCCAAAGTCCAGATCGATGAATTGGCGCACAGCCTCGTCATGGTTGCCGGGCACAAAAATCACCTCGGTTCCCTTGCGCGCCTTTTTCAGCACCGTTTGCACTACATTGTTGTGGACCTGGTCCCAGTACCAGCGGCGCTTGAGCTGCCAGCCGTCGATGATGTCGCCGACCAGGTACAAGGTATCCGATTCGGTCGCGCGCAAGAACTCAAGCAGGCGAGCAGCCTGGCAGCCGGTGGTTCCCAGGTGCACATCGGAAATCCAGATGGTGCGGAAGCGGATCGGATCGCGCTTCGTCCCGGCGCCGACGCCGTTACCGGCATTGGCGCCAAACAACGCAGCTTCCAGAAACTGTTCGCCTGGTTTCATGTCGTCCTCGTTTCTTTAAGATAGTGACGCGCATAGCGCTGGTCCAGCTTGGATAGAGGCAGCAGCAGGAAAAAATCGGCGGAGTGGAAATCGGGATCCCAGGCCGGATCGCCACAGACCCAGGCGCCGCTGCGCAGGTAGCCTTTCAGCAGCGGCGGCATCTGCGCCACATGGCCGGTTTCGCGCTCATGCACCGGAAACGGCACATGCGGCGTGACGCGGTATTCGGCCGGCGCAAAGTTATTCTGGTCCAAGCCGTGGTACAAGGCCGCGGCGTTATGGCCGCCATCGGCCAGGCTGACGCTGGCGCAGCCCATCAGGTAGTCGCAGCGTTCGCGCCGCATGAAGGCTGCCAGGCCGGCCCACAGCAGCATGATGACGCTGCCGCTGCGGTATTCGGGATCGATGCAGGCGCGCCCTGCTTCGGCGATGCTGCTGCGCAGGTTATCGAGGCGCCCGAGGTCGAATTCCTGTTCCGAATAATAACGGCCCATGCTTCTTGCCGCGTGCGGGCTCATGACCCGATAAGTGCCGACCACGCGCAAGGTATTGGTGTCGCGGACGATCAGGTGATCGCAATAGGAATCGAATTCATCGCTGTCCAGGCCGTCCGCATTGGCCAGCGCGGAAAGACCCATCGTCTCGATAAACACCTTGTAGCGCAAACGCTGCACTTCACGTACCTCTTCCGGCGTACTGGCAAGACTAACCGTCAACTTGGAAACACTAGTACTTGCTTCGCCAGGATTCGTTAGCAGTTGCATTCATCGTCCTTTCTGATTGTGACGATGACAAGCCTAACTACCGATTACTTCAAGAAAATGACAAGTTTATTTCGGTTTTGTGACATAGCAACAGTGTCAAAAATATAATTCCAGGAACCTGAATCCTGCGGTTTCCCGATAATCCGGAGCCCCTGCCTGCACAAAAAAACAGGGCCCGGATCTGTGCGGCGGCTTTCGCCAACCCACAGATCCGGACCCTGTTCAGCGCACTGCGCAGTACAAGCTGTCTGTCTTATTTCTCTTTCTTCGGACGGCCCGCTTTCACCGGCGGCAGGCTGGCCACGGCCAGTTTCAGGTTGGCCAGGTCCAGTTCGCGGATCAAGGCAACGCCGACTCGCAGCAGCTCGCTCTTCTTCACTTCCAGGCCGGCTTTCAAGAAGGTCTTCTTGACGTCGCCCAGGACCTGGTATTCGTCGGCCGGCATGGTGAAACTGTCGCGCACCAGCTTGGCTTTCTTTACCTTGGCCTTCAAGTCGGGCAGCGACTTGATGCTTGGCGCCGGTTTGGCGGCCGCCGGCTTGGCGACCAGCAAAGGCTTCGGCAGCGGCTTGGGCAAAGGCTTTGCGGCTGCTTTTGCTGCTGGCTTGGCAGCTGGTTTCGCTGCCAGCTTGGCCGCCGGCTTAACAGCAGGACGCGCTGCCGGCTTGGCCTTGGCAACGGTTTTTTTCACTGCAATCGGCTTCTTGACGACAGGTTTCACAATTTTACTGGTAACCATTAAACTCTCCAAAATTAAATCGTATAAATAATATATACAATTATTCCATAATCAGCAAGTATCGCTTCAACAAAGACAACAAATTCATCAAGCCGTCACAATTTGCAACCAGAATCGCGACTCCTCCCACGCCATATTTCGACTTTCCGATGAACTTAAACTTGAAACGCTTTTTGTGCAAGTGTCTGGCCGCTCTCGCCATGTGCCTGCCGCTGCTGGCGCATGCGGCGGCCGATGCTGTCGTGGTCGGCCAGGCCATCGATCTGTCGGGTCCGAACGCCGACCTGGGGCGCGACTATGTGGCTGGCATCAAGACCTATTTCGATGTGCTCAATGCCAAGGGCGGCATCAACGGCCGCCGCATCCAGTATCTGGTGCGCGACGATCGCGGCCAGGCCGACCTGGCGGTCAAGGCGGTTGCCGAGCTGATCACCCAGGCCCGTGTTTCCTACCTGTTCGGCGGCGTCGGCGACGACGTCACGCGAGCCGTGCTGGATTCAGCCGAATTCAAGCGCAGCGGCCTGACGCTATACGCGCCGCTGGCTGGCGCCGATTACCGGAAAGACGCCAAAATCCTGTTCTGGCGGCCCAGCTACCAGCAGGAAATCCGCCATATCTTCTCCCATTTCGACAAACTGGGCATCAAGGATGTCGGCGTGGTGTACCAGGAATCGGCCGCCACCGCCGATGCCTACCGCCGCCTGGCCGACCAGATGAAGGAAAGCGGCATCAGGCTAAGCGGCACGGTCCACCTCGGCAGCGACCTGGCCAAGTTGCGCAGCGAGACGGCGCAGCTGGCTAGCGCCAAGCCGGGTTTCGTGATCATGATTGCCGACACCGTGAATGCCGGCGTGTTCCTGAAGGAATTCCGCAAACTCGCGCCGCAAACCTTTGTCGCCGGCTCCTCCCTCACCAACCTGACCACGCTGCGCCAGCTGGCAGGCGGCAAAGCCGTGGAATGGACGGTATTTTCGCAGGTCGTCCCGAACCCCAACGTCGGCAGCTCTTCGATACAACTCGAACATTTGAACATGATGCGGAAATACCGCGATGAGCCGGTATCGGCACTGACCCTGGAAGGGTTTACTGCGGCAAAATCGTGGCTGCGCCTGCTGCCGGCCGGCAAACGCACCGCGGGCCAGGCAGAATACGCCATTCCCGGCGGCGGTTTTGACATCGGCGGTTATACGGTGGGCGACGTCGCCGACAGCAACCACTTGTCCAGCTATGTCGACATGGCGCTGTTCAACAAGGGCAACGGGCTGACCTACTAAGGCCAGGGCGGACGATCAGGTCCTGCGGATGGCGAAATCGACGCCGATCTCGCGCCACCAGTCCTGCTCCTTGGTCATCCAGTAAGTCGCGGTGGGATGGTCTTCAATCCAGTCGCGCTTGATGTCGAGTTCGATCTTGCTCTTCATCTTCAGGCGCAACTCGTCGAGGTCGATTTCTATGCGCGAGTGCAGGAACATGACCGCCAGGCGCAAGGCCAGCACAGCCTTGGAAAAATCCGGATCCAGCAGCGCATCGCTGATCTTGCGCAGGTTACCCTTCTGGCCCAGGATCAGCATGCTCATGGCGCGCTGTTCGCGGGTGGTAAAGCCCGACAGGTCGGCGTTCTCGATCAGGTAAGCCGCATGCTTGTGATAACCGCTCTGCGACACTACCAGCCCCACTTCATGCAGCAAGGCGCTCCAGTGCAGATACTGGCTGAGGCCGTCGCTGCTGGGTTTGAGCATTTCGAACAGCGACGTCGCGGTTTCGGCCACCCGGCTGGCGCGCAGCTGGTCGACGTGGAAGCGCTGGGAAAAATCGTGCACCGACTGGTCGCGCCGGTCCAGGCGCGTGCCGCGTAGCTGCAGGTCCCACATCACGCCCATGCGCAGGCCGGCTTCGATCGGCTGGATCACTTCGATGCCAAGTTCCTGCATCAGGCCGATCAATACCGCCAGGCCGCCGACCATGACCGCGGCGCGCTCCGGCTTCATGCCCAGCAGGTCGATGCGGCTGACGTGGCCAAACTCGACGAAACGCGTGCGCAAGGCTTCCAGGCTAGTGTATGAGAGGCGATGGTCGCCCAGGCTGTTTTTCTCGATGGTCTCGGCGATGGCGCGGATGGTGCCGGAAGAACCGTAAGCATGGCTCCAGTTTTGCGGCCGGTACGGCGGCGCCGCGTCTTCGAAATGGCTGCGGGCGGACAGTACCGCGGCGTCATAGGCTTCGGCGGTGATCTGGCCGTCGGCAAAAAAAGCCAGGCTCTGGTTGACGGTGCCGATGCCGAACGACTCCACCCGTTCGATCTGCTGGCCGCGTCCCAGGATCAGTTCGGTGGAGCCGCCGCCGATGTCCAGCACCAGCCGCTTTTCGTTCGGCAGGCGCAGCATGCTGGCGACGCCCATGTAGATCAGGCGGCCTTCTTCTTCGCCCGAAATGATCTCGATCGGATAGCCGATGACTTGTTCGGCGATGGGCAGGAATTCCGCCGCGTTCTTGGCCACGCGCAAGGTATTGGTAGCCACCACCCGCACTGCTTCCAGCTGGTAGTCGGCGAGGATGCTGCGGAAGCGCGACAGCGAGTCGAGCGCGACCTGCATCGCCTGTTCGGTCAGGTAACCTTTGGCGTCAAGGCCGGCAGCCAGTCGGATCGGGTCGCGCGCACTCTTGATGACGCGGATCGCGTCGCCATTGTATTTGCCTATATGCAAACGGAAACTGTTAGACCCCAAATCCACTGCTGCAAACATTGCTTACCTTTATCCAAACGAGCGTTCGAGAAAAACCGGCCAGGCCGGTTGAGAATACGAACTGCGACAATAGAGCCGGATTGTTACATGCTGATGACAAGCAGTCAGGGGCAGCTTAGCCGATCGCAACTGATCGCGCCAGGCCAAAATCGCCGCGCCGAAGACCACATCCTCCCACAAGTGCGGACCAGGTGCAGACGATTAGCTGTCGACCGCCGCACCGCTCCAGAATGCCTGCACCGCGCTCAGTTCCCTGGTCCGCTTGAACGGCGGCAGGCTCTGCCAGATACGGCGGCCGTAACCCTTGGAAATCAGGCGCGGATCGCAGATCATCAGCACGCCGCGGTCGGTTTCGTCGCGGATCAGGCGGCCGGCGCCCTGCTTCAGATTGATGATAGCCGCCGGCAGCTGGTGATGCATGAAACCGTTCATGCCCTTGGATTCCAGCGCGTCTATTCGCGCCGCCAGCACCGGATCGTCGGGCGGCGAAAACGGCAGCTTGTCGATGATCACCAGCGACAGCGCCTCGCCGCGCACGTCGACGCCTTCCCAGAAGCTCTGGCTGCCGACCAGCACGGCGTTGCCGGCGGCGCGGAAACGGTCCAGCAGTTCGGTGCGCCCGGCTTCGCCCTGCACCATCAGGGGAAAATCCAGGTGGCGCGCTTCGAATTCGGCGCGCAGCCGCTCGGCCGCGCGGTTCACTGCGCGGATTGTGGTGCACAGCAGGAATGCGCGGCCGCCCGAGGCTTCGATCACCGGCAGCGCGGCGTCGATGACGGCGTCGGTATAGTCTGGAGAATTCGGTTGCGGCAGGTTCTGCGGCACGTATAGCAGGCCTTGTTCGCCATAGTCGAAGGGGCTGGGCCAGGATTGCGCCGGCTCGTCCCACAGGCCCATTTGCGAGGCGTAGTGCTGGAAGTCGTTCTTCACTGCCAGCGTGGCCGAGGTGAAGATCCAGGAACGCGCCACGCCTTCACGCTGCTTGTTGAAAATCGGCGCGATCGACAGCGGTGTCTGGTGCAGCTGCAAGGAAGAGGAGAAAGCTTCCACCCACAGCACGCTGCCTTCGTCGTCCTCCGCGTCGGCTACCGCGGCGGCCTTGGCTTTTTTCGGGGCCTTGCCGGCCGCCGCCGGGGCGCTGTTCCAGCCGTCCAGCTTGTAACCCAGTTCGACCGCGCGGGTCCGGCACTGCTCGATGGTTTCGGCCCGCTCCGCCTGCTTTTCCAGGACCGCGATCATGCCGTGCAGCTGCGCGCGCATGGTTTCCAGCGCCGGGAAAAATATGCTCGACGCCGCGATCTGGTTGACCGCCAGCCGCACCACGTCCTGCGGAAAAGCCAGGCGCAGGTCGCGTGCCGCCTTTTCCACCGGCAGCACTACCTGCGCCCAGTCGGCGCCGTCGCGCGCATGCGACAGGCCTTCTGCCAGTACATCACGGCACAGCTCCAGGATCTGCGAGGTGGAGACCGTATTGCCAAAAAATAAAGTGGCAACCTCCGGCAACTGGTGCGCTTCATCGAAGATGATGGTGTTGGCCGAAGGCAGCAGCTCGGCGACGCCGGTGTCCTTCAAGGCGACGTCGGCAAAGAACAGATGGTGGTTGACCACCACCACGTCGGCCTGCTGCGCTTCCTTGCGCGCCTTCATCACGAAGCAATCCTGGTAGTACTGGCACTCGGCCCCCATGCAGGTATCTCGGGTCGAGGTCACCAGGTTCCAGATCGGCGCGGTTTCCGGCACCTTGGACAGCTCCGCCTTGTCGCCGGACGAGGTGGTTTTCATGAAACGGGAAATTTCGCGCAGGTAGCCGACGTCCTCGCGCGAAGTCATGCGGCCGTTCTGCAGCGTACGCTCCAGATGGAAATGGCAAACGTAATTGGCGCGCCCCTTCAGCAGCGCCACCGAGACCGGCGCGCTGAGCGCCTTGCGCACGGTAGGGATGTCGCGCAGGAACAACTGGTCCTGCAGGTTCTTGGTGCCGGTCGAAACGATCACCTTGCCACCCCATAACAGGGCCGGCACCAGGTAAGCGAAAGTCTTGCCGGTGCCGGTGCCGGCTTCGGCAATCAGCGTGCGCTGCTGGGCGATGGCGTCGGCGATGGCTTTCGCCATCTCGGTCTGCGCCTGGCGCGGACGAAAGCCGCCGACCGCCTGTCCAAGCGGGCCGGTGCTGGCAAACAGGCGATCAATGTCGGCGTCGTGCTCGCCGGCGGGCGTACTGGCGGCTGCAGCGGGAACAACGGCAGCTTCGGCAGCAAGGGGGGATGTATCTTCGGTCAAGGTAACTTACTTAAAATTAAAACTGAGGTTAACACTGAGCAGAGGCTGGATAACCATCCTACCAGCCTTGGGGTGGGCTATCAGGCAGGGATGTCGGGAATTAGTTGCATTCTTAACAGCGTGATCTGGTCTTTCAGCTGCAATTTGCGCTTTTTCAGGCGGCGCAATTGCAATTCTTCGTGCAAGACCTGATTCGTCATGGTATGAATGGCGGCATCCAGGTCGCGATGTTCGACTTCAAGTTCTATAATGCGGCGCAGGATTTCTTCTCGATCGATCATGGTCATATTCTTGCGTTGGAAAATGTTAACATACGGAAACACGTTGAAAATCATTCCTGCGTATAATATTTCCCATCAACTTCTTGCTGCATTGCTGCGAGTGAGTGGCGATTTAATGCCGGATCCAGAATTACCTAGAACAGGATGCAGTTTAATCTACCCAGACGAATGAGCCAATACAAGATCGAAGCCGGCACCGGCCAACACATCGGCGACCGCCAGGAACAACAGGACCGGACCGCATTATTCACCGCCCCCAAAGCACCGGGTTACATGATGGCAGTACTCGCCGACGGCATGGGCGGCCGCAGCGGCGGCGCGCTGGCTGCCGAGCAGGTGATCTGCACCGCCAAGCAGATATTCGAAGGTTTCTCGCCCCTGATCGACAATGTCGAGACCATGCTGCATAACATCGCGCTGGAGACCCACACCGTCATCAAGCTGAGCGGCTTTTCCAACGACAAGGATCCGCACACCACCATGGTGATCCTGGTGCTGTCGCCGGATGGCACGGCCACCTGGGGCCATGTCGGCGATTCGCGCCTGTACCGCTTCGACGGCCCCAATTTCGCCGAGCACACCATCGATCATTCCTATGTCGAGAAACTGGTGAGCGAAGGCAAGCTGTCGCGCAGCGAAGCGAAATCGCACAATCTCTCCAACATCCTGCTCAACGCGCTGGGCTCAAGCACCGATACGCCCCAGGTCAGCATCAGCCGCCATACCGGCCTCAAGGCCGGCGACGCTTTCCTGCTGTGCTCGGACGGGCTGTGGCACTACTTCACGGAAGACGAGCTGGGCGCCGCCATCGCCATGAACAAGCCGCGCGATGCCGCTGAAATGCTGATCACCAAGACCCGCAAACGGGCTGAAGGCCACGCAGCCGACAATTGCACTTTTGCGATCGTCAAGCTGGTGGCGCTGCCCAAGGAAGCGCAGAACTATACCGTCAAGAAAATGCGCCGCGCGGTGTAATAAGCCGCGCGGCTGACCGCCTTTACGGCGCGGAAGCCGGCGGCGGTGTCGATGCTGCTGGCGCTGCCGGCGCCGCAGGTGCGGCGGCAGCCTTCTTGGCAGCCAGATCCTTGGCCTTGGCTGCCTTGTTGTCGGCGACTTCCTTCTGGCGTGCTGCGGATTCCTTGGCTTTTCTTTCGAAAGCGGCCACATTCGCTGCCCGCTCCGAGGCCTTGGCCGCCTCATCCTGCTGCGCTTTTTGCAACTTGGCGTTGTGGTCGGCCACCCGCTTGTCGGCCTCGCCCATGTGCTTGCGGGTATTGGCGGCGACTTCCTTCTCTTTTGCCGTACCCTGCTTGACCTTTTCGGCGTTGCTCAGCTCTTTCGCCTGCTGGTCCTGGGCTTTCTGCGCCGCTTCCGCCGGCTGTGCGGCATCGTGCACTTCCAGCGCCTTGTCGCGCTCATCGGCGCGGTCCTTGCGCAAGAAAGCGTTAGCGGTGATATCTACCGGACGGATGGTCTTCATGGCCTGGCGCCGCTGTTCCTTGGCGATGTCCAGGCAATGGTTGACGAAGAATTTCTGGTAGCAGGCGCGCCGCTGTTCCAGGTCGCGCGCTTCGACCTCAGCCTTGGCGTCGGCGACATCGGTCAGCGCCTTGTTCGCGGTTTCCACCGAAGTCAGGGTTTCCAGCGGGTAGCGCGCGCTCAGTTCGGCGGCCGGCTGGTCAACCGGCTTCAGTGCGGCGTCCGCGGCTTGCACGCCGGCGGACAGCGCCAGCAGCAGCGCGGCCGTGCCCAGCAAGAGCGGGCGCCGCAGCGCTGCTGCTGGCGATGGTGACAAAGGGGCCAGGATCAAAGAGGCAAATTCCACGTAAACCTATCCATTTCTATACGTTATTTTCTTTACAGCGGTACTTACACAATAGAGTCGGCCTCGGAACGCCGCTCGCTATCCATATACTCGCGCGACTGCATCTCCATGATACGCGACACGGTGCGGTGAAACTCGTTGGCCAGCATGCCCTGCGTGTACAACTGGTCCGGCGCCACCGCGGCCGACATGATCAGCTTGATCTTGTGATCATAGAACACATCGATCAGCCAGGTAAACCGGCGTGCTTCGGACGACATCGCCGCCGACATCTGCGGGATACCGGACAATATCACCGTATGGAAGCGGCTGGCAATTTCGAGATAGTCGTTTTGCGAACGCGGGCCGCCGCACAAGGTGCTGAAATCGAACCAGATCACCCCGCCGGCGCGGCGCAAGGCCTTTATTTTACGCGCTTCGATATCGACTATCGGATCTTCGTCGGCGGTCTCGGCAACGCCGGCAAAGGCGTGGCGCAAAGCGCGGTCGGTGTCGGCATTGAGCGGCGAATGGTAACTCTCAACCTGCTCCAGGGCGCGCTTGCGGTAATCGATGCCGGCGTCGATGTTCATCACGTCCAGGTTGTCTTGCAACAGCTTGATGGTAGGCAGCATGCGGTCGCGGTGCAAACCGTCCGGATACAGCGTGCTCGGCTCGTAGTTGGAGGTCATCACGAACGACACGCCGTTGTCGAACAGGGCTTTCAGCAAGTTGTAGAGAATCATGGCGTCGGCGATGTCGGACACATGGAATTCGTCAAAGCAGATCAGCCGGTATTTCCGCGCGACCCGTTTCGCCACTTCATCCAGCGGATCGGCGACGCCCTTGAGTTCGTCCAGCTGGCGGTGCACCGCGCGCATGAATTCGTGGAAATGCAGGCGCGTCTTGCGCACCACCGGCACCACCGAATAAAAGCTGTCCATCAGGAACGACTTGCCGCGCCCCACCCCACCCCACATGTACACGCCGCGCGGCACATCCGGCCGCAGGATCAGGCGCTTGAAGGAATTGGAACGCTGCGCCTTGTACTCGACCCATTCATCGTAGGCCTGCTGCAGGCGGTCAACCGCGCGCCGCTGCGCATCATCCGCCTGGAAGCCCCGCTGGGTCAGCGCCTGTTCGTAAAACTCTGAGACGTTCATTGTGTGTTCAATTCTTGATGAAAAGCCAAAAGCAGCTTGCCAGCTTCACGGCTTAGCAAAAAACCAACCATGCTTTTTGATTAAGCCGCCGAAAATAAAAATGGGCGAGCTTTCGCTCACCCACGTCAAACCAGGCAGTACATCCAGCAACTATGACCGCCCCATCTCAACTTGTACCCGGCTAGGGTAGGCTTTTTCCTTGCCGCCGAAACTGAGCGGCAGGTTTGCCCCCAAACCAAGGCCGACCGCGCCTATGCCGCCGCTGCCGCCGGTAGCGCCGATGCCGATGCTTGGAGAGTTCAGCCCCGGGGGAGCGCGGTACACCACTTCCGAGGTGCGATAGCCGGGCTTGTTGCAAACCACATGCAGGTCGCCATCGGCTTCAACGATCAGGACATTACCGGGCGTGACCACATTCCAGCGGCTGCTGTCGGTTTTCACCACGCAGCGGGCGCCGGAAAGTTGCTGGCTGTCGGATGTAGCCTCGATCTGCACGCGGCCGTTATCCGACGCTGTAGTCGCGCAGCCGGACAATGCAAGGCCTAACGACAATATCAACGGTGATAACGAATCGCGCATATGCTTCTCCCTTAGAAATTCAGGGACCGTTTGTCGACTGCCAGCGCCGCTTCCTTGGTCGCTTCCGACAAGGACGGGTGCGCGTGGCAGATACGGGCGATGTCTTCCGCAGATGCACGGAATTCCATCGCCACCACGGCTTCTGAAATCAGTTCTGACGCCATTGGTCCAACAATGTGAACACCCAGGATTTCGTCGGTCTTGGCATCCGCCAGGAACTTCACCATGCCTGAGGTATCACCCAAGGCACGCGCCCGTCCGTTCGCCAGGAACGGGAAAGTGCCTGCCTTGTATGCTACTCCATCTGCCTTCAGTTGTTGTTCTGTCTTGCCGACCCAGGCGATTTCCGGCGAAGTGTAGATCACCCATGGAATTGTATTGAAATTCACGTGGCCGTGCTGGCCGGCAATACGTTCGGCAACCGCTACGCCTTCTTCCTCAGCCTTGTGCGCCAGCATCGGGCCGCGCACCACGTCGCCCACCGCCCAGACGTTCGGCAGGTTGGTCTTGCAGTCGCCGTCGACGGCGATGAAGCCGCGCTCGTCCAGCTGCAGGCCGACGCCTTCGGCGTTCAGGCCGATGGTGTTGGGAATACGGCCGATCGACACGATCAGCTTGTCGTACACCGCTTTTTGCGCCGCGCCGGCGGCGTCGACATATTCCACCGTGACATCATTCTTGCCGGCCGTAATGGCGCCGATCTTGACGCCCAGGCTGACCTTCAAGCCTTGCTTGGTGAACAGCTTGCTGGCTTCCTTGGCGATCTGCTCGTCCACTGCGCCGAGGAAAGTCGGCAACGCTTCCAGTACGCTGACATCCGAACCGAGGCGGCGCCAGACGCTGCCCATTTCGAGGCCGATCACACCGGCGCCGATAACACCCAGTTTAGCCGGAACCGCGTCAATTGCCAGTGCGCCGGTATTCGACAGGATCAGTTTTTCGTCAAACGGAGTGCCTGGCAAGGCACGCGGATTGGATCCGGTAGCCAGGATGATGTGTTTGGCAGTGATGGTTTCTTCGGCAGCGCCGGCGACCTTGATTTCGTAAGCGCCGGCATCGCCCTTGACGAAAGAACCGCGGCCATGGAAAAAGGTGACCTTGTTCTTCTTGAACAGGTACAGGATACCTTCGTTGTTCTGCTTGACGACGCTATCCTTGCGCGCCAGCATCTGCCCCAGGTTCAGTCCCAGGCCCTTGACTTCGATGCCGTGGTCGGCGAACGCATGGCCGGCGTGTTCGTAGTGTTCGGAGGATTGCAGCAATGCCTTGGATGGAATGCAGCCGACGTTGGTGCAGGTGCCGCCCGGCGCAGGGCCATTCTTGGCATTTTTCCATTCATCGATACAGGCGGTATTGAAACCCAGTTGCGCGGCGCGAATTGCTGCAATATACCCGCCGGGACCGCCACCGATCACGACGACATCAAATTGTTTGCTCATTTCCATCCTTCGAATTATTGCCTTGCCAACTCATTGCCACCTGCCGCCAACTCGGACAGCCGGCCCGCAGTAAATCACAGTCACAAGGCGCTCATCATTTACTTAGCCGCCTAAACGACGCGCCCTGCTCCATTTTTCCCTAGGAAACAACAGAGTCAGGGCGCTCTCGCCTGGCGAGGTTTGAGACTTACAGGTCCAGCAACAGACGCGCCGGATCTTCCAGCGCTTCTTTCATCGCTACCAGGGCCAGCACGGCTTCACGACCATCGATGATACGGTGATCATAAGACATTGCCAGGTAGTTCATCGGACGGATCACGATCTGGCCGTTTTCAACCACCGCGCGGTCCTTGGTCGCATGCACGCCCAGGATTGCCGATTGCGGCGGGTTGATGATCGGCGTCGACAGCATGGAACCGAAAGTGCCGCCGTTCGAGATCGAGAAAGTACCGCCGGTCAGGTCGTCCAGCGTCAGCTTGCCGTCCTTGGCCTTGGCGCCGAATTCGCCGATTTTCTTTTCAATGTCGGCGATCGACATCTGGTCGGCGTCGCGCAATACCGGCACCACCAGGCCGCGCGGCGAACCGACTGCGATGCCGATGTCGAAATAACCGTGGTAGACGATGTCGTTGCCGTCCACCGAGGCATTGACGATCGGGTATTTCTTCAGCGCCGCAACCGCAGCCTTGACGAAGAACGACATGAAACCCAGCTTGACGCCGTGTTCTTTTTCGAACTTGTCCTTGTACTTGGTGCGCAGGTCCATCACCGGCTGCATGTTGACTTCATTGAATGTCGTCAGGATGGCGTTGGTCGACTGCGATTGCACCAGGCGCTCGGCGATACGTGCGCGCAGGCGGCTCATCGGCACGCGCTCTTCCGGACGGTCGTCCAGGTTGGCCTTGGTCGGCGCTGCGACTTGCTGCAGAGCCGGCTTGGCTGGAGCGGCTGCCAGCGGTGCTGGTGCTGCCGGCTTGTTGGCGATGGCGCCCAGGGCGTCGCCCTTGGTGACACGGCCGTCCTTGCCGCTGCCGTCGACTTGCGCCGCCGTCAGGTTGTTTTCGGCCAGCAGTTTAGCCGCAGCAGGCATGGCGATGCCGGCAGCCGATTTCGATTGCAGTTCAGGCGCGGCGATTGGCGTCGGCGCGTTGCCGCTTTGCGGCACCGGCACGGCTGCCACTTCCATCGGGCTGACCTTGGCCGACGCATCGGTGTCGATCACTGCGATGATTTCATCCGCCACCACGGTGCTGCCGTCGCCCTTGAGCAGCTGGACGATCACGCCGTCGGCCGGCGCCGGCAGTTCGAGCACCACTTTATCTGTTTCGATATCGATCAGGTTCTCGTCGCGCTTGACAGCGTCGCCGATTTTTTTATGCCATGTCAACAGGGTCGCTTCAGCAACCGATTCCGACAGCTGCGGAACTTTTACTTCTAGAAGAGCCATTTAATTCTCCGATATTCATGCCTATTGTGGGACAGAGTTTAAGAGCCACCGTAGCGTGGCGAATTACTCTGTCCCCAACTAATTAGATAAAACGTCGATTAGACAAGACGCCGATTATTTTGTCAGAACAAAGCCTTTGAGCTTGGAAAATGCCGTATCCAGCAACGCTTTTTGCTGCGCATAGTGCTTGTCGTAGTAACCGACCGCCGGCGATGCGCTGGCTGGACGGCCTGCATAGGCAAGCTTCTGGCCTTCGTCCAGGTTTTCAAAAATGTTGTGCTGGATCTGCAGCCATGCACCTTGGTTCTGCGGCTCGTCCTGGGTCCATACCAGCTCGTTGAAGTTAGGGAACTGCTTCAGCTCGGCAGCAAACGCCTTGTGCGGGAATGGATACAGTTGTTCCAGACGGATAATTGCGACGTCGGTCTGGCCGCGTTCCTTGCGGGCGTTGACCAGGTCGTAATACACCTTGCCGGAGCAAGCGATGACGCGCTTGACCTTTTTAGGATCGATCTTGTCGTCGACCTCGCCGATCACGGTCTGGAAGCTGCCCTTGGTGAAGTCGGACAACGGCGAACCGGCATCCTTGTTACGCAGCAGCGATTTCGGCGTCATGATCACCAGCGGCTTGCGGAACAGGCGGATCATCTGGCGGCGCAGCAGATGGAAGATCTGCGCTGCGGTAGTCGGCTGCACCACTTGCATGTTGTTGTCTGCGCACAGCTGCAGGTAACGTTCCAGGCGTGCCGACGAGTGCTCAGGACCCTGGCCTTCGTAACCGTGCGGCAGCATCATGACCAGGCCGGAAGCGCGGCCCCACTTCACTTCGCCGGAGCTGATGAACTGGTCGATCACGACTTGCGCGCCGTTGGCGAAGTCGCCGAACTGGGCTTCCCAGATGGTCAGCGTGTTTGGCTCCGCGGTGGAATAACCGTATTCGAAACCGAGCACCGCTTCTTCCGACAAGACCGAATCGATCACCTTGAACGGCGCTTGCTGGTCGGAGACGTTTTGCAGCGGAATATAGCTGCCGGCATCCCAGCGCTCGCGGTTCTGGTCATGCAGCACCGCGTGGCGGTGGACGAAAGTACCGCGGCCGGCATCCTGGCCGGTCAGGCGGATCGCATAACCCGACGACACCAGCGAAGCGTAAGCCAGGTGCTCGCCCATGCCCCAGTCGAGGTTGAGCTCGCCGCGGCCCATGGCGGCGCGGTCGTTCAGTACTTTTTCAACCAGCGCGTGGACCTTGAAGTTTTCCGGCACGGTAGTGATGCGTGCGGCCAGGCGCTTCAGTTCGGTCACCGGCACCGAGGTGTCGGCAGCATCGGTCCACTTGCGGTTCAGGAACGGCAGCCAGTCGACCGCGTATTTGCTCTTGAAGTTGGTGATGACCGGATCGATGGTGTGCTTGCCGGCGTCCATCGCATCGCGGAAGGCCTTGACCATGGCGTCGCCATCGTCAGTGCCGATGGTGCCTTGCGCCACCAGCTTGTCCGCGTACAGCTTGCGAGTGCCTGGATGCTGGCCGATCTTCTTGTACATCAGCGGCTGGGTCAGCGCCGGCGTATCTTGCTCGTTGTGGCCCAGTTTGCGGAAGCAGATGATATCGACCACGATATCTTTCTTGAACTCGATGCGGTAGTCGAGCGCGATCTGGGTCGCGTACACCACCGCTTCAGGATCGTCGCCGTTGACGTGCAGCACCGGCGCTTCGATCATCTTGACCACGTCCGAGCAGTACAGCGTGGAACGGGAATCGCGCGGATCGGAAGTGGTGAAGCCGATCTGGTTGTTGATCACGATATGCACCGTGCCACCCGTGCCGTAGCCGCGGGTCTGCGCCAGGTTCAGGGTTTCCATCACTACACCCTGGCCGGCGAATGCGGCGTCGCCGTGCACCAGGATCGGCAGCACTTGCGAACCGTCGGCATCGCCGCGGCGTTCCATGCGGGCCTTGACCGAACCTTCAACCACCGGGTTGACGATTTCCAGGTGCGACGGGTTAAACGCCAGCGACAAATGCACCGGGCCACCTGGGCTGGTGATGTCGGACGAAAAACCTTGGTGGTACTTGACGTCGCCGGCAGGCAAGTCGTCGGCGTGCTTGCCTTCGAATTCGGCGAACAGTTCCTGCGGCATCTTGCCCAGGGTATTGACCAGCACGTTCAGGCGGCCGCGGTGGGCCATGCCGATCACGATTTCCTGGATGCCCTTTTCGCCGGCGCGCTGGATGGTTTCATCCAGCGACACGATGAAGCTTTCGCCGCCTTCCAGCGAGAAACGCTTCTGGCCGACATAACGGGTATGCAGGTAGCGTTCCAGGCCTTCGGCCGCTGTCAGGCGGTCGAGGATGTGTTTTTTCTTCTCGGCGGTGAACACCGGCGCCGAGCGGGTCGACTCCAGGCGCTCTTGCATCCAGCGTTTTTCGGTCGGATCGCTGATGTACATGTATTCGGTACCGATGGAACGGCAATACGTGTCGCGCAGCGAATTGAGCAGGTCGCGCAGCGTAGCGGTTTCGGTGCCGAAGTAGGTGTTGCTGATGTTGAACACGATGTCCATGTCGGCATCGGTGAAACCGTAGAAACTTGGCTCCAGTTCCGGCAGTACGGAACGTTCCTGGCGTTGCAGCGGGTCCAGGTTGGCCCAGCGCGAACCGAGGTAACGGTAGGCAGCGATCAATTGCGTTGCGGCAACGCGCTTGCGGCCCATTTCAGCGTCGGCCGAAGCGGAGATGGTGCGGATAGGACCGTGTTTGGCGCGCTCTGCAAACGAGGCGATGACGGAAGCGTGGCCTACGTCAGGCTTGTCGGAGCCGTCGACGGCTGGCACGTGCTGCATGGCGTCGAAATAAGCACGCCAGTTGTCGGCAACTGAACCGGGATTGTCGAGGTAAGACTCGTACAGCTCTTCAATGTACGGTGCATTACCTCCGAAGAGATAAGAATTAGAGCGGTATTGTTGCATCATCTTGCTCACCTTTCTTCGCGTTTCGCGAGATTAGCGGGTTAACATAACCTTCCGCGACACGGCCTGACCGGTTAGCGGATTGCACATCAAGTTGTGGGGAAGGGCTCTATTGCTATGTGTTCTTTGCTACAACTGCTTTTTTTCTGAATTCGGGTGCTGCCTGCCCTTCAAAACACGTTCACCACATATTTTTGCTACCGTTTTTCACTGCTTCTGGCCGCATGACACAGCACAGAACAAGAGCATAGCATAACCTGCATAAATGCAAACAGCGAATCCAAGGATTCGCTGTTTTTGTGTTGCTATTACCTGCTCATGCCCGGCTTAGCCGCGCTTTTCGATCGGCGGCACGTCGCGGGTCTTGGAACCGACGAACAGCTGGCGCGGACGGCCGATTTTCTGTTCCGGATCGGAAATCATTTCATTCCATTGCGCGATCCAGCCGACGGTGCGCGCCATGGCGAAGATACCCGTGAACAGCGAGGTCGGGATGCCCAGCGCCGACTGCACGATGCCGGAGTAGAAGTCGACGTTCGGATAGAGCTTGCGGGAAACGAAGTATTCATCTTCCAGCGCGACTTTTTCCAGGGCCATCGCCAGCTTGAACAACGGGTCGTCATGCAGACCCAGCTCGTTCAGCACTTCGTAGCAGGTTTCACGCATCAGCTTGGCGCGCGGGTCGAAATTCTTGTAGACGCGGTGGCCGAAACCCATCAGCTTGACGCCGGAGTTCTTGTCTTTCACCTTGGCGATGAACTCGGGGATCTTGTCGACCGAACCGATTTCCTTGAGCATGTTCAGCGCTGCTTCGTTGGCGCCGCCGTGGGCAGGACCCCACAGGCAGGCGATACCCGCAGCGATACAGGCGAACGGATTGGCGCCGCTGGAACCGGCCAGGCGCACGGTCGAAGTCGAAGCATTCTGCTCGTGGTCGGCATGCAAGGTCAGGATACGGTCCAGCGCGCGCACCAGCACGTCGTTGACCTTGTACTCTTCGCACGGCGTCGAGAACATCATGTGCATGAAGTTGGCGCTGTACGACAATTCGTTGCGCGGGTAGACGAATGGCTGGCCGACGTTGTACTTGTACGCCATGGCGACCAGGGTCGGCAGCTTGGCGATCAGGCGGATGGCCGACACCTCGCGATGGCGCGGGTCGGTGATGTCCAGCGAGTCATGGTAGAACGACGACAAGGCGCCGACGGTGCCGACCAGCACCGCCATCGGATGCGCATCGCGGCGGAAACCGCGGAAGAAGAATTGCATCTGCTCGTGCACCATGGTGTGCTGGGTCACGGTGGCGTCGAATTTTTTCTTTTCAGCCGCGCTAGGCAGTTCGCCGTTCAGCAGCAGGTAGCAGGTTTCCAGGAAGTCGCAATTGACCGCCAGCTGCTCGATCGGGTAGCCGCGATACAGCAGCTCGCCCTTGTCGCCGTCGATGTAGGTGATCGACGAATTACACGCCGCGGTCGACATGAAGCCCGGGTCGTAAGTGAATTTGCCGGTAGCGCCGTACAACTTGCGGATATCGATGACTTCAGGGCCGACGGTACCCTTGTAAATAGGAAATTCTACGGATGGACTGCCATCGGAAAACGATAGTGTGGCTTTTGTATCAGCGGTGGTCATGGCTCTTTCCTCAATCAAAAGGTGACTCTAAATCAAAAAACAAAAGACGCGCCTGCAAGCTGGTCAACCTCTTCCGCGGCCGTCGCCGCCAGCGAAGATACAGGTTTATGAGCTTGTCAAGCAGTGCGTATTCTAGCTAACAGGGCATGCACTTGCGGCAAATCCAGCAAGCCGTCCGGTTCTTTACGGACCAGCAGCAAATCCATTAGTTCATTGTCGGACAGTTCCATCAAACGCGAAAAAGCGTCGACATCGTCGTCCGTCATGCTGGCTTCGTTTGCATCCAGGAAACGCGTGAGTATCAGGTCGTTTTCAAGCAGGCCGCGGCGCGCACGCCAGCGCAGGCGGGCTCGGTTGGCAGGGTCGGCTTGATGGATGATAGACATGGAACCCACTTATTCTATTTGATATCGCCAATCGGCGCTTTCGACAAACAGTTCTAAAACTGCCGCAACGACAAGGGCGGGAAGACTAGTAAGTCTCGCCGCCCTGCTTACTCTCTTTTATACTGCCCGGCGGACCATCAGTTCTTTGATCTTGCCGATGGCTGCGTTAGGGTTCAGGCCCTTCGGACAGACGTCGACGCAGTTCATGATCGAACGGCAGCGGAACAGGCGATACGGATCTTCCAGGTTGTCCAGGCGCGCGCCGGTGGCTTCGTCGCGGCTGTCGGCGATGAAGCGGTAGGCTTGCAGCAGGCCGGCCGGGCCGACGAACTTGTCCGGATTCCACCAGAACGACGGGCAGGAAGTCGAACAGCATGCGCACAGGATGCACTCGTACAGGCCGTCCAGCTCTTCGCGCTGTTCCGGTGTTTGCAGACGCTCTTTTTCCGGCGGGATGTTGTCGTTGATCAGGAACGGCTTGATCGATTCGTACTGCTTGAAGAACTGCGTCATGTCGACGATCAGGTCGCGGATCACCGGCAAGCCTGGCAACGGCTTGAGGACGATAGGCTCGGTCAGCTCGTTGAGGTTGGTAGTGCAGGCCAGGCCGTTCTTGCCGTTGATGTTCATGGCGTCGGAACCGCACACGCCTTCGCGGCAGGAGCGGCGCAGCGCCAGCGAATCGTCGACGTCGGCCTTGATGCGCTGCAGTGCATCCAGCAGCATCTTGTCGGTCGGCAGCAGCTCTACCGTCAGGTCCTGCATGTAAGGCTTGGCATCCTTATCGGGATCGTAACGGTAGATTTTGAATTTCAAAGTACGTGATGACATGGCTATACCTTTTTGTTAATTGCGCGGCAGGGGTATCGTGCACCGCCCTGCCGCGGCAAATCAGAATGTGCGTGGCTTTGGCTTGAACGTATCAACTGTCAGCGGTTTGGTGATCACTGGCTTGTAGTCGAGACGATTACCTTCGGAGTACCACAAGGTATGCTTCATCCAGTTTTCGTCATCACGCTTTTCATAATCCCGATGCGCGTGGGCGCCGCGCGATTCCTTGCGGGCCGCGGCGGAAGTAATGGTGGCCTTGGCGGTTTCGATCAAGTTGTCCAGTTCCAGCGCTTCGACACGTGCGGTGTTGAAGACCTTGGACTTGTCCTTGAACGAAACATGCTTGCGCCGCTCGTCGAGCACCATGATTTCCTTGTAGCCTTGCTGCAGCAGCTCGTCGGTACGGAACACGCCGCAGTAGTGCTGCATGGTCTTGCGGATATCGCCGGCCACGTCTTGCACACGCTCGGAACCGGTGCTGGTTTCCAGCTTGGCCAGGCGCGCCAGGGCGACGTCGGCGGCATCTGCCGGCAAAGGCTTGTTGCTGCGTTCCTTGAGCTTGCTGTCGACGATGTGGTTGCCGGCCGCGCGGCCGAACACCACCAGGTCCAGCAGCGAGTTGGTGCCGAGGCGATTGGCGCCGTGCACCGAGACGCAGGCGCATTCGCCGATCGCGTACAAGCCGTTGACCACTGCGTTCGGGATGCCGTTCTTCGGCACCACTACCTGGCCATATACATTGGTCGGGATACCGCCCATCTGGTAGTGGATGGTCGGCACGACCGGGATCGGCTCTTTCAAGGCGTCGACGTTAGCAAACTTGTGACCGATTTCCAGGATCGACGGCAGGCGCTTCATGATGGTTTCGGCGCCGATGTGGCGCAGGTCCAGCATCACGTGATCCTTGTGCGGACCGCAGCCGCGGCCTTCCTTGATTTCCTGGTCCATCGAACGCGAGACGAAGTCGCGCGGCGCCAGATCCTTCAAGGTAGGCGCATAACGCTCCATGAAACGTTCGCCGTTGGCGTTGATCAGGATACCGCCCTCGCCGCGCACGCCTTCAGTGATCAGCACGCCAGCGCCGGCCACGCCGGTCGGGTGGAACTGCCAGAATTCCATGTCTTCCAGCGGCAAACCTGCGCGCGCCGCCATGCCCATGCCGTCGCCGGTATTGATGAAGGCATTGGTCGAAGCCGCCCAGATACGCCCTGCGCCGCCGGTAGCCATGACCGTGGTCTTGGCTTCCAGGATCATGACATCGCCGGTTTCCATTTCCAGGGCCACAACGCCGATGACGTCGCCTTCGGCATCGCGCACCAGGTCGATCGCCATCCACTCGACAAAGAAGTGAGTCTTGGCGCGCACATTGCGCTGGTACAGCGTGTGCAGCAGCGCATGGCCGGTACGGTCGGCAGCGGCGCAGGCGCGCGCTACCGGCTTTTCGCCGAAGTTGGCCGAGTGGCCGCCGAACGGACGCTGGTAAATGGTGCCGTCGGCATTGCGGTCGAACGGCATGCCGAAGTGCTCCAGCTCATACACGGCCTTTGGCGCTTCACGGCACATGAATTCGATCGCATCCTGGTCGCCCAGGTAATCGGAGCCCTTGACGGTGTCAAACATGTGCCAGTACCAGCTGTCCTCGGACATGTTGCCGAGCGAAGCGCCGATGCCGCCCTGCGCCGCCACCGTGTGCGAACGGGTAGGAAATACTTTCGACAATACCGCAACATTCAAACCAGCTTCCGCCAACTGCAGCGAAGCACGCATACCGGAACCACCGGCCCCAACGATTACCGCATCAAAGCGGCGTGTAGGAATTGTGGATTTAATAGCTGCCACGATTACACTCTCCACAAAATCTGCGCCGCCCATCCGGCACAACCGACCAACCACAGGATTGTGGCAACTTGCAAGACCAGGCGCACTGCAACCGGCTTGACATAATCCATCCAGATATCACGCACGCCTATCCAGGCGTGGAAAAACAGCGCCATCAGCGTCACGAACGTCGCGAGCTTGAACCACTGATGCGAAAACAGGCCCGCCCAGCCGTCATAGCTGAAATTGCTGGCGGTGAGGAAAGAAACCAGGAGAATGATGGTGTAAACAGCCATGACCACTGCTGTAACCCGCTGCGCCAGCCAGTCGCGCAAACCGTAATGCGCCCCTACTACCAAGCGTTTGCCGCCAATATTGTTGTCAGCCATCAGAATGCTCCGAACAGTTTCAATGCAACGATCAGCGCCAGCGGCACGCTGATGATCAGGACACCGGCAGCCGATTTGCGCGCGCTATCCTTGGTCAGGCCGATGTGGTTATCCATGACGAGGTGGCGGATGCCGGCGCAGAAGTGGTGCAGGTAAGCCCAGGACAGGGCCAGGATGACAAGCTTTACGAACCAGTTCGACGTAAAGCCTTTGAAGTATTCGAAAGAACTTTCAGATACCAGGCTTTTATCCAGCAAGAACAAGATAAAAGGCAAGAGCAAAAACATCAACAAGCCACTAATGCGATGCAAAATCGAAATAATGCCTGCCAGCGGCAAGCGGTAACCGACAATTTGAGTAATGTTTATATTACGAAACTGTGGCCGATTGGGTTTCGCGGCTTCAGACATAACAGGGTTCTCCTCAGTTTAAAAATTTGCGACTAAAGCGCAATCCCGCAATTTTCGCCGATTTTTGTGCAGCACACCAATAGTTATTATTCAATATTGCAAATAATCACCGGCGATCACCAGCGCTCACCCTGGTGCTTTGCCATTTTGCCACCAGTCGTCGGTATCGACAGGGAGCCGGCGCGTCAATCTACTCAGCTCAGTTCAGCTCGTTCTGGTAGTGATGACGATTGGTCACATACAAGCCGCGCCGCACTTCCACCGGCTTGTCGCCGTAGGTGAAAGAGACGCGCTCCACGCACAACAAAGGCGACGATTTCTCCACCGCCAGCAACTGCGCCGCATCGGCATCGGCGCTGGCGGCGCGGATCTGTTCGGTGGCACGGATCATGCGCGTGCCGAATTCGGTTTCAAACAGGCCGTACATCGGCCCCTTGTATTCCACCAGCCGCTCCAGCGTCAGTGCCTTGAACAGCGCGCCGGGCAGCCACAGCTCTTCGAGTATCGTCGGCACGCCGTCGAACGCCATGACGCGCTTGACATATACCACCGAGTCACCCGATTTCATGCCCAGCAGGCGCGCGATTTCCGCCGGCGCGCGCAGGCGCTTGAGCTCGATCACTTTTTTATCGGTAACTTGCGGCTGGTCGCTGTCCGGCATCAGGCGCAGGAAACGGAACTGCGAACGCGCTTCGTGATGGGTGGCGACAAACGTGCCCTTGCCCTGGCGCCGCACCAGCAGGTTTTCCGCGGCCAGCTCATCGATCGCCTTGCGCACCGTGCCCTGGCTCACCTTGAAACGGTTGCCGAGCTCGACTTCGCTAGGGATCAGTTCGCCCGGCTTCCATTCGCCGGATTGCAGGCGCTGCATGATCAGCGCCTTGATTTGCTGGTAGAGGGGACTGAAGGTCGGCGACGATGCCGAGGGAGATGCAGGAACAGCAGCGCTCTGGCTGGCGGGGTCACTGCTCACATTGGACGGGATGGAACTCATAAGCTCAGATTTCACCATAAAACACCCATTGTCGTCCAGCAAAAAATGCGCAATGATATGTCTTATATAAGACATAAGATATTGATTGACATACCATGTTGCCAAGCCTAAACTCGCGGGCATAAGCACTAATTGACGACTGGCGCCGCGCTCAGATCGTGTTTCATGCAAGAGATGCAAGCCGTGAATTCCGGCTCCCTGCTCAAAGCGAAACAAACTGACGCACGCGGCTTTCGCCGGTATCATTGGAGGTTGCGTAGCTAAGTCACAGCTTCCATTTACAAGGATTTTTGTTATTTAACCGTTCTGTTTAAACGGTTGGGGACAGAGTAATTCGCCACGCTGCGGTGGCTCTTAAACTCTGTCCCGCAAATATTTTTAACTCTCTCTGGAGATTCAACATGGCTAAGTCCCCTCTGCGCGTTGCCGTTACCGGCGCCGCTGGTCAAATCGGTTATTCCCTCCTGTTCCGCATCGCCAACGGCGACCTGCTCGGCAAAGATCAACCGGTCATTTTGCAACTGCTGGAAATCCCTGACGAAAAAGCACAAAAAGCGCTTAAGGGCGTGATCATGGAAGTCGACGATTGCGCCTTCCCGCTGCTGGCCGGCATCACTGCCCACAGCGATCCGCTGACCGCATTCAAGGATGTCGACGTCGCCCTGCTGGTCGGCGCCCGTCCGCGCGGCCCAGGCATGGAGCGCAAGGACCTGCTGGAAGCCAATGCCCAGATCTTCACGGTGCAAGGCAAGGCGCTGGATGCCGTCGCTTCGCGCAATGTCAAGGTGCTGGTGGTCGGCAATCCAGCCAACACCAATGCTTACATCGCCATGAAATCGGCGCCTAACCTGCCGGCCAAGAACTTCACCGCGATGCTGCGCCTGGACCACAACCGCGCCCTGTCGCAAGTCGCGGCCAAGATCGGCAAGCCGGTCGCCAGCATCGAAAAACTGTTCGTCTGGGGCAACCACTCGCCTACCATGTACGCCGACTATCGCTACGCGACAGCCGACGGCGCATCGGTCAAGGACCTGATCAACGACCAGGTCTGGAACAAGGACGTGTTCCTGCCGACCGTCGGCAAGCGCGGCGCGGCGATCATCGAAGCGCGCGGCCTGTCGTCGGCTGCTTCGGCCGCCAACGCTGCCATCGACCACGTGCGCGACTGGGTGCTCGGCACCAACGGCAAGTGGACCACCATGGGCGTGCCATCGGACGGTTCTTACGGCATTCCTGAAGGCACCATGTTCGGTTTCCCTGTCACCACTGAAAACGGCGAATACAAAATCGTCCAGGGCCTGGAAATCGACGCCTTCTCGCAAGAGCGCATCAACATCACGCTGAAAGAACTGCAAGAAGAGCGTGACGGCGTGAAACACCTGGTCGGCTAATCCCCTCAGGCACGTACACCCGCAGCACCTGCATGGCAACACAGCCATTGCCATGCAGCGCTTGAATACAGAATTTTTTTACCGCCACACCCAACAAAAAAGTCGCAATGCATCCTACCCAGGTCTTATTCCTAGGCAAGCAGCAGCCGGTCTCGCTACCGGTCTGCGATCATTACGCCGGCGCTGAAAAGCTCATGCGTAAGTCGGTCGCGCTGCAGCAGGAGCTGGGTCCGGTATTCGACATCACGCTCGACTGCGAAGACGGCGCCAGCGCCGGCAACGAAGCAGCGCATGCACAACTGGTGGCAGCCGTCATCGGCGGCGCCGACAACCGCTTTGAGCGCATAGGCGCGCGCGTGCACGATAGCGGCAGCGCCTTTTTCGAACAAGACGTAGAAATCATCTGCAAAGGCGCGGCGCGGCGGCTGGCTTACCTGATGCTGCCCAAGGCCGAGAGCCTGGCCGAAGTCAGCGCCGCCATCGCACTGATAGAACACCACAGCAGCCAGGCCGGACGGCAGGCGCTGCCGGTCCATGTATTGATAGAAACGCATGGTGCGCTGGCCGACGTCTTCGCCATCGCCGCCCTGCCCCAGGTGCAGTCGCTGTCGTTCGGCATCATGGATTTTGTTTCGGCGCACTTCGGCGCCATTCCCAGCGCAGCGATGCGTTCGCCGGCGCAGTTCAGCCATCCGCTGGTCACCCGCGCCAAGCTGGAAATCGCCGCGGCCTGCCATGCACACGGCAAAGTGCCGTCGCATAACGTCACCACCGACATCAAGGACAGCGCCAGCGCCGCTGCCGATGCCGGCCGCGCCGCCGGCGAATTCGGCTATACCCGCATGTGGAGCATCCATCCGCAGCAGATCAGGCCGATCTTGAACGCATTCACCCCGCCGCAGTCCGAGATAGCCGCTGCGGCACAGATCCTGCTTGCAGCCCGGCAGGCGGACTGGGGACCGATACAACACGAGGGCACGCTGCATGACCGCGCCAGTTACCGTTACTACTGGAGTGTCCTGCAGCGTGCAAAAAACAACGGTGTCGCACTACCTGAAGGCGCAGCAACTTTGTTATAACCGCGCCCGCCCTTACAAGAAAAGCGGGATGCACACGACATATATTATGGAGCAATGGAAATGAGAAAGAGTCTGTCTATTTTAGTTTTGCTGTGCGCCGGCCTGGCAGTTGCAGCACCGCAGGTGCAAGCCCAGACCAGCGCCAAGAAAACCGTCAAGAAAGCAGCCAAGAAGCCAGCTGCAAAAGCAGCGCCGGCAGAAGTCGACGACGGCGAGGATGAAGGCACGCCGGACGTCAAGACTTCGGTTTCCATCGATTACAAGTGCGAGCTCGGCAACAAGCTGACCATTTTCACCAACGCCGAAGACGACAAGCACATCGCACTGCGCTGGGGCAAAGCCCTGCACCGCCTGACCCGCGTGCCGACCACCACCGGCGCCAACCGTTTTGAAAACCGCAAATACGGCCTGCTCTGGATCGGCATCCCGGCCAAGGGCATTTTGCTCGATTCGAAAAAAGGCCTGCAACTGGCCAACGAATGCAAATCGGCGGAGCAAGAATTGCTGCCGGCCGAGGCGCCTGCCGATCCAGCTCATAGCTTGTAATCAAATTGAAAAACCAGCTGAAAACCCCAGGAGAAATCATGTCCCGCAACACGTTGAACACACTCAAGGAATTCAAGATTTCCGACTCCAAGAAAGGCAAGTTCTATTCCTTGCCTGCGCTGGAGAAAAAACTTGGCGTCAACATCTCGCGCCTGCCGGTGTCGATCCGTATCGTGCTGGAATCCGTACTGCGTAACTGCGACGGCAAGAAAGTCACCGAAGAACACGTCAAGCAGCTGGCCAGCTGGGGCGCTACTGCGGCCCGCACCGACGAAATCCCGTTCGTGGTGGCGCGCGTAGTGCTGCAAGACTTCACCGGCGTGCCGCTGCTGGCCGACCTGGCCGCGATGCGCAACGTCGCCGCTTCGCTCGGCAAGAACGCCAAGAACATCGAACCGCTGGTGCCGGTCGACCTGGTGGTCGACCACTCGGTGCAGATCGACCACTTCCGTGAAAAGAAGGCGCTCGACCTCAACATGAAACTGGAATTCCAGCGCAATAACGAGCGCTACCAGTTCATGAAATGGGGCATGCAGGCATTCGACACATTCGGCGTCGTGCCTCCCGGCTTCGGCATCGTCCACCAGGTCAACCTGGAATACCTGGCGCGTGGCGTCCACAAGAAGGATTCGGTGTATTACCCGGACACCCTGGTCGGCACTGATTCGCACACCACCATGATCAACGGCATCGGCGTAGTCGGCTGGGGCGTGGGCGGCATCGAGGCGGAAGCCGGCATGCTGGGCCAGCCGGTCTACTTCCTGACACCGGACGTAGTCGGCGTTAACCTCACCGGCCAGCTGCGCGAAGGCGTCACCGCCACCGACCTGGTGCTGACCATCACCGAACTGCTGCGCAAAGCCAAGGTAGTCGGCAAGTTTGTCGAATTCTTCGGCGCAGGCACTGCCTCGCTGAGCCTGACCGACCGCGCCACCATCGCCAACATGGCGCCTGAATACGGCGCCACCATGGGCTTCTTCCCGGTTGACGATGCGACCATCGAATACTTCGAAGGCACTGGCCGCAGCAAGGCGGAAATCGACGCGTTTGCAGGCTACTTCAAGGCGCAGAACCTGTATGGCATTCCAAAGGCCGGCGACATCGACTACACCACCGTGGTCGAACTCGACCTGGCTACTGTTGCGCCATCGCTGGCGGGTCCAAAGCGTCCGCAAGACCGTATCGAAATCGGCAACGTCAAAGCCAACTTCGCGGAACTGTTCAGCAAGCCTATCGCAGAAAACGGCTTCAACAAGAAAGTGGAAGACCTGGATGCGACCTACACCAACGCCGACGGCGTCAAGCTGCAAAACGGCGATGTGCTGATTGCTGCCATCACTTCCTGCACCAACACTTCCAACCCAAGCGTCATGCTGGCGGCTGGTTTGCTGGCCAAGAAAGCGGTTGAAGCCGGCCTCAAGGTACCTGCCCACATCAAGACGTCGCTGGCCCCTGGCTCGCGCGTCGTCACCGAGTACCTGGAAGCGGCCGGCCTGCTGCCGTACCTGGAAAAACTCGGCTTCGGCGTCACTGCCTACGGCTGCACCACCTGCATCGGCAACGCCGGCGACCTGACGCCAGCCATGAACGAAGCCATCGTCAAGAACGATGTGGTGGCGTCGGCCGTGTTGTCGGGCAACCGCAATTTCGAAGCACGTATCCATCCGAACATCCGCTCCAACTTCCTGGCCTCGCCGCCGCTGGTGGTCGCTTACGCGATCGCCGGCAACATGACGCGCGACCTGATGACCGAACCGGTCGGCAAGGGCAAGGGCGGCAAGGACATCTACCTGGGCGATATCTGGCCGACCTCGCAGGAAGTCGCCAAGCTGATGAAGTTCGCGATGAATGCCAAGACTTTCAAGGCCAACTACGCTGACGTCAAGGGCGCACCGGGCAAGCTGTGGGAAGCCATCAAGGGCGTCGCCGGCGGCGAAGTCTACAACTGGCCGAAATCGACCTACATCGCCGAACCGCCGTTCTTCCAGGACTTCACCATGGTGCCGAAGGCAGCTGCCACCGGCATCACCGGCGCCCGCGCGCTGGGCGTGTTCGGCGATTCGATCACCACCGACCACATCTCGCCAGCCGGTTCCATCAAGGAATCCAGCCCGGCCGGCAAGTGGCTGGTCGCCAACGGCGTGCTGAAAGCCGACTTCAACTCCTACGGCTCGCGCCGCGGCAACCACGAAATCATGATGCGCGGCACCTTCGCCAATGTCCGCATCAAGAACCTGATGATCCCGCCGACACCGGACGGTTCGCGGATTGAGGGCGGCATCACGCTGTTCCAGCCGAGCGGCGAAGAAACCTCGATCTACGACGCCGCCATGCAATACGTCAAGGACGGCGTGCCGACCATGGTGTTTGCCGGTGAAGAGTACGGCACAGGTTCGTCGCGCGACTGGGCGGCCAAAGGCACCCAGCTGCTGGGCGTGAAGGCTGTGTTTGCGCGTTCGTTCGAGCGTATCCACCGCTCCAACCTGGTCGGCATGGGCGTGCTGCCTTTGCAATTCCTTGGCACCGACAGCGTCCAGACCCTGGGCATCACCGGCAACGAGACTTTCGACCTGAAAGGCATCGACGGCGAAATCAAGCCGCAGCAAGACGCTACCCTGGTGATCCATCGCGCCAACGGCGAAACCAAGGAAGTCAAGGTCCTGCTGCGTATCGATACGCCGATCGAAGTCGACTACTACAAACACGGCGGCATCCTGCCGTTCGTGCTGCGCCAGTTGCTGGCAGCATAACAATTGCCCGGTCCGCTGCCTTTTACGGGCGGTGGACGGGCAATCGGGTCTACCCAAGAACGCCGGCCAACCCGGCGTTTTTTCATTTCCAGGCCAGACACCAGCTTATCTACGGTAGTTATTCCACATACCGTTGGGGCCTGTTATCACTTAATTTGGGAGTGCGAACGCGCGGCAGGCGTTGCAGGCCTAGGCGCGACGACGCGACGTAGCGGTGCTACGGCAAGGAGGAGTAACGACGGCATGCGACGCCTGCAGCCGTTCCCGGAGGGTTCAAGCCAAAACGTGTGCTGGCCGCGTTGCATGGCTTGCAGGGGCGACCTGCCCCTGCTACGCCACGCGCCTTGCCACCGCACGTTTTGGCTTGAACGCATCTCCCAAATTAAGTGATAACAGGCCCCAAATCCACTACAATAGAAGCTTGCAGTCTTCCTGCCTCTGAGTCCCATAAAAACTCACAGCAAGCGGTCGTAGGCCAGAAGGCAGCGCAGAACAGCGGAGCATATCCACAAGGATATGTGAGCATCTCGGTTGCCGCTCCTCGGATGCAAGCATCCGCTACGGTCGCGCAGTAAGACATTGACTATGTGTTGTCAGCCCTTACTCTATCCACTATGCGCCGTCCGTCAAAAAAACCTTCCCGCAAATCATCCGCCGACAGCCATCGCCTGGCCGAGCTGGCACAGGCATTGATACAAGCCTCCAGCCGTCTTGAGGAGCGCGCATGGGAACGCGAGATCGAAGCCTTGCTCAACAAGCATTTCAAGGCACGCCACCAGGAGCCTATCGACGGCGCACTGGAGCAGCTGTTCCCGGTCGAGCCGGACGCCTACGACGCCCTGATGGACGTAGTCGAAGCCTGCAGCGAATCGAGCACCATCGACTACCAGGGCCAGCAATACGACTGTCTGCTGGTAGGCATCCCGCTGCTGGCATGGACCCGTTTTTCGATCGGCTCGGGACCGATCCCGAGCGACGTCATGCTGACCCTCGGCGCCCATCTGCACGCCCACATCCTGGCGCCGGAAGTCATGACCGCCATGGTGCCGTCGCTGTATGCGATCGACCAGCTGCCGCGCAGCCACAGCGAAACCTACGCCCTGCTGCAGCAGCTGTCGCACGCGGCGCTGACCGCGGCGCCGGTGCGCAGCCCGGCCGACCAGCCGCAGACCGCGCCGTTCCTGGCCGATACCCGCTACCTGCTGGCGGCCCTGGTGGCGCCCAGCGGCATGCCGCTGTTCCGCTGGCAGCTGACGCACGGCCAGCCTGGCCACATCGCCGCCGACAAGGAGCAGGCGCTGGAGCAATGGCGTAACCAGGTCACGCCCAACATGACGCGCCTGCTGCCAGGCTGCGGCATCCAGCTGCTGCTGCCGGAAGCGTATTTCGCCGCCTGCCGCGAGGCTGACCTGCAGATCCGCCCGGCTTCCCTGCGCGCCGCCAGCTACTACCTGTCGCACACGCTGGACATCGCCTCGAAAGACCTGCACGCCAGCATCGGCCGTTTCAGCGAACAGCCGGAAAGCGGCCGCGTCGACGAATACCGCATCGGCTTTTCGCTGGGTCAGACCAACGAGGTGATCTACGGCGTGGTATGGCCGCTGTACGGCCCGGAAGAAGCCAACGAAGAAATCGTCAGCCGCGCCGGCGACAGCGAAGCCGCCACAGCCGAGCCGGAAACCCCGCTGGAACAGATCCTGAGCCTGCTGCGCGAATGCGGCATCGACGATATCCAGCGCCACGCCGAATTGTTTGCCATGGAATTTTGCGACGATTGCGGCACCCCGCTCTACCCGGACCGCGAAGGCGACCTGGTGCATCCGGAAATGCCTGACGATACGCCTGCCGGCTCGGCGCATTTCCACTGAAGCAGCTGTACGAGGAACTACCGGGCCGGCAGAGATTGCCGGCTCAGTCCTCTTCCAGAGCCTGGAAACGCTGCACCAGGTAATCGATCAAAGTCCGCACCAAAGGCAGCAAACCGCGCCGCGATGGGAATACCACGTGGATGATTTCATGCCGTGGCCGCCAGTCGTTCAAGACATGCACCAGCGTGCCCTGCGCTACATGCTCGCGGATCATCATGGTCGGCAGCTGCACGATGCCGACGCCGGCCACCGCCGCCCGCAGCAAGGCCATCATGTCGCCGGTGACAAACCGCGGCGTGTGATGGATCGCCGCCTTGGCGCCGTCCGGCCCGAACAGGTTCCACACATGGTTTTGCTGCGCCGTGCCCAGGCCCAGGCTCGGCCAGTCGCTCAGATCCGCCGGCGACGTCGGCAACGCCCGCCCTTTCAGCAATAGCGAGCTGGCGACCAGGCACTGGCTGCGGTCTGCCAATACGCGCAGCACCAGGTCGCTGTCCGGGATCGGCGGCGGCCGCACCCTGATCGCGATATCCACCGCCTCCGCCACCACATCGACCCGGCGGTTGGTCGCCTCCAGCAAGACCGTCACGCGCGGATTGGCCGCCATGAAATCGGCCAGCATCACGTCCACATGCGCATGCAGCAAAGCCACCGGGCAAGTAAGCCGCACGGTGCCACGCGGCTCGCCGCGGGTCAGCTCGATGGCGTCCTGCGCAGCGTCCGCCTCGACCAGCATCGCCTTGCAGTGCTCGTAATAGGACTGCCCCACTTCGGTCACCGAAAACTGCCGCGTGGTGCGCTGGACCAGCCGCACGCCCAGACGCTCCTCCAGCAGCTGTAGGCGCCGGCTCAGCTTGGACTTCGGCATGCCCAGGGCGCGTCCCGCCGGCGCAAAGCCGCCATGGTCGACCACTTGGACGTAGTAGTAGAGATCGTTCAAATCCTGCATGACAAGCCTTGCATAAAAGATTTCATCGTTCACCAAATAGGACACTGATGGCCAATTTTACAGACTACCGCTCGTATTATCCTTGGATTAATCTATTACCTGCACCAACAATGCAACCCATACAAGGAGTCAGTCATGAAAAAAGTCCTCGGCGTCTACAGCGCACCTCGCCAACATTGGGTCGGCGACGGTTTTCCTGCACGCTCGATGTTTTCGTACACCAGCCACGGCAAGCAGCTGAGCCCGTTCCTGCTGCTCGATTACGCCGGTCCGGCTGAGTTCAGCCCCACTACCCGCCCGCGCGGCGTCGGTTCGCATCCGCATCGCGGTTTCGAAACCGTCACCATCGTCTACAAGGGCGAAGTGGAGCACCGCGACTCGACCGGCCACGGCGGCGTGATCGGTCCCGGCGACGTGCAATGGATGACCGCAGGCAGCGGCATCCTGCACCAGGAGTTTCACTCGGAAGCCTTCAGCCGTTCCGGCGGCACGCTGGAAATGGTGCAGCTGTGGGTGAACCTGCCGGCCAAGGACAAGATGACGGCGCCTGGCTATCAAGCCATCGTCGATCGCGACATCCCGGCCGTGGCCCTGCCTGACGGCGCCGGCAGCGTGCGCGTGATCGCCGGCGAGTTCGACGGCCATGCCGGTCCGGCCCATACTTTCACGCCGATGAACGTGTGGGACATGCGCCTCAACCAGGGCGCCAGCACCAAGCTGTCGCTGCCCACCGGCTGGCATTCGGCGCTGGTGGTGCTGCGCGGAACCGTGCTGGTCAACGGCGAAACCGTGGCGCGTGAAGCGCAAATGGTGTTGCTCGACAACGATGGCAACAGCGTCGATATCGAGGCCAACAACGACGCCGTGGTGCTGGTGCTGAGCGGCGAGCCGATCGATGAAGCGATCGTCGGCCATGGTCCGTTCGTCATGAACAGCCAGGAAGAAATCGCGCAGGCGATCGCCGACTTCAACAGCGGCCGCTTTGCACGGATCGCCGAACCGGCATAACCGCCGTTGCAGCATGAAAAAAGCCGGGCATGTCTGACATGCCCGGCTTTTTATAATGTAACTCGAGATTGCGGGTTATTCGAATGCCCGCAAGATCGGCTGCAGCACCACTTCGCCCAGGCGCGCACTGCGTGCGCCGTCCCAACCGACCTGCGCATCCGGCAGGATGGCGTTATCCTTGAACGGCAATTCCAGCGTCAGCGACACGCACTTGAAAGTGTGGCCGATATATTTGGATGCCAGGGTCAGCACGTCGCTGCTGTACTTGCTCGCGGCGTAGCCGTATTCAGTCTGGAAATCCGGGCTGGCGCGCAGGAAATCGTCGATGAATTTCTGCTGCTCGACGCCCTGCTGCGGACTGAAATCCTCCAGCATCTCCGAGCCCGCCACAAACACATACGGCAACGCCTCGTCGCCATGCACGTCCAGGAACAGGTCGCAGCCGGTTTCGTGGATCTTGTTCTTGACCGCGAACACTTCAGGGCTGCGCTCCAGCGTCGGCGTCATCCACTCGCGGTTCAGGTTAGCGCCGGCGGCATTGGTGCGCAGGTTGCCGCGCACCGAGCCATCCGGATTCATGTTCGGCACGATGTAGAACACCGCGTGCTGCAATACCTTGGTCGCCAGCGGATTGGCGCTGTCCAGCAAAGCGTCGACCATGCCTTCGACAAACCATTCCGCCATGGTTTCGCCCGGATGCTGGCGCGCGATGACCCATACCTTCTTGGCAGCGTCAGGATCGCCGATCACCAGCACGTTCATGTCGCGGCCGTCGACCGTGCTACCGATATCCAGCACACGCGCCAGCGGCGACTGCTCGGCCTGCCCCAGCAGCGCCAGGTGACGCTCCCAGGAGTACGGCTCAAAGTAGGCGTAGTAGACGCTGTCGTAATCCGGCGTATGGCTGATGGTCATGACCTGGCCGTCAAAGCTGGTCGGCACGCGGAACCAGTTCTCACGGTCGTAGCTGGCCACCGCCTGGTAATTTTCCCAGCCCTTAGGGTAGGTGGTGGCGCCGGCATTCAGGAAACGGATGGTGCAGTCTTCATCGCGCGCGCCCTGCAGGCGGAAATAGAACCATTGGGTGAAATCCGCGTGAGAATCTTTGCGAATGTTCAATTCGATTTGCTGAGGACTGTTCGCGCGCACTACTTCAATGGCGGCGGCGTCAAACTGCTGGCTGATTTTTATCGGCATAGGATTTTTTGGTGGAGATTGCCGCCCGGACGAACGCAGCGCCTGCCAAAAACCCTGGGGCCGGCAAGGGGCCACGCGATCCGCCCGGCAATCGGTGGGAAAATTTTATGAAATTTCTCTGTTTTCAGTGAATAACAAAGCAACTAGCCCTGATATAATATCAGGCTTGTCGGGGCGTAGCGCAGCCTGGTAGCGTACATGCATGGGGTGCATGGGGTCGGAGGTTCGAATCCTCTCGCCCCGACCAATTGAATCAATGACTTAGGCCAATCTTCTGATTGGCCTTTTTCATTTTGTGCTTCTTGCTTCGCATGGAGGACTTTAAGATCGCGCTCGGATAGATCCATATTTTTTTGGGCACATCAGCTAAAGCGGAATTTCGAGAACTTCGGGGTCAGGTCTTGCAACGAGAACTTCGGGGTCAGGAACTTCGGGATCAAGTCTTGCAATGACACATTGTCGAAGCTCGATTCCAAGAAAATCGAACTTAGATTTTTAGCGCGTTATGTGTCATTGCAAGACTTGATCCCGAGCTTCCTGATTCCCTCCAAGCAACCAGGTAATTTCTTGATCTTTCCCCGAGCTGCTCGTCAATCCTCTCCCAAAGGAAAGCTTCACTAGAAGCCCGTGAAAAAAGTGCCTCCAAAAGACCTGTCGCCATAAACGCTTTGAGAGCATCATCGCTTGTCTTCATGCCATTCTCGACCACATTGAATATATCAAGTCGTTCAACCGTAGAAAATTCGTCAAAGTGCTCGACAATTTTCTTTCCCAAGCTCGCGAACAGGAGCGTAACAGGAATATTATTTCCCCAATCTTCAATTACCTCGTCTCTAGCCAACCGAAGCAAATCAATCTTCGTCAACCGAACAATAAAATCTTGCCATATGTCCATCATTTTCCCTTTAGTGCATTCTGGGATCTCTCAGCACGTTTTGTGCAGCAGCACGATCATAGAATGACGCGTTGCGATTTAAGTGTAACCATTTTGCAGTGCAATAGAATAATTCTCTGCCTTCTGAGTAACTTCGGGGTCAGGTCTTGAACTTCGGGTCAGGTCTTGCAACTGTTGATTTGCATCTAAAACTGACCCACTTAGCTGGATAATTTGCATCGAAAATTGACCCACGTATAGACCACAATCCTACTCAATATCGTTAGTAGGAGATTGGAGTGATCGACGTGGCATTATTAGGCATTATTCGACGCTGGCACCTTCGTGACCAGGTCTCCTTGAGGGAGATCGCCAGGCGCCTAGGCATCTCCAGAAACACCGTCAGGCGTTACTTACGCTCTGAAATCATAGAACCGGCTTATAGAAATCGACGCACTCCCAGTGCTCTTGATCAGTACGCCTTCAAACTTTCATCCTGGCTTAAAACCGAAGCGACCAAATCTCGAAAGCAGCGACGCAGCTTAAAACAGATCCATGCTGATCTATGTTCACTAGGTTTTGAAGGATCGTACGACCGAGTTGCTGCCTTTGCACGGCAGTGGCGACTGGATCAGTTAGATAGGGTCAGTTCCGCAAGCAAAGGAACATCCATGACCGCTAACCACATGCAACTAACCCCAAGGCTATTCAACGAACCTCAATCCTTCTTGATTACGAATCGCACGTATACCTTCATATTGAAATGCGACTACAAAAAAAGCCTCTTTCAATGCAGCCAATTTTTCAACGAACTCGTGCAACTCTGATTCACATTTATCATAATTTGCAATGACATACCTAAATGTCATTCTTGACCCAATAACCCACGGTTCATTCTCCATTCCTTCGGTTAAAACATCTGTATTTTTCAAATTATCTCGAAAAAAAACAGACATATTTGACTCCGGAAAATTGGCAACAAAATTATCGCTTTTTTCTGTAACCTCTGTTACACCGCAAGCTTTCAATATAGCCTTTATGTCGTCGCGATTAAGGCGGCTATCTGCTTCCAACGTTATTTCTATAGACATTTTTTAGAATTTCACCAAAGTAGTTATACCATTTTTAATAAAATATACACTGTTCAACCCCGGAACTGGGGTTGTCAGCAACTGTTGAATTATCTGTGACGATGTCAAAATTGAATCATTGAGATTTATCACGATATTTGGTGCTTGCTGCTGCACTTTATAGGCAAGCGTATCGGCAATAGTTTGGACATTTTTTGATGTCGGTGCATAAACATCCGCTAAGCTTCCGTTTATTTTAAGGTCCGGATTACCCCCAGGCGTACCTGTTTCAGGAAGTTGTTCAACCTTCAATCCATAATTGGCAAGAGTCTGGGCTGATTCATTCTGTCTTGCAAAAGACCTAACCATATCAGAACTAGCATTCTGTGGTGGCACCGCAAGGTCGCCCGTTAAGGTTCCCTTCCCGAGAGGTAATGGCTGCTCTAACAATGAAGCTATTCTATTTGCAGCAGTACTCGCCTGACCCAACTCAGCCAATGTCCCCATTGCACGAACGGCAGATCCGGCGACTCCTAACACGGCTGATCCTATATTAAGATCTCGCTCCGCTTGTTTCTGAACTGCACTCAGGTACGCTGTCGTCGCAGAATCCCCAATGCGCTGGCAATTGAGTCACCGGTCATACAACCCGCAGCGGGGCAATTTGCCACCAGCGGGAAATAGGTCACACCATTCACGACCACTGACGCCCGATAAGTGCCACTTGGTGCCGGAGGCAATGACTGTGGATAGCTCGTCGACGTAACCGACGATGCAGCGACTGCGGCGTCACTCCAATAATACGGCGATTTGCTGCCGCCTGTCGCCGCTTGTACATACGCGATAACGCCAGGATCGATCGGCGCCAATGTTTCAACAAACATTTTTGATCCATCTGCCGCAGGCCGGAAATTCTGCGCGTCGTACAGCGCTCCAGGTTTGCTTACATCGGGTACGATATCCGCCTTATCAGCATAGACACTTGTGCCAGTGATACCTGCACGGCGTAATGCATTGTCTATCTGTTCTTGCGTATATTTTCCATTGCTGGCATCAGCCAGTTGCTTGCCGAGTGCCTGTTCCTTCGGATGCAATTGCCTGTTGTTTGCATCTACCATCAAGCCGGTATTTGCGCCAGCATTGGCACTTTGAACAGAGCCACCAGCCAGCGCACCCGATGCCGCGCCAACCAGCGTCGCACCGAGATTCATCATATCGTTATAATTCTTCTGTCCGGCAGGGTCTCTTGGATCGTTCACGTATCCCTGGCTAAGCAGGTAGTTGCTCAGGATAGGCGCCATCGCCTCAGCGCCCATTGCGGCCGCAATACCGCCAGCAGCACTAGTACCACCTATCTTCGCTTCGATCAGCCCAACAATTCCATGCAGGGCCATTTTTTCCGGGGAACCTTCAGCCAAATTGTTGGATTGCGCAATATCACCAACGACATTGGTCAGCACCGCACCAACGAGATTGGCGGCCCGCTGATTCTCTTGCTGCTTCTGTTGTTGTGCCTGCAGATCCTGCGCCTGCTGCAACGTCAACGTATTTACCAGCGATTGATTCGCCGTAGCTGCATCACGACTGGTCAAGGTTGTCGCATTCGCTTGGCTCTGTGCGTCGCCACTGCCCGTGATCGTGATTTTGGCCGGACTGATCACACTGTTGGTGCTACTGGTCTCGTCGCCACTCTTCGGCATGCCGGTGTTACCGCCGAGATTGCCCAGTACATTCGCAGTAAGGTTGCTGGCGACGGTACCGGTTGAAACGCTAACGCTGACGCTCTCCGAGTTGGTGTGTTGCGTGTTGGTCAGATCGCTATAAGTCAAGCTGGCCGTTTGCAGGCTGTTTTTGTCAGGCGTGGCCGTGCTGGTGATCGCAGCACCTTTCAGGTCGGTATTACCCTTGACGCTGATATCGAAGCCACCATTGCCGGCAGCAATGCCGCTTTGACCAACCGCACTCTGATAATTGTGATCAATCGTTTGCTTCGCGTAGCTGACACTGCCGTTGACCATCTGGCCGACGCAGATCGGAGGAACGCAGATGCTCAGACTGAAGCCACCGCTTTCCTGTTTGCTGTCGAAGTTACTGACGTTTTGCAGGGTCCAGATATTGAGATCGCCGCCTACATCGGCTGTCACCTTGTTTCCCGCCAGTTGCGCACCCTTCATGTTGAGATCGCCGCCGCTCTTGACGCTGAGCTGGTTCGTGGCGCTAATCTGGGTGTTGTCGTACGTGGTCTCAGTGCCGTTGGCGTGGCCCTTGGAAACTGATGCACCAATTTGGAAACTCAAACCAGTCTGCTGACCGTTAGAGCCAAGCGTAGCGCCAATACCGGCGCTGCTGCCGCTGTTGGAAGATTGCAGGTCCGCAGTGCTTTTGGCGGCGCTCAGATTGATGTTTTTGGCAGCGTCGAGACTAATGTCCTGCGCCTGCAGTTTGGCGCCTTCCATGCTGATATCGCCTTCCCGGCTGGTAATGGCGATAGTACTAGCTTGCGCAGTGGTGCCGCGTGCCTGGGTTGCGTTGTTCTTGCTATCCTGTCTGCTTTGGCTGGTGCCGAGATTCACACTAATACCGATGCCACCACCACTGCTACTCGGATTGGGATCCGTCGCTTCTGCGGAAGAAACGGTCGCAGACGCGCCGCTGGCGAGCTTATAGGCGTCGTAACCGGCCTTGAGAGCCAGTGCCCCCTTCAGACGGTCATTGCTGGTGTTCTGGCTTTCGGTGGCCATGTCGCCGATCTTGGTGAGCGCGCCGCCGATAGCGCCCGTTAGACTGCTGCCCAAGGTCACACTGTGGGTCTCGGCGTGGAATTGACTGCTGCTACTGTCCTGGATCGCCTGCAGGTCGACCGCATTACCGCCGATGCTCATTTGATTTTTGGCGAGCAATTCTGCTCCCTGGGTAGTCACGTTCCCCTGGCCAGTACCCTTGTATTGCTTATCCAATCCGGCCTGCATGCTCAGATTACCGCCATTGGCCGAGATCAAGCTGGTGCTTTGCGTAGCACTATTGCCGCTACCGTTCTGTTCCGCGCTGGTGTTGCTGTAATTCGTGAAGCGGAAATTGGCGCCGCCCATCACACCAATGCTGGTGCCGCTACTGTGACCATCGTTCTGCGAGGTTTGTGTATTAGCCGCAGCAAGAACGTTGACATCACGTCCGGCATTGATAGCGATGTTGTTGTCGGCAGTCACGGCGCTGGCAGTGATCGTGGTGTCACGTCCGCTGCTGGTATATACGTTGCCACCACTGATATCGCTACCGATCTGGTTGACGCTAGTGCCATTCTGATGCTGATCCTGGGCATTCTTGCCGACGCTGACGCCGGTCAGGAAACTGCCTGAGAAACCGGATTTCTTTTCTTCTGCGGAGAAGCTGTCCTTACTGGTCTGCTGGGCGCTGACGATATTCAGGTCACGCCCGGCATTCATGCTCAGATCATCCTTAGCAATCACCTGACTGCCTTGTACGTTGGTGTCGCGGCCCGACTGGATAGCTATACTCTTGCCGGTAAAACTGCTGCCTACGGCATCCGTTGTATCGCTATTCATCTGCGATCGGCTGCTTGACGACGACAGCATGCCATGCGACGTCGTGTAGATCGCCTGATCCACGCTGCTGGTTTGTTGCGCAGTACCGATATTGACATCACGCCCCGCAACGGCCGCCAGTTGCGCACCCGCATTAACGGTAGCCGCCGCCACATTCAAGTCCTGGCCTGCGATCAAGGCCAGGTTGCCGCCGGCATTGATCGCGCTGCCGTTGACCTGGGTCTTGTTCTCGTAGAGATGGTTATCGCTGTTGTAGGTGACGTTATAACTGCGTTGCGTGCTGACCGTCGTCAGGTTCAAATCACGTCCGGCCGACAATGCAGCATCGCCGGTAGTATTGACCGCCGCTGCGACCAGGTTGATGTCGCGGCCAGCCTGTACCGACAGTTGATCAGCGTTGACGCTGGCGACGCGGCTCAGGGCGATGTTCGTGCCCTGTGCGCCTGTCGCCGATACGGCATCGGTGCTCATCGTGACATCGCGGCCGGCCAATATGCCAACCCGGTGGCCGGAAATGCTGCCGCCATTGTTCAGGATGTCGTTCTGCGCCACGAGGATAACCGCGCCATCGGCACCGGTGCTGCGGATGTTACCGGTATTGGCAATATCCGTGGCCTGGACAATCATGTTGTTGGACGATTGAAGCGTACCGCCATTTTTGAGCGTGCCGTTGATGGTCAGGTCAATATCTTTACCGGAAATCAACGCGCCGGTCGGTGCGATATCGCCGGCGTCAGCGCGTGTCAGATAAACGACGGGCGCCAGCACCTGGGCATGGCTGCCGTCCGGCAAGGTCACGTCCTGTGACACCATCCAGACAATATCAGAGGTCAGCGAGGCCATCTGCTCCGCGGTCAAGGCAATGCCAGGGGTAAGCTGGAACTGCTTGGCCGTGGCGACCCCGGCCTCCATCAAGGATTTGTATTCCTCTTCGTTGCTGGCATAGTCGCCCAGGAAACGTTTGCCGGTCAGTTGTGCAACCTGATCGTTGACCAGCTTTTGCTCGTAGAAACCGTCGCCCAGACGTTTTTCGGTGCTCTGCGGACTGATGCCAAGCAGGCCCAGCATGTAGTCGCTGGAAAGGAAATTGCCGTAGTTGGTAAATGCGGGATCGGTAGCAACCAGGAAATGCTGGCCCGGGTTGGCCTGGATCGTGAACAGGCGGTTGTTCGGCAGTACCAGGTTAGGCAATGGATTGCGGGCGCTCCCGACAGTCTGGGTGTTGCCGCTGGTTTTTGTACCACCGCCGGCAGTGCCGCCTGCTGCGGCAACACCTTGATTGCTGCCGCCGACACCTGCACTGCCGCCTGCTGTACCGCCTGCCGCAGCAATACCTTGATTATTGCCGTCGGCACCTGCGCCGTTGCCAGCCGTGCCGCCTGCGGCGGTAACGCCGTAACCGCCAGGACCGGTGACGGTCTGGCTGCCCTGATTGGCTCCCAAGGCCAAGCCGCCAACGGTCGGCACGGCAATAGCCCCGACACCTTGCCCCAGAGCCGGGTTGGCGCCGCTATTCGGCGCAGTGTTCTGCTGTACGGTCCATACCTGCAATGCCAGCGGCGTCGAAGGCAACGCGACATCATAGGCGGCGCCGCCATTATCGTAGTTGTAATGGTTTTGATGAGGATGGCCGTCGACGTAGTGGTAGTAATTTTCATTGGCGGTCATGTGGCTGACCGTATCGGTTGTCCCTGTCGCGCCAATATTGTTGATATTGCCGGTCGTTCCAGACAAGGTGCCGCCTGCAATGATCGTGCTCTTGTCGTTGGTGATGTTGCCCGACAAGACCATGCCGCCGCCCGAACTGATCTTGCCCGGATCGCTGCTGGTGACCACGGTCTTCGAGACAGTCTGGGTATAGTCTTGTTTGTAGAATTTCTCAAAACGGTTATTGCCCGGCACCACCAGCACAATCCCACCGTCGCCGCTGTCGCTCCATGTCACTTGATCCGGCGTGTACCAAACGGTTGGCTCAACCCATGTCGCATATTGCGTGACGTGCGTGGTCTGGGTCGGATCGACCTGTTGCGTGGTCGCGAAGTGTGCATTGGTATTGTTCAATTGCACGGTCTGGAACACCAGATTGCCGCCGGCATCGATGATGGCAGAACTGTTAGTGATGCTGTCCGCTGTGCCGACGGCCTTATGGTTGGCGTCAAGCGTCCTTGCAAAAGTCATGTCGCCCAGGCTCTGGATGATGGCATGCTCGCGATTGACAACGTTGGCAGCGCCAACATTGATGCTATTGCGCGCAGCAATCGCTCCAGCCTGGCCGCTGCCGACATCAACGTCATTAGTCAACGATTGCGCCCCAAGGGCTATATCGTCGCCATAGATGCGGCCAGTGTTCGTGATGGCGTTGCTGGCCTGAATGGTGGTGGCGCTGCTATTGATGAGACCGGTAGACTGGTTATCCACATTGGCGGCATTCAATGTTAATCCGGCGACCGCCGCCAGCGTGCCGGTATTGATCAGATTGCCGGTAGTGTTCAGCGTCAGGTTGCGATTGGCCGTCAGGAGATTGCCCGCCGTATTGGCGTAGTCGCCCTGCAGATTGATCGTGGCATCCCGTCCCGCCACTACTTTGCCGTTGTTGGCGATGGTCGGCGCAGTGATCGACAAGTCGCGGCCGCTGGCCACCGTGCCTAAATTATTGTTGAAGCTGCTGGCCGCAATGCCGATGTCGCTGCCTGCACCGCTGGTGCTGCCGACGAGGCCGAAGGTATTATCGAGGCTGGCCACATTCAACATGGTATTTCCCGCCGCGCCGATCCTGCCGCCGACATTCGTCAGCACCGCGCCGCCTTGATTCAGTTGCACGTTTTGCCCGGCGTACAGATTGCCGGCATTGTTGTTGACCGTACCGCCGGTATTGAGCACCAGGTTGCCTCCGGCAATCACCTGCCCTTGCTGACTGTTGTCGAGATTGCCTGCATTGATATCGAGTTCGCCATTGCCACCGATTGTGCCCTGCCGATTGACCACCTGGCTGCCGCCGTTGATCTGGCTCAGGCCGTTCCCGGTATTGGCGATGCGTCCTGACGTATTGTCAATGCCACTACCGGAAACCGTGAATGTCGCCGAGCTGCCATTCGCCTCGATGCGACCATTCGCGTTGTTCAGTGCACCGGCAGCGCTTGCAGTGACACTGGCCGCGCCCTGGATCACACCATAATTATTTGTCAGCGCGCCGTTCGATTGCAGGACCAGATTGTTTTTACCGTAGACAGTACCGCCGCTATTGTCGAACGATCCCGCATTGAGGTTGACAGTACCGCTGCCGCCGATGAAACCGCCGACGCTATTGGCCACCGTATTACTGATCGCTTGGGCAGTGGTGATGTTCAGCGGCGCGGCGCCGATGCTCTGCACTGTGCCGCCGGCGTTATTCAAGCTTTGCGCATTGAGCGTGACAGCCTGCTGGGTTCCCTCGATCTTGCCCGAGGAGTTGTTGATCTGGCCGTGTGCGGCATTCAGATTCAGGCTGCTGCCACCGATATAGCCGCCAGCGCTGTTATCGACACCGCCCTGTGACGCCGTCACATTCAGCTGGTTTTGCGCAAATACGGAACCGCCCTGATTGGCGATGCTTGCAGCCGATACCGTCGTCTGTCCGTTGCCGCCGATGCTGCCGCCTGCATTCGACAAACTGCCTGCGCCGTTAGCCACGCTGATCGTCAGGGCGCCGCTGCCGGACAGCGCAATTGTGCCGCCAGTATTGTTCAGGGCTAGCGGCGTCAACGACAAATCAGCGCTATTGGTCTGCAACAGGCCGCCGTTGCTATTATCCAGGGTTCCGCCGACCGCAATGGTCGTGGCGGCAGTACCGTACTGAATGATCTGACCGTGTTGATTGACAAGATTGGTGCTGACGATGCTGATCTGATCGGCTGTGATCTTGCCGCTGCTGTTGTCCAGTTGCGGTACAGTCAGTGCGACCGCCGCGGCATCCACAACACCATTAGCATTTTTAAAGGAAGCTGCGCTGACCGTCACAGCAATGCCGGCGGCCAGTTTCCCGTTGCTGTTGTCGAAACTATTGGCCACCGTGGCCGTGACATTGCGTTTGCCGGTGATCTTGCCGCCATTAACTGCACTCGCGGCGGTCAACGCCAGATCGCCATTACCGGCAATCGTACCGGCGTTGGCATTGGTGAGCTGGCCATTGGCCGTGAGCGTTAAGCCGTCGGCGTTCAGGGACGTGATATTTCCCGCCGTATTATCGACATTGGCTCCTGCGACAGCTAATGCGCCGCCCGCTTGTATTGTTCCCAGCGCGTTGGCAATGTCGCCGGCGACGCGTATGTTTTCCAGCCCTTTTGCAGTGATGCTGCCAGCCTGGTTATTCAAACTGTTGGCGGTCAGACTCAGTTGACCATTTGTCCCGATGTTGCCGTTTTTGTTGGAAACCGCGCCTATGTTATTGATGGTCAGTGCTCCAACGCCGGAATGCGCAATTGTGCCGCCGTCGTTTACAAGCGCTTGTGACGTAATGTTCAGGTCGCTGCCATTGGTTTGCAGCAGACCGCCGCTGCTATTGTCCAGCGCGCCAGCGACAGCAATGTTTGTGGCACTGTTGCCGAACTGACTGATTTGACCGTGCTGATTGATCAGATTGGTGCTGTGGATCGCTAACTGGTCACCGGTGATCTTGCCGCTGCTGTTGTCCAGTTGTGGAATGGTCAAAGCAACGTTGGCAGCGTCGATAGTACCGTTTGCGTTTTTGGTGGAGATGGCGCTGGCAGTTAAATTCTTGCCGGCGGCCAGAAGGCCGTTGCTGTTATCGAAGCTGCTGGCAACTGCGCTGATCAAATTATTGCTGGCGGTTATCTTGCCACCGTTAACGACCGAACCTGCCGAGAGGTTCAAGTCCCCATTGCCGCCGATGATGCCGCTGGCCGCATTCGTCAGTTGTCCGCTTGCGGTCAGCGTGAGGCCATCGGCACTCAGCGAAGTCACGGTTCCCGCCGCATTGTCGACATTATTCCCGGCAACGGTCAATGCTTTCCCCGACTGGATAGTTCCTTGTGCGTTGCCAATATCGCCGGTCAGGCGGATATTGGCTTGCCCGGTCGAAGTGATATGACCTGCCTGATTATTCAGGCTGCCGGCAGCCAGGTTCAGCTGGCCGTTGGTGGCGATATTGCCGTTTTTGTTGGACAGTCCCCCTGCATCGCTGATAGCGAATGTCCCACTGCCGGCATGTGCGATCGTACCGCTGTCATTGACCAACGACTGTGTTGAAATATTCAGATCGCTGCCGTTGATTTGCAACAGACCGCCATTGCTGTTATCCAGCGCTCCGGCGACAGCAATGGTCATAAGGTCGCTGCCGAACTGGCTGATTTGACCGTGCTGGTTGGTCAGGTTGGCGCTACGGATGGTTAACTGATTGCTTGAGATTTTTCCGTTGCTGTTGTCCAGCTGCGGCACCGCCAACGTTACATTGGAAGCGTCGATAGTGCCATTTGCATTCTTGATGGCCGCAGCGCTGGCAGTCAGGTTCTTGCCGGCCGCCAGGAGACCGTTGCTATTGTCAACGCCGCCGGCAACCACGCTCGTCAAGTTATTGCTGGCCGTGATCTTGCCGCCGTTGAACACGGAACCTGCGGACAGATTCAGATCGCCATTGCCGCCAACGACGCCGTTGGCAGCATTCGTGAGCTGGCCGCTGGCCGTGAGCACCAAGCCATCGGCATTCAAGGACGAGATAGTGCCTGTCGTATTGTCGATATTGTTTCCTGCAACCGTCAATGCCCCGCCGGATTGCATCGTTCCCTGTGCGTTGCCAATATCGCCCGTCACATGGACGTTGGCCGTACCCGCCGAGCCAAGGCGACCCGCTTGATTATTCAGGCTGCCGGCCGTCAGGATTAATTGCCCGTTGCTTCCAATGACGCCTTGTGCGTTCGTCGTTGCTCCGCTCTGTATCGTTGCCGCGCCCGCCCCGGCATGATTGATTTGACCACCGTTATTGTTAAGGCTGGCAGATCGGATTGCCAGGTTCTGGCCGTTGGTGGTGATGATGCCGGTGCTGTTGTTGAGCGCGCCTGTGGTCGTGATGTCCGTATTTCCGGCTCCGGATTGCGTGATGTTCCCGCCGACGTTCGACAGCCCCGCCGAATTGCTGGTCAACTGCGACACATTGATTTGGCCTTGATCATTGCTCACCGCACCTGTGGCATTTAACGCAGCGCCTGCAGCCTGCAAGTTACCGCCGGTGTGATCAATATCGCCGCCGCGCGCAGTCAAGGCGACATTGCCGGCGGCGCTGGTTTGCGAATGCGCCAGGTTCAGGCTCGCGCCATTCATTGCGACATTTGCTCCAGCCAGGTTCTGGCCGGTTGCGCTGATGCCGCCAGCAGCGATCAGGTTCAGGCTGCCAGCCTGCGAGGCGTTGCCGTTCGCATCGACCCCCGCGCCCAGCACGCCCGTCGAATTGATGCTGCCCGAGAATAGCGTCAGGTCGCCTTGTGCGGCAACGGTACCGCTATTGGCAATTTGTCCGTTGGCGGAAAGCTGTACTACCTGCTGGCCATACACCGTGCCGGTATTGATCACGCTGTCCGCGCTGTGTATCGTCACACCGCCAGTGGCATTCGTTTTGCCATTCAGGGTGATTTTGCCTTGGCTGTCGATATTCACATCGCCGGCTTGCGCGGCCACATTGCCTAGACTGGCCACGCCGACACCCGCTTCGGTGCCGATCAGGCGAATCTTGTTGGCATACATGCCGCCCAGCTGGGCAATATCGATACTGACCGTCGGCTTGTTGTTGTCGCCCGCGATGAGCTGTACGCCCAAATCGCTGTAGTTGACCTGGTTGGTTCCGGTGACGACGTTCAGCTGATTGGCCCATAACTGGCCGTTCACGGAAACACTTCTCGAAATCAGGTCAAGCTGGTCGGTATTGGAGGCACCGAGTCCGCTGCTGCCGATCTGGATATCGCCGCCGGTGACGCGAAATCCACTCAGGCTGCCGTCGCTTCCCAGCACCGGCGTACCGGTCGTAAGGACGCCGCGCGAGGTGTTGATGAAGCCGCCCCCTGCCACGGAGATCCCGTTCGGATTGGCAACGATGACTTGTGCACGCTGTCCAGCCACTTCGATATAACCGTTAAGCTGGGAACGGCTCGTGCCTGTCACTTCGTTGAGGATGATCCTGGCGCTGCCATTGGTCAGGTTGGGATTGCCCTGAACGTATCCTGCCTGCTGCGTTTGACTGATCGTCGGCGAGTTATTGAGTACCGCGCCTTGGCTGCCGACCGAAAACTGGTTGTACTGATTGTGGCTCAGGCCCGAAGAATTTGGCGCCACGATATTCACCAGCGGCAAACCGTTCGCCGTGGTCCCGACAGCAGGACGATGGCCGCCGGCATTCGGATCGGCGACGATCTGCGCATTCACCGCCGTGACGCCGCCAAACAGGGCAGCAACGGCAACAGCTAAATGCACCAGGCGCATCAACGGCCAGCTTGCTATGCCGCCAGACTGGCTGCCACTCCCCTTTGTTTGGTTGGAAACGTTCTCAGCCACCACCACCAAGGCATGACGTTGTTTGCTAAAAATGACGCGGTAGGCTTGCGAGTTCATCGTTCTTCCAATTCCGGGAAATAGTTTTTATATGGCGATTAATATTGATACGAGAGACTGAAACCCACTGCCGGCGTCGCGGTATTGAAACCCTGCGGCTTGACCAATGCCCAGCTGGAAAACAGGTCGTAAGACAAGCCGAACAAACCGCCGCGCAAACCAACGGTAGCGCCGGCGAGTTTGTTGCCGAGGAGGTTTGCTACGCTGGGGCCGTACACCTGCCCATAGTCCAGGCCGAGATAAGCCGACTGGCCGCTGCTGGCGATCGGCAGGTTCAGCTCATTGCGCACATAAAAACCGCGCTCGCCTGCCAGGGTCAGTTCGCCATCGAAGCCACGCACGGTGTAGCGGTTGCCAAAGCTGAGCTGGTCCGCCAGATACAGCGGCGAACGGGTTGCCTGTCCACGGAACGTGCCGATATAGGTCAACGGTTGGCTGGCGATATGGAATGGCAGGCTCAGGGTGGCATCCACGGTCTGCAAGGTGTAATGCAGATTGTTGGTGCTCGAGTCTTCCTGCCCCAGCAGATTCTTGGCATAGGTCTGCCCGTTGAACCAATTGACGCCCCATTTATTGGCAAACGTGAAATCGAGTTGAGCGCTGCCAATGTAGTGCGTGTGCACCCAGGCCAGCTCGGCAAACGTGGTATTGCGTTCTTGTACCGCGATTTCTGTATCCTCGACGTAGGCGTGGTTCCAGCGCTTGCCTACCCTGAATTGCCAGCTGTTCTTTTGCGCCTGGTCCCGCTGGAACAGCTGAGTAACCTTCAGTTCCAGATTGCGTGACTTGCCGCTGGAAACGAAGGTCTGATTGGCTCCCGCGACCTCTTGATGATAATCATAGGTGCTGCCCGAAACCGCAAAATTCCAGTAACCGGCAGGGATGGCGTAATACACATTGTTTCCACTGGTGCCGCGCTGGCCAGCTTTGCGATCAGCGTCGGTACTGAGACCAATGTTGAACATGTCGTTCAAACCCAGAGGGTTATCCAAAGCGAAATTCAATCCCGCCTGCAATTTCCCTGTGCCTTTTGCACCACTGTCGTCAAGGGTCCCGGTAAATTTCCACGGCTTGCTGCGCTTCACCTCGATCACCACATCACTCTCGCCCGGTATTTCACCGGGAACGATCTGCATGTCGACATCCTGGCTGGGAATGCGCTTCATCTGCTCCAGCCCCTGCTCCAGGTCGCGCAGGTTGAGCAGCTCGCCGGGGCCGGTTGGGAATGCGCTGCGCCAGGTGCCGTAGAGGTTCGGGTCGGAAAAACGAATGGTGCGGATCACGCCAGGAACCAGCACCAGCTTCAAGACACCTCCCGCGATGTCTTGTCCGGGAATGCCGATGCGCGTGGTGCTGTAGCCGCGCGCCAGAATCTGGCTGGTCAGGCGCTTGACGATCAGGTTCAGGCCGCTTTTGCCAACGCAGGCCCCATCGTATTTTCGTAAGTAGTCCTGGGCAAAGCGGAAATGATCGAACGGCAAGTCGCTCGCGCCGGCAGCGCGGCTGGCAGCCGACAACTGGGGCGGGACTTCGAGGACAAACTGGTGGATTGCGAAGCAAGGAGTTTCGCTGGGCAGGCTCAAACCCTCGAGCGCTTCCGCGGCGGCCTTGTCTTCCAGGCTGACGTTAGGCGCTTGCAACAGCCGTTGGCGTTCCTGCAACTCGCCCTGACTGCGTCGCCGTTGTTCTTCGCTCGACGGTGTCTGCACACTTGGGTCACGGCGGCGCAGTTCTTCCAAGTCGGGCGGCTGGATTGTCTGAGCCAAGCTGCCGTGCATAGCGGTCGCCAGTACCAGACTTACTCCTGTTCCCCTTGCTAACGCCGATACTTTTCCACCACCTTGGTTGGATAAGGTGTACTTCCCCATTTTGTTGCCTTCTTTTTATTTTCCCTGAGGCACGATTTTACAAAACAGTGTTGTGTTTTCCTAAAGAAATTTTTCAAAAAGATGCAGAATTTTCAATCATTGACAAACTGTTGCTGAATAGCATCGAAACATTTCCACATGGATATATTTTCCCTAGGATCACTACAATTTTTCTCCGCTTGCGGACTCATGTTTCTTCGAATGAGCCAATCGCCATTGCGAGTTTTTCATCAAACCCGGCCCGCGCCTTGGTGATGAGCCCCACATACCCCCGTGCCCTAGCTCCAAGCGGCTCCACGGCACTCCGCCTATCAATTATCTGGCGGTGCGGCTGAAAGCCGGCGAGCGCTGGCGCTACCAGCCGCCGATGGGCCACACTGTGCTGTGGGCTGCCATTGCATCGGGCGCCGTGTCGGTTCCGGACGAGTTGCGGCATGGGGATTTCGCGGCTTTCGAAGCGTCGAACGAAGCGGTGGAATTCGAGGCGATCACCGATACCGAATTCGTTCTCGGTTCGGCGGCGCCGCATCGGCACGACCTGGTCCTTGGCCACTATTCGGTGCATACGACACCCGCTGCGCTACGCAACGGCGAAGCTTTTATTGAAGAAATCCGCGCTGGAAACGGCTAAAGCGACGGGGCTTTGCGCCCCGTCTTTTCGGGAAACAGGCTCCCAATGTCAAACGCCTGTCATATTCCTCCGCTAGACTCTCTCCCAGATTCACATGTGGCCATATCGATATGTGAGTAGATTCACTAATAGCTTTGTCACCATGCAGATAGCATGGGATGGCTAGAATCTCCTCACATATCGGTAATCCCAGCGCTTTAACCGAATCAACAAACACGCCGCCTTCAGCGCGGACTAGCGTGTATCTGGCGCCAGGCGCACCAACGCGCCGTTCCTGTCTTCGGTAATCACCACACTGCCGTCATCCAGCGTCGCCAATCCCACAGGCGCGCCCATCGGATGTTTGCCGGCCAGGAAATTCCAGCCCGACACCAGGTCCTTTGGTTCCCCCACCGGCTGATAATTCGCATCCAAAGCCAGGCTGACCAGCCTATGGCCGGCGGCGCGATAGCCGTGATAGCCGATGACCAGGCGTCCGGCCAATGCCGGCATGGTCTTGCCGCTGTAGATCAGCATGCCGAGCGGCGCCGCATGCGGCGGCAGCAGGCGGCCGGGAGCGGTCTTTTTACTGCAGTCGAATCCTGGATATTCAGGGCTGGTCCTGAGTTTGTCGAAACAATAGGGCCAGCCGTAATCGGCGCCGGCAACCAGCCAGCTCAGGGTGTCGTGCGGCAGTTCCGCATCAGACAGCTTGGCATCGGCGACGGTGATGTTGTCGCGCGAGTTGGTAGCGGCGATCACCGTTCCGTTCGGGCTGAGCGCCAGCGCCATGCTGTTGCGCAGGCCGCGCGCATGGACCGGTATAGTGCGCGCATCGAGCGCCGCGCCGTTCGCCGGCAGTTTGGCGTGCAATACGCTGGCGCGCGGCGGCGTCTCGCCAATCTCTGGGCAAGGAAAAACCGCCTTGCCGGGCTGGTCCGGCTTGATCTCGCAATTGTCGGTGGCTGAGCCGACATTGATGTACAGCGAACTGTCGGCGCCCAGCACCATCGCTGCCAGCGGATGGCGACCGGTGCCTGGCAGGTTGGTCACGACGTCCCGCATGCTGGCAGCGATATCCTTGGCGGCGGGATCGATGTGCACGATACGGCCCTGCATGCTGACCAGCAGCCGCTTGTCCGGCGTCGCGATAATCGCGTTGGGCATGTTGAGCTTGCTCAGCAATACTTCCGGCTTGCCGCCCTGCTTCAGGTTCAGGCGCAGCAGGCGGCCGCGGTTGCTGGCCCAGCCGCCCATGTCGAGCACATAGATATCCTGGCCGATGGCGGCCACGCCGCGCACAAAACCGAGGTGTTCGGCAACCAGCCCCATGCATATGCCCTTGGCGACCTTGAGATCGAGCCGCGGCAAGCCATCGCATGTGCCGGAGGTGAGATAAGTGCTTTGCGCGGAAGCAGTCCCGCATACGAGCAGGAACATCGTGCAAAACGCTTTGCGCAGAAAAGACGCTGGTCGCATAAATGTGGCTTTCAATAATTGGTCAGGTTACGGATACATATCAAAGATACTGCCATATTCCTGCGCCCATTATTGGTTTACCTGCCTGCCGCAAGGCCATGCTGAAAGATCATCGTTCCGGCTAAGACCACATGAGGTAATCGGAAAAAGTGGTATGGCCTCCGCGTGCCCCGCCATGATTCCGGATGAGCCGCGGACGTTCTCTTTTTATCGATATTAATCTGTTTTGCATTTTATTTCCACAAGGAAACAAATGACTGTGAAGACAAATCGCCGGCGCTTCAAAGCCGATGCGATTTTCAGGCTGGCGCCGCACAGATTCTGAAGTGGTATGGTGGCGCTGGCAGATTTTTTAAACCACTTGACGCTCATTTTTCATGGCAGCATCCTCAGTCCCAGCTTTGGGAGTGTGCGCAAGCTGGCAGTTGGCTCGCTCCTCTTACATCATCAATTGATCGAGGAGAGAGACATGAGAACAATCGTATCCAAGACCCTGCTGCTGGGCCTGGCCGGCGCCATGCTGACCGCATGCAGCGACGGCGGTTCGTCCGGCGCTGCCAGCGCAAGCCTGCAACAGGTTTCGGCCAAAGCCAGCGCCCCGGCTTGCGCCGCCGCCTGGGTTGCCAGCGCCATCTACACCGGCGGCAACAGCGCCAGCTACAGCAACGTTAACTACACCGCCAACTGGTGGACCCAGGGGAATAACCCGTCAACCGAGAGCGGCCCGATCGGCAGCGGCAAACCCTGGACTTCGGCCGGCGCCTGCGGCGACGCGGCGCCGCCGGTTACTCCGCCGCCTGTCACGCCGCCACCTCCAGGCGCTACCACCGGGACCATCAATTTCCATCTGCTGCTAGGCGCGGGATCGGCGCAGGACCAGTTGCTGCTGGACGGCGGCAACTACAACGACCTGATCATGTCGAACATCATTGCCGGGGTCATGTATGGGCACCTGCTGCAGCAATATTATCCCGGCATGCAGTTCCAGAAAGACTACCTGTACGGTTCGATCCTGGGCCAGCTGCTGCAGGAAAACATAGCCACCGGCTTGTACGTCAGCAGCGGCAGCCTGATCGACCCGTCGCCCGACCAGCAGGCGGTGATGGCCACCGGCCAGGGCGGTCCGTACCAGATCAACAATTACGCGGCCGACATGGTGTCCGGTTCCTACGCGCCGGCCGGCCATTCGCTGATCAACTACGTCGCGATCCAGAAAAACATCGGCTACACCATGGCCAACGCGGCCCAGCAGTACAGCAAGCCGACGCCGCCGTCGTTCAACAACAAGTACTACGGGCCGATGCTGACCGCCTACTTCCACTACAACGACTTTGTCGCCCTGATCGTCACCGGCAAAGGCACGGGTGGCTGGACCACGCCCTGGCAGCCGGATTACGACAAAGCGCTGGTCAATTTCACCAAGCTGCCGAACAACTTCCTGGATGTGCTGCTGAACGTTGCCTACAACCAGGGTTTCTACGGCACCCTGATGAGCAGCTACAGCAAGCTGGCGGCGACCGCCACCGCATCGACCGTAGCCAGCGTCAACGCCTACAGTTCGGTATGGGGCGCGACCGACACCTACAAGCAATATCCGTATCAGGTGCGCTACTACCTCGACCAGCTGTACGACAACCCGATCCCCACCACCAGCGCCACCACCTTCGTGACACCCGCCAATCATGTCGCCTTCAGTGTCCCGGCGCTGGCAACCGTGTTCTCCAACGTCTTCCAGACCCTGGCGTATGTGAACGGCTCGGGGCAATCGGCCTATATTTCTGCGGCGCAGGCGCAGGCTGCGTTCAACGGCGCACTGGCCACGGCCGGGGTCGCCGCCGGCGCTACCCTGGACTTGAGCAACGGCGCCAACCGCGCGCAGATCTTCAGTGTCCTGGAAAAAGCGATCGGCAACCTGGAGACCAACCTGAACACCAAGTTCAACGCTACCACCAGCGCCCAGCTGTAATCTTGACGGCGCCATGAGGAACGGGCTGGCAAGCGCCAGCCCGTCTGCACTTGCAAGCACGGAAACTCAGAGCGGCGGCGGATTTGGCCGCAAGTACTCTCCCCCGGTCAGCTGCATCCGCATGCCCGCCGGGCCGCCCACCGCGTGCGGCAAGGACGTGAGCAAGGAATTCGCAAAGTCTCCCTTGTATAACTTGGAACCCTGGTGGCTCAGGTTTGAGTTGGCGTCGATGTAAACCGATTCGCCCAGTCCGGACCAGAGCCGGCAAAAGCCGTAGTCCTCCGACAGGTAGCGGCGGCTGACCGGATCGACCATGACATCGAAGAAACGGTAGTGCAGCCCCTGGTCGGGAATCCCGATGGAATCGGACACGTAGTTCAGCTCGGGATAACTGGCGATCAGACGCTCGAACACGCTGCGCTTGATCACCATGAACCCGGTCGGCGCTTCTTCCATGCGCATGAAGCCGTCGGACTGTACTTCCAGGTTGATCTGGTTGCTGTCGCCGGCGGCTTTTGCGTTCACCGTATACCGGGTGTATCCCGCCTCGAATTGCAGCTGGGTGGTGCCCTCCGGCAGGCCTTGCTGCGGCCAGTTTTCACGCTTGAGCGGATATACGCCGGCGGCGATGTCGTAGCCGGAACGCAGCAGGCGGAATGCGGCTTCAGCGGAAAATCCGATGTCGGCGTCGATCCAGAATAGATGGGTCCATTGCGGGGAAGCGAGAAAATCGGCGACGCAATTGTTGCGCGCCCGCGTCACCAGGCTTTCCCCTTGGTGCATGACTACCTGTATGGGCATGCCGGCGCGTTCGGCGTGAATAGTAAAATTCAATAAGGACATCACGTAGTTCTGGAAATATTTCCCGTCATGGCTAGGCGTCATGATTACCGGGAAAATATTCTTGAGGTCAACCGGTTCAGACATTTTCATTTCCCTTGTCGATTCACTTTTTAATGATTTTGCTGCTGTTTACCAGGCCGCCACGCAACCGTCGGTGCGCGGCTCGGTGCCGCCGCACAGCACGCCGTGGCGGTCGCGCCAGATGATCTGGCCGCGGCCGAAGCCGAGCTGGCTGGCCGACCACGAAGCTTCGTGTCCCAGCCCGCGCAAGCCGCGGAACAGGTGCTCGGCGTTGGTATGTTCGATGCTGACGTGATTGCCGCTTTCCCATTCCCAGCGCGGAGCGTCGAGCGAGGATTGCGGATTGAGCGCGAAATCCACCGTATTCATGACCATCTGCACATGTCCCTGCGGCTGCATGAATGCCCCCATCACGCCGAACGGGCCAACCGCCTTGCCGTCCTTGCTCAGGAACCCGGGAATGATGGTGTGGTAAGGCCGCTTGCCCGGCGCCAGGCAATTCGGATGGGCGGCGTCGAGCGTGAAATTGTTGCCGCGGTTATGCAAGGCGATGCCGGTCCCCGGCACCACCAGCCCGGAGCCAAAACCCATGTAGTTGCTCTGGATGAAGGACACCATATTGCCCTCATCGTCGGCGGTGCTCAGGTACACGGTGCCGCCGCGCGCCGGCTGGCCGGGCAGCGGCAACATCGCGCGCGGGCCGATCAGCTTGCGCCGTTCGTCGGCATAGGCCTCCGACAGCAAATCTTCCACCGCGACCCGCATATGGCCGTTGTCGGCGATGTGGGCCAGGCCGTCGGCATAAGCCAGCTTGATGGCTTCGATCTGGCGGTGATAGGTCAGCAAGGTATCGCGTTCGGTAAAGTCGAAGCCTTTCAGGATGTTCAGGGCCAGCAAGGCCACCAGGCCGTGGCCGTTCGGCGGGATTTCCCATACCTGGTAGCCGCGGTAATTGCTGCTGATCGGCGCCACCCACTGCGGCTGATACGCCGCCAGGTCAGCGCTGTCCAGATAGCCGCCGGCGGCTTGCACACAAGCGGCGGTCTTTTCCGCCAGGGCGCCGCGATAGAAACTGGCGCCGTTGTCGGCGGCGATCGCGCCCAGCGTATCGGCATGGCCTGGCGCGCGCCAGATTTCACCTGCGCGCGGCGTCCGGCCGTCGGCGCTGAAGGTGTCGAACCAGGATTGGAAATGGCTGCCCTTCAGCTCATCCCGAAATAGTTTGTAGGCCTGTTGCCAGGCAAACGCCACCATCGGCGATACCGGGTAACCCTCTTGCGCCAGCGCGATGGCGCCGGCCATGGAACGCTGCAGCGGCAGCTTGCCGAAGCGCTCGGCCATGCTGACCCATGCTCCCGGCGCGCCCGGCACGGTGACCGGCAGGCCGCCGTATTTGGGCATGGTGCGGTGGCCGGCGGCGTGCAATTTGTCGATCGTGATCGCCTGCGGCGCGGCGCCGCTGGCGTTCAAGCCGTGCAACTCGTCCTTGTGCCAGATCAGCGCAAAGGCGTCGCCGCCTATGCCGTTGGCGGTCGGCTCGACTACGGTCAGCGCGGCGGCGGTGGCGATTGCGGCGTCGATGGCGTTGCCGCCGGCCTGCAGCACCGCCAGCCCGGCTTGTGCTGCGAGCGGCTGCGAAGTGGCGACCATGCCGCGCCTGGCGTAGACCGCGCTGCGGCGGGAAGCGTAAGGATAATGATTGGGGTCGAAGGTGAACATATGCTCTCTTATCGATAATGACGGCAGGTCCATGGCGCCCGCTGCAAGCATATCCCAAGAATAAACGGCCTGCCGGTTCCAGGCAACCGGCAATAAAAAAAGCCGCGGCGAGCGGCTTGTTGCAATGTTTGGCGAACCTGCACCCGCCGGCTGGCGGGCGCAGGTTTGGCAGCGGCTACTTACGAGCAATATCCTTGGCGACTTCCTTGGCGTCGCCCAGCGATTTCTCGATTTTCCCTTCGACCTGCTTTTGCAGGCCCTTGGCTTGCTGTTCTTTATTGCCCGCCAGTTTGCCTGCTCCTTCCTGGATTTTCCCGGCAATATCCTTGCTGGCGCCTTTGACCTGGTCCTTGTTCATGTTTAATTCTCCATTTGGTTGAGAGACCTGCTAGACCTGCCGCGTTTTCCCGCTAGAGAATCCACGGCAGCACGAAAAAATGAAAAAGCTGTTGCCGAGTCCGGATCAATGCACAAGCAGATAGATCACCACCAACACCACTGCCGGCACGCCAAGAAGCCAGGCCAATAAATATTTACCCATGACAGCTCTCCTTATGAATTATCTGGGGCAACCCGATATCCGTTGCCATGGCAGAATCTTAATCAGGGCCCGCTCGGCTCGCTATCAGCGGATTACCGATATCAGCGTAGGACACAAGGAAGAGCCGGCGCCGACGGTCCGGACCGAGAGTAGCCGCAAACATGGATTTTCTATGTTAGTCAGCGCACAGATAAACGCCTGGCGCAGGACTACAGTGGTCCAGACTTCCCTGCCCGACTTTTCCGCTGCCAGCAGTTACATTAAACCGGTGAAGAGCGCCGCAAAGAGTGTTACCTTTGTTTGAGCGCCCTCCCCCTGCATTGCATCATCCCCACTGAATTCAAGGAGTTGCCGAATGAGCTCAACGCTTCCCGCTTCCGCCCTCGACGATTTGTGCATCAATACGCTGCGCTTCCTGTCGGTCGACGCCGTACAGCAAGCCAACAGCGGCCATCCTGGATTGCCGCTGGGCGCGGCGCCGATGGCCTATGTATTGTGGACACAGTTCCTCAAGCACCACCCCGCCGATCCGCACTGGTTCGACCGCGACCGTTTCGTCCTGTCGGCAGGCCACGGTTCGGCCTTGCTGTACAGCCTGCTGCATCTCAGCGGCTACGACCTGCCGCTGGAGCAGATCAAGCAGTTCCGCCAATGGGGCAGCCATACGCCTGGCCATCCGGAGCGCGGCCTGACGCCAGGCGTGGAAGTCACTACCGGGCCGTTGGGCCAGGGGTTTGCCAACGGCGTCGGCATGGCGATGGCGGAAGCCAGCCTGGCTGCGCGCTATAACCGCGGCGACCTCGACGTCATCAATCACTTCACCTACGGCATAGTGAGCGACGGCGACCTGATGGAAGGCATCGCCTCGGAAGCCGCATCACTGGCCGGCCACCTGCAGCTGGGCAAACTGATTTACCTGTACGACGACAACCGGGTGACGCTGTCCGCCGGCACAGACATCAGCTTCAGCGAAGACCGCGCGCAGCGCTTCGACGCCTACGGCTGGCACACGCAAACGGTAGAAGACGGCAACAACGTGGCGGCGATAGCGCGGGCGCTGGATGCGGCCCGCGGCGAAACCGGCAGGCCCTCGCTGATCCTGGTGCGCACTCACCTGGGTTTCGGTTCGCCCAACAAGCAAGACAGTTTCGAAGCCCACGGCTCGCCGCTCGGCGTAGAAGAACTGCGCCTGACCAAGCAGAAGCTGGGCTGGCCGGAGCAGCCCTCCTTCTATATTCCCGAAGCGGCCGCCGCGCATTTTCTTGAAGGCGGCCAACTGGGGCAAAAAGCCGAAGCGGCCTGGCAGGAGAAATTTTCCACCTACCAGCAGCAGTTTCCGCAGCTCGCGCTGGAACTGCAGCAGCTCATGGAAGGCGGCAAGGCAGGCCTGCCGCCAGGCTGGGACGCCGACATCCCGCAGTTCCCGGCGGACGCCAAGGGCATGGCGACACGGGTGGCGTCAGGCAAGGTCATGAATGCCATCGCCGCGCATCTGCCGGCGCTGATCGGCGGCTCGGCAGACCTTGACCCATCGACTTACAGCGCCTTGAAGGGTTTCGGAGATTTCGAGCCGGGCGGCATCATTGCCGGCGACCGCCAGGGTTCCGATGGCGGCGGCTGGAGTTACAGCGGCCGCAACCTGCACTTCGGCGTGCGCGAACATGCGATGGGCGCGATCATCAACGGCATGGCGGCGCACGGCGGCGCCTTGCCGTTCGGCGCCACCTTCCTGGTGTTTTCCGACTACATGCGGCCCTCTATCCGCCTTGCCGCCCTGATGGGCTTGCAGGTGGTGTACGTGTTTACCCATGACAGCATCGCCCTCGGCGAAGACGGCGGCACACACCAGCCGGTGGAGCAGCTGGCCAGCCTGCGCGCACTGCCTAACCTGATCGTGCTGCGCCCCGCCGACGCCAACGAAACGGCGGCGGCCTGGCGGGTGGCGGTGCAATCGTTTGAACGGCCGGTGGCGCTGGTGCTGACCCGGCAAAACGTTCCCACCCTGGACCGCACACGCTTTGCCGCAGCAGAAGAATTGCAGCGCGGCGCTTACATCCTGGCTGACGCCGCCAATGGCAAACCGGACCTGATCCTGATCGCCAGCGGCTCGGAAGTGGCGCTGATCGTGGCCGCCGGCCAGCATCTGGCGGAACAGGACATCCAGGTGCGGATTGTTTCGATGCCGAGCTGGGAACTGTTCGAGCAGCAGCCCCAGGCTTACCGCGACACGGTGCTGCCGCCCGCCGTCGGCGCCAGGCTGGCGGTGGAAGCCGGCGTGGCGCAGGGCTGGCATCGTTATGTCGGCGCCCATGGCGACGTGCTGGCCGTGGACCGTTTCGGCGCCTCGGCATCGGGTGAGCTGGTGATGCACGAATACGGTTTTACCGTCGCCAACGTCTGCCAGCGGGCGCTAGCCTTATTGCGCACCTAGCCAGCCGCCGCTGAATCCGGCGCGCCGCAATCCGTTCGCGATATAAGGGCAATTGCGCATCAAGCTCCACAGCATTTCGCTGCGGTAGTTTTCTATCATCAAGATGATCGGCCCCTGGTCGATGCCGAAATGCCAGGGCGAAATCCAGCCGTAGGGGTTCGCGCTGTTACACGGATAGCTGGGGTTGAAGGTGGCCTTGAAACCATAGGGATTGCCGGTTTTCAGGCCGACCTGGTGTACAAAATAATCGATAGTCGGCAGCACGATTTCGGGTGCAAACGGCAGCGAGGCCACCACCACCCACGGTGCAATCGTGCCGTCGTCCGGGCCATGCGGCACGCCGCGCGCCACATAGTCGTAGAACTCGCGCTTGACGCCCTTGATCTCCAGCACCGAAGGCCCGGGGCCGTCGCTGGCGGTGATGCCCCAGCAATATTCACCGTAACCGGAAAAGCCGCCCGGATTGGCTATCGCATATTGCTGCTGCACCAGGGTGGCGCGGCGGCTGTTCTCGAAATAATCGATGCCTTTGGTGCGCATGGCGCCGTCCTGGATGCCGCGGAAATCCACCCATATATGCGACAGCTGATGCGTGAACAAGGAGCCAGCGTAGAAATAATCTATGCCATAGCTTTGCTGCCACTGGTAGGCGAAGGCCCAGTCGCAATAGCTGTCGGGAGGCAGCGGATGCGACGGCGAACCCAGGCCGAGGATATAAAGCAGCAGCGCTTCGTCGTAGCCGTCCCAGCGATTCGGCAAGAAGCCGGATTCCGGCTTCCATCCCATCGATACCGCACCGCCGCCGTCTTGCGCCCACTGCCAGTCGACGCGCAGATACAAGGCGTCGGCCAGGCGCCGGATCTCGCTTTCCTCGGCGTTGGCGGGGTCGTCGAAATAGCAGCCGGCAGCCAGCGCGCCGGCCAGGAAAAAAGTGGTGTCGATCGTAGACAGTTCGCATTGCCAGGCGCGGCGGCCTGTTTGCATATGCAGGAAGTGATAAAAAAAACCTTTGTAGCCGGTCGCATCCGGTTCCGGCCCCTGCGGACTGCTCCAGAAGAAGCGCAGGGTCAGCAGCACCCGCTTGCGCGCCGCCGCCCGGCCGATAAAACCGCGCTCGACCGCCACCGGATAAGCCGCCAGCGCCAGCCCGACAGCGGCAATGCTGGCGGGCCAGTCGGTCGCGGTCTTGTCGACCACCAACCCGTTTTCCAGGTTGGTTTCGTGCATGAAATAACTGAAGGATTCGCGCTGCAGCATGTCCAGTTCGGCTGCCGTTGTCAGCGCTTTCCGCTTCATGTGCCGGTTGCTGGCAACGCTTGCGGATTGCCTGCCAGGGTTGCATCGACGATCGCCTGCGCCTCCTGCACGATGCGCTGCAAGTGTTCTTCGCCGTGGAAACTCTCGGCGTAGATCTTGTAGATATCTTCCGTGCCCGACGGCCGCGCCGCGAACCAGCCGCCTTCGGTGACCACCTTCAATCCACCTATCGCAGCCTGGTTGCCCGGCGCCTTGCTGAGGATGTGCTGGATTTTCTCGCCGGCCAGTTCTGCGCATTGCACCTGCTGCGGCGACAGTGCCGACAACATCTTCTTCTGCGCCGGCGTAGCCTTGGCTTCGACCCTGGTGCTGACCGGATCGCCCAGTTCGGAGGCCAGCTTGCGATAGACTTCGCCCGGATCCTTGCCGCTGCGCGCGGTGATTTCCGCGGCCAGCAAGGCCGGCGCCAGGCCATCCTTGTCGGTGGTCCAGGCCGAGCCGTCCAGCCGCAGGAAAGTGGCGCCGGCGCTCTCTTCGCCGCCAAAACCGAGCGAACCGTCATTCAGGCCGGCGGCGAACCATTTGAAGCCGGCCGGCACTTCATACAGCTCGCGACCGAGCCTGGCGCTAACCCGGTCTATGAGCTGGCTGCTGACGATGGTCTTGCCTACCCGCGGCGCCTTCGACCAGAGCGGACGATGCTGGAACAGATAGTCGATCGCAACGGCGAGATAGTGGTTGGCCGGCAGCAGGCCGGCGCTCTTGGTGACGATACCGTGGCGGTCGTGGTCGGTATCGCAGGCGCAGGCGATGTCGTAACGATCCTTCATTCCCAGCAGCCGCTGCATCGCATAAGACGACGACGGATCCATGCGGATGCGGCCATCCCAGTCCACGGTCATGAAACGGAAGGTCGGATCGACTTCGTCGCTGACCACGCTCAGGTTCAGCTTGTAGCACTCGCCTATCCGTTGCCAGTAATGCACTCCGGCGCCGCCCAGCGGATCGACGCCGAGATGGATGCCGGCGCTGCGGATCGCTTCCATGTCGATCACCTGGTCGAGTTCGTTGACGTAGGTGTTTAGATAGTCGTAGCGATGGGTGGTTGGCAGCTGCAGCGCCTTTGCCACCGGCATTCTTTTGATGCCGCCGTTGCCGCCTTGCAGCAATTCATTGGCGGCCGCCTCGATCCAGCCGGTGACGTCGGTATCGGCCGCGCCGCCGTTGGGCGGGTTGTACTTGAAGCCGCCGTCCTGCGGCGGATTGTGCGAAGGCGTGACCACGATGCCATCGGCAAAGCCGCTGCTGCGGCCCTTGTTGTAACGCAGGATGGCGTGCGACACCGCCGGCGTCGGCGTGTATTCGTCGTTCTCCGCCAGCATCACTTCAACGCCGTTGGCGGCCAGCACCTCGAGCGCGCTGGCGCCGGCCGGAACCGACAAGGCATGGGTATCGATGCCGAGGAACAGCGGGCCGGTGATGCCCTGCTTGCTGCGATAGGCGCAAATGGCCTGGGTGATGGCCAGCACATGGGCTTCGTTGAAGCTGTTGTCAAAAGCCGATCCGCGATGCCCCGACGTGCCGAATGCTACGCGCTGTTCTGGAACGCCGGGGTCGGGAATGTTGGTGTAGTAGGCGGTGACCAGTTTCGGCACATCCACCAACAACGACAATGGGGCCGGTTTGCCGGCCAGGGGACTTATTTTCATGTTGCTTTTCCTGGGCAATGGTAAGTAATTTTGTGCATTGCCGCCATCAATCCTCCAGCTTTTTCTGCTGAGCAGGTTTTTCCACGTGGCCGCCGAATCCTTGCCGCATCGCCGACAACACCTTGTCGGCAAAATCGCCTTCGCCGCGTGAACTGAAACGCGTGAAAAGCGCGGCGCTCAAGATTGGCACGGGCACTGCTTCATCGATGGCGGCGTTAATGGTCCAGCGTCCTTCGCCGGAATCCGAGACGCGGCCGGCGTAGTGATCCAGCTTGGGGTCTTGCAGCAGCGCGCCGGCAGTGAGATCCAGCAGCCATGAGCCGATCACGCTGCCGCGCCGCCACAGCTCGGTGATCTCCGGCAGGTCGAGCTCGTACTGGTAGTGTTCGGGATTGCGCAGCGGCGTGGTTTCCGCATCCGCTTCGTGGCTGCGCTTGCCGACATTGGCGTTGCGCAGGATGTTCAAGCCCTCGGCGTAGGCGCCCATGATGCCGTACTCGATGCCGTTGTGGACCATCTTGACAAAATGGCCGGCGCCTTGCGGACCGCAGTGCAGGTAGCCCTGCTCGGCGCTGCTATCGGATGGTTGGCGGCCGGGAGTCGGGCTGGCGGTGCCGGCGCCGGGCGCCAGCGTGGCGAAGATCGGCGCCAGGTGCTGCACCGCTTCCTTGTCGCCGCCTATCATCAGGCAGTAGCCGCGGTCGTAGCCGGCCACGCCGCCGCTGGTGCCGACATCGACGTAATGGATGCCGCGCGCCTTGAGTTCGGCGCCGCGCCGGATATCGTCATGGTAATAAGAATTGCCGCCGTCGATCACGATGTCGCCGGCTTCCAGCAGAGGCGTCAGCAAGGCCAGGTTTTCGTCGACCACCGCGGCCGGCAGCATCAGCCACAGCACGCGCGGCTTGCTCAGCTTGCTGACCAGGTCTTGCAGCGAAGCGGCGCCGGTAGCGCCGGGATGCAACAGCGCCTGCACCGCTTGCGGATGCAGGTCATACACTACACATTGATGGTCGCCCTTGGTCAGGCGCCTTACCATGTTGGCGCCCATGCGCCCCAGTCCAATCATCCCTAACTGCATCGTGTTTCTCCTTGCTGAATAAGCTGTGCTGCAGAATCGTGAGCCTGCGAATTTCCAGCCTGCGAATTTCCGGTCTACCTTCAGGCGTCTTTTTTCCTGCCTTTTTCTATCATTGAAATGGCGAATGCGCGCGCCTCTGCTTCGGCCTCCTGCTCGGTATGGAAGACGGCGTCGACCACTACCCGCTGCGACGGAAAAATATCGTTTCTATGCATGGGATTGCTGGAAGGGCCGTAGATCGCCAGGTTGGCGGCCCAGTCTTCGCTATCGGGGAGCTGGATTCCGGAATATTCGATTTCATATTCGCCAATTGTTTCGGTACGCATTGCGGTCTCCGGACGGTATATAAATAAGCGGCCAAACCGGCATTCTGGATTTGTATTTTGGCACAGTATTGGCGCAACAAGCGCGGCGCTTCCGATCAGACCATATTTTGGCCAGAGCCGCCACTGTCAACCTCGACAGCAGAGCTGGGCGGCAGATAGGGCCAGCGACCGGTTTTTGTACGCCAGCGCACAGACCTTGTGATCTTTCCCGATTATCTTGGTTCCACTCCCGGCGGGAAATAATTCCAGCACCGGGAGTCCTGTTGCAAGCCCTGCGCTCTTGCTTGCCAACCAGCCTGCCAACTTCTTTAGGAGCCAAGCATGAGCACCATCTTACTCGTCATCCTGATCCTCATCGTCATCGGCGCTTTGCCGAGCTGGCCGCACAGCCGTAACTGGGGTTACGGCCCCAGCGGCGTCACCGGCCTGATCGTCGTCATCCTGATTGTCCTGCTGCTCACCGGGCGAATTTGAAAATTGCCGCCGCAATAGAAAGGCGTGGCGCGATATGCGCCACGCCTTTCTATTTTTCCAGCCATGCGCGCAGTGCTGAGAGTTATCTCTTGGTCAGGACCAAGGCGGCCACAAATCCCACACCGGCGGCCGTCGCTAATGCCCGCCACGGATTCTCTTTCACGTAACTCTCGGCAGAGTCCGTCATTTCCCGGCCGGCGACGCGGACGCTGGCCTGCGCTTCCTGGGCGGTAACCACTGCCTTGTCGAGCAAGCGCATGCCGCGGTCGCGCATTTCCTCAGCCTTTTCCCCGGTCAGGTCGGCCGCGGCTAAAAACAAGGATTGCGCATCCTTGATCAGTTTTTTCACGTCATCGTTGACGGCTTTCAGGTTTGATTCCAGCAAGATAATCTCCTCGAAGTAATATTAATAAAATGGCATCGATACGCAGTCGCCCGGTCGGCGCGACTGTACGCGCTCAAGCCAGCAGATCGCGCATGTCGTCAGCGTGCTCTTCTTCCTTGGCCATGATGCCGACCAGCAGCAGGCGTGTGGTCGGATCGCTGTCGCCGATCCTTTCTATCATCTGACGGTAGGCTTCGATCGCCACCCGTTCGGCGATCAGGTTAGCCTTGATCATGGCCTTGATGTCGTCCGCACCATCGTATTCCGCATGGCTGCGCTGCACTAGCGTATCCGGATTGAAGTCCGGCTTGCCGTTGAGCTGCACGATGCGCTCCGCGATCTGGTCGGCATGGGCCTGCTCTTCCATTGCGTGTTCCAGGAATTCATCCTTGATCGATCCGTTTTGCAAACCGGCCGCGGTGTAGTAGTGCCGTTTATAGCGCAGCACGCAGACCAGTTCGGTCGCCAGCGCATCGTTGAGCATGGCGACCACCTGCTCGCGGTCACCGCGGTAGCCTGCCGTCACCGCGCCGTCATCCATGTTCTTGGCGGCGGCCCGGATGGCGGCGGTGTCGATTGCCGCGGAAATGGGTTTTTTCGTTTCTGACATGGTTGCTCTCCATAACAGTGAGGGATGGGAAGGAATGTTCACTGTATGGCGTCGACTGCTAAAAATCGGTGCGCTGACACACATAACGCGTGCTTTAGCTGCGCAGGATTTTGCCAATCCGGCAATACCCGTCCCGGCTTTGTTGGCTAGCACACAGACCCAATCGGCGTTGTGTAATAGGCTGCGACAGCATAAGGGCGGATAGAAACTTCTTTTCTGACACAGTGATGGAGATAATGCGCAATGACGCATCCCGATGCTAAAAAAAGCTGGCTGCAAAAGCTGGGACCAGGGCTGATTACCGGCGCCGCGGATGACGATCCCAGCGGCATCGCCACCTATTCGCAGGCCGGTGCGCAGTTCGGCTTCAATCTGCTATGGACGCTGTTCCTGACCTATCCGCTGATGGTCGGGATCCAGGTCGTCAGCGCCAAGATAGGCCGCGTCAGCGGCCATGGCCTGGCGACCAATATCCGCCGCCATTACCCGCCATGGCTGCTGTACGCCATCGTCGGCCTGCTGCTGCTTGCCAACACCATCAATATCGCGGCGGATGTCGCCGCCATGGGCGAAGCCTTGAAGCTGCTGGCAGGCGGCCCCGCTCATTTATATGCGCTGGGCTTCGGCCTGCTGTCGCTGCTGCTGCAGATTTTCATTCCCTACGATCGTTACGTACGTATATTGAAATGGCTGACGCTGGCCTTGCTGGCCTATGTCGCTACCGCGTTCGTCGTGCATACGCCCTGGACCGAAGTCTTCGCAAAAACCGTCTGGCCGCAGCTGTCCTGGAAACCGGCATACATCACCACGGTGGTCGCGGTATTCGGCACCACCATCAGTCCCTATCTGTTTTTCTGGCAAGCCTCGCAGGAAGTGGAGGAGCAACAGTCCAGGTCCGGCGCCAAGCCGTTGCGGGATGCGCCTAACCAGGCCAGCGCCAATTTCCGCCGGATCAAGATCGACACTATCATCGGCATGGGATTTTCCAATCTGGTCGCCTATTTCATCATGCTGACCACGGCGGTCACCCTCGGCCTGCACGGCGTCACGAATATCCAGAGTTCGGCGCAGGCAGCCTCGGCGCTGCGGCCGATCGCGGGCGAGTTCGCGTTCTGGCTGTTCAGCGCCGGCATCATCGGCACCGGCCTGCTGGCGGTCCCGGTACTGGCCGGCTCCGCCGCCTATGCCATGGCGGGTGCATTCCACTGGAAAAACAGCCTGGAGCTGAAACCCGCAGCGGCCAAAAAATTCTACGGCATCATCGCCGTCTCGACCGCCGTCGGCGTGGTGCTCTGCTTCACCCCGATCGATCCGATCAAGGCCTTGTACTGGAGCGCGGTAATCAACGGCGTCATTTCGGTGCCCATCATGGTGGTCATGATGCTGATGGCGGCCCATCCCAAGATCATGGGACAGTTCGTGATTGACGCCAGGCTGAAGATATTGGGCTGGGTCTGCACCGGCGCCATGGCGCTGGCCGTATTGACGATGTTCTGGACCCTGGGGAAATAAACCAGTCTCTCGGATTTTCACTATGTGCGGCAGCGCACTGAATTTTTCCGCCTGTTGACGTAGCCTGATCCGGCCGCTGCGACCTTAGCTGCAGCGGCCGGATCAGTAGCAGGTTGATATTAAAAAATTATCCCGGGAAGCTGTTAAGCTGTAATACGCAGGGGGTCCGCAGGAAATCAGTCCGCGGCGCATCAGTCCCTACTCCTGCGGTCTCAATTTCTACCGTCCCCAGCCTCTTCTCCCAGCAAGGAGGTCCGGCCGGGCCAGAACCGGATCTCTGACTCTTGCACGCCATGCGATCCGGTTCTCTCCAGGTTCATTGCATAAATAGAAACTTCGGAATTGAAATCAAATAACGAACCACTGCGCGAATCATTACGCCGGGCATTTCGCGACAATATGCTCGACATCAAAAATGCCCTGCTGCCTGGCAGCCTGAGCAATGATCCGGCGAATGATGAATTGCCGTTGCGCGCGGAGCTGTTCAGCGCCCTGCAGATGGAACAGCACGGCCGGGTGCTGGCCAACGCCCACAAGCTCAGCAGCGAACGCGGACGCGACCAGCTGCTGTCGCGCCTGGCCGACAATGAAAAAGTCATCATCGACGCCTGCAGTCTGCTGACCGAAGCGATCCGGGCCAGCCGCCAGGTGACGCCGGCGGCGGAATGGCTGCTCGACAATTTTTACCTGATCGAAGAACAGATCCGCACCGCCAAGCGGCACCTGCCGAAGAACTACAGCAGGGAATTGCCGCGCCTGCTGCGCGGCAGCTCGGCCGGCCGGCCGCGGGTCTATGACATTGCGCTGGAAACCATTTCCCACGGCGACGGCCGCGTCGATCCGGAAAGCCTGAGCCGCTTTGTGGCCGCCTACCAGCAGGTCACGCCCCTGAAACTGGGCGAATTGTGGGCGATTCCCATCATGCTGCGCCTGGCGCTGATCGAAAACCTGCGGCGCGTCGCCGCCCGTCTGGCGCTCACCAGTTTCAACCGCAACCTCGCCGATTCCTGGGCCGACGCCATGGTGGAAAGCGCCGAAAACGATCCCGGCAACCTGATCCTGCTGGTAGCCGACATGGCGCGTTCCGATCCGCCCATGGATAGTTCGTTCGTGGCCGAACTGGTGCGCCGCCTGCAAGGGCAAAGCCCGGCGCTGACGCTGCCCATGACTTGGCTGTCGCAACGGCTGGCCGAATCCGGCCAGACCATCGAACAGCTGGTCCAGCTTGAGACACAGCAGCAAGCCGCCGACCAGGTATCGATCAGCAACAGCATCGGCAGCCTGCGCTTCCTGAGCGCCATGGACTGGCGCGAATTTGTTGAAACCATGAGCGTGGTCGACCATACCTTGCGCAAGGACCCGGTCGACGTCTATGCCCGCATGGATTTTTCTACCCGCGACCACTACCGGCATGTGATCGAGAGAATCGCCCGCCACAGCAGCTTGTCGGAATTTGAAATCGCCGGGCATGCGGTCCGGCTCGCCGCCGTCCATGCCGCGCAAGACAGCGCCGACCAGCGTCGTGCGCATGTCGGCTATTACCTGATAGGCCAGGGACTGCCGCAGCTGGAGCAGGCCGTGGGATTCAAGCTGTCGCCGCTGGAGGCGCTCCGGCGCATGGGCAAGGCTGCGCCCTTGAGCTGCTACCTCGGCAGCATTGTGCTGATCACCCTCGCCGCCACCGCCGGCATTGCCTTCAAAGCTCATGCCGACGGCGCCAGCCACTGGCTGCTGGCCGTGGTTGCAGCGCTGGCCCTGGTTGCCAGCAGCCAGCTAGCGCACGCCATGGTCAACTGGCTGATTACCCTGGTCGCCATACCGCACCCGCTACCGCGCATGGATTTCTCGGACGGCGTTCCGGCCGCATCGCGCACCCTGGTGGCGGTGCCTACGATATTGTCGAGCAAGCAGAACATCGACAGCCTGACGGAAGCCCTCGAGGTGCGCTTTCTCGCCAACCGCGACGTCAACCTGCGCTTTTGCCTGCTGACCGACTTCGCCGACGCCGAGGCGGAAGTGCTGCCGGAAGACGCTCTCTTGCTGCGGCATATCGAACACAATATCGAGGAGCTGAACGGGAAATACCGCCAAGACCATGGCGACAATTTCCTGCTGCTGCACCGCCCGCGCCGCTGGAACCCGCTGGAAAAAACCTGGATGGGCTACGAACGCAAGCGCGGCAAGCTGGCTGACCTCAACGCCCTTCTGCGCGACGGCGCGGCCGACACCTTTTCGCTGATCGTCGGCGATATCGAAGACCTCGGCAATGTCAGGTACGTGATCACGCTCGACACCGACACCGAGCTGCCGCGCGATGCTGCCCGCCAGTTCGTGGCCACCATGGCGCATCCGCTGAACCGCGCACGGTACGACGCCAGCCGCCAGCGCGTGGTGGAAGGCTACGGCATCCTGCAGCCGCGCGTAGCAGTCAGCCTGCCCAGCGCCGGCGCTTCCTACTATGAACTGCTGTGCGGCGGCGAAACCGGCATCGACCCTTACACCCGCACCGTGTCCGACGTCTACCAGGACATCTTCGGCGAAGGTTCTTTCGTCGGCAAAGGCATCTACGATGTCGACGCCTTCGAACAAACCTTGAAAGATCGCATGCCGGAAAACCGCGTGCTCAGCCATGACTTGCTGGAAGGCTGTTATGCGCGCGCCGGCCTGCTCAGCGACGTCCAGCTGTACGAGCAGTATCCGTCGCGCTACAGCGCTGACGTCAGCCGCCGCCACCGCTGGATACGCGGCGACTGGCAGATCGCTTCCTGGCTACTGCCGCGGGTGCCGGGCGCACGCGATGCCGCCAGCGGCAAGATCGGCCATCATCGCAATCCGCTGTCCCCTTTGTCGCGCTGGAAACTGTTCGACAACCTGCGCCGCAGCGTCTTCCCTTTTGCGCTGACGGCGTTGCTGCTGAGCGGCTGGATCGGCCTGCCTTCGGCCTGGTTCTGGACCGCCGCAGCGCTCGGCATCTTGCTGATTCCCTCGCTCTGCGCCAGCATCCTGAGCCTGCTGCGCAAGCCGGACGACGTACTGCTGCGGCAGCATCTTTCGGCTTCGCTGCACGCGACCCTGCAGCATTTCGCCCACGCCGCGCTGACCCTGATTTTCCTGCCTTACGAAGCCGCGCTCAACCTCGACGCCATCGTCCGCACCCAATGGCGGATCCTGGTTTCGCACCGCAAGCTGCTGGAATGGCAGCCGTCCAGCGAGGCCGGCCGCCAAGCCAGCAACAGCTTGCTGTCCTACTACCGCTCGATGTGGATCGCGCCGGCGCTGGCGCTGGCCACCGCTGCCTGGCTGGTGATCAGCAATCCACCGGCCCTGCAGGCGGCCGCGCCCATCCTGCTGCTGTGGTGGCTGTCGCCGTTCATCGCCTACTGGATCAGCCAGCCGATTGCACGCCGCGCAGCGCAGCTGTCGCACGAGCAGACCCAGTTCCTGAAATCGCTGTCGCGCAAGATGTGGCTGTTTTTCGAAACCTATGTCGGCCCCGAAGACAACTGGCTGCCGCTCGACAATGTGCAAGAGCACCCGGTCGCCGTGGTGGCGCGCCGCACTTCGCCCACCAACATCGGCCTGTCGCTGCTGGCCAACCTGAGCGCCTGCGACTTCGGCTACATCCCGTCCGGCCAGCTGCTGGAGCGCACCCAGAACACTTTCCAGACGCTGGCCTCGCTGGAACGCTACCAGGGCCACTTCTACAACTGGTACGACACCCAATACCTGAAGCCGCTGCATCCGATCTACGTCTCGACCGTCGACAGCGGCAACCTTGCCGGCCACCTGCTGACCCTGCGGCCGGGCTTGAGCGAGCTGCTCGATACGCCAATATTCGAGGCGCGGGTATTTTCCGGCATCCGCGACACCTATGAAATCCTGCGCGACACCGCCGGCGGCGGGCCGCTGGCGAAACTGGTCCAGTTCGAAAAAGACCTGCAGGACGCCTGCGATTGTGCGCCGGCTACCTTGACCGTGGCGCACGATTGTCTGCAAGGCCTCAGCCATTGCGCCGCCGGTTTTGTCGCCGGCCTCGACACCGTGCCCGACACCCAGCTCAATGTCTGGGCGCGCGCGCTGGCCAGCCAGTGCCGCGAAGCCCTGAACGAGCTGGATATCCTGGCGCCCTGGATATCCGCGCTGGCGCCGGCGGAATGGATCACAAAACTTCCCCAGCTCGACCAGATCCCGACCTTGCGCCAGCTGGCCAAGACCCATGCCGACCTGGCGCCGCTGTTGGAACCAGGCTTGGCCGGCGTCGGCGATGCGCCCAAGAGCGAAACCCTGGCTGCCCTCAGCCAGCTGGTGGCCGAAGGCAGCCGCCACGCCGCCGAACGCATGCTGCTGATCGAGCAGCTGGTGACCCAGGCCGGCGAGTTCGCCCGCATGGAATACGGTTTCCTGTACGATCCCGCCACCCATCTGCTGGCCATCGGCTATAACGTCAGCGAGCGCCGGCGCGACGTCAGTTTCTACGACCTGCTGGCGTCCGAAGCCAGGCTCGCCACCTTCGTCGCCATCGCCCAGGGACAAGTGCCGCAGGAAAGCTGGTTCGCGCTCGGGCGCCAGCTCACCATCGCCGGCGGCGATCCGATCCTGCTGTCGTGGAGCGGATCGATGTTCGAATACCTGATGCCTTTGCTGGTCATGCCGAACTTTGAAAACACCCTGCTCGGCCAGACTTACGAATCGGCGGTAAAGCGGCAAATCGAATACGGCATGCAGCGCGGCGTGCCCTGGGGCATTTCAGAATCGGGCTACCATACCTTCGACGCCAGCCTCAACTACCAGTACCGCGCATTCGGCGTACCCGGCCTCGGCTTCAAGCGCGGGCTCGGCGACGACCTGGTGATAGCCCCTATGCATCGATGATGGCGCTGATGGTGGCGCCGGAAGAAGCCTGCCGCAACCTGCAGCAGCTGTCAGCCGAAGGTTTCGAGGGCGAATACGGTTTCTTCGAAGCGATCGACTACACGCCGTCGCGCCTGCCGCGCGGACAAAGCAGCGTCGTCATCCGTTCTTTCATGGCGCATCACCAGGGCATGGGTTTCCTGTCGCTGGCCTATCTGCTGCTGGACCGGCCCATGCAAAAGCGCTTCGAATCGGACCCTTTGTTCCAGGCCACCATGTCGCTGCTGCACGAACGCGTGCCAAAAGCCAGCGCCACCTATTCCAACACCACGGAACTGGCCGACATCCGTACCGCCGTAGCCGACCAGGGCTTGCAGATGCGGGTATTGCAACGCCCCGATCCGCGCACCCCGGAAGTGCAGCTGCTGTCGAACGGCCGCTATCACGTGATGATCACCAGCGCCGGCGGCAGCCGCAGCCGCTGGAACGATCTCGCCGTCACCCGCTGGCAGGAAGACAGCACGCGCGACAATTGGGGCACCTTCTGTTACGTGCGCGAACTGAACGGCGGCGAACCCGGCCATTTCTGGTCGACCGCCTTCCAGCCGACGCTGGCGCAGCCGGACAGCTACGAAGTGATCTTCTCCGAAGGCCGCGCCGAATTCCGCCGGCGCGACAACAGCTTCGACCTGCATACCGAAATCGTGGTGTCGCAGGAAGACGATATCGAACTGCGCCGCACCCGCATCGTCAACCGCTCGCGCTCGCGGCGCACCATAGACATCACCAGCTACGCCGAAGTCGTGCTGGCGCCGGCCGCCGCCGACGCCACCCATCCGGCGTTCAGCAACCTGTTCGTGCAAACCGAAATCGTGGCGGCCCAGCGCGCCATCCTGTGCACGCGCCGGCCGCGTTCGATGAATGAAAAAATGCCATGGATGTTCCATCTGATGGCGCTGCACGGCGCCGACATTGATGCGGTGTCGTATGAAACCGACCGCATGCAGTTCATCGGCCGCGGCAATACCGTGACCGCGCCGCAAGCGATGCGCCGGCAAGGACCGCTGGCAGGGAGCGCCGGCCCGGTGCTCGACCCGATCGTCGCTATCCGTTACCAGATCACGCTGGAAGCGGAACAGACGGCCACCATCGACATGGTCACCGGCATCGGCGATTCGCGCGACATCTGCCTCGGCCTGATCGAAAAATACCAGGATCGCCACCTGGCGGACCGGGTGGTCGAACTGTCCTGGCCGCATAGCCAGGTCGTGCTGCGCCAGCTCAATGCCAGCGAAGCCGACGCCCAGCTTTACAGCCGCCTGGCGAATTCGGTGATCTACGTCAATCCGCTGCTGCGCGCCGACGCCAGCGTCCTGATCCGCAACCATCGCGGGCAGTCAGGCTTGTGGGGCTACGCCATTTCCGGCGACCTGCCGATCGTGCTGGTGCGCCTCAAGAGCCAGGAAAACATCGAACTGGTGCGGCAGCTGGTGCAAGCCCATGCCTACTGGCGTTCGAAAGGACTGGCGGTCGACCTGGTGATCTGGAACGAAGACCATGCCGGTTACCGGCAGTTGCTGCAAGAGCAGATCATGGGATTGATTTCATCGGTCACCGGCGCCCATGAAATCGACCGCCCAGGCGGCATTTTCGTGCGGCTGGTCGACCAGATCTCGGATGAAGACCGGGTCCTGTTCCAGTCGGTGGCGCGGGTCATCCTGAGCGACAGCCGCGGCACGCTGGCCGAACAGATCAACCGCCGCGACCTGATGGAAATCCGCCTGCCGCGCCTGATACCGGCATTGCGGCAGACGCTGCCTGCAGTCGCCCATGAAATCCGGCTGCAAATTCAGCTACCACCGCGCGAACTGGACCTGGCGAACGGCCTCGGCGGTTTCACGGCTGACGGAAGAGAGTATGTCATCACCACCTCCGATACCCAGCTGACGCCGGCGCCTTGGGTCAACATCATCGCCAATCCGCAGTTCGGCAGCGTGATCTCGGAAAGCGGGCAAGCCTACAGCTGGGGTGAAAACGCCCATGAATTCCGGCTCACGCCGTGGGCCAACGATCCGGTCAGCGACGGCGGCGGCGAAGTATTCTACCTGCGCGACGAAGAAAGCGGACATTACTGGTCCCCCACTCCGCTGCCAAGGCGCGGCAAAGGCGATTATGTGACGCGGCACGGCTTCGGCTACAGCGTGTTCGAACATATCGAGGATGGCATTGTTTCCGAGCTGACCGTATATGTCGCGGCCGATGCGTCGGTCAAGTATTCGGTACTGCGGGTGCGCAACGAATCCGACACCATGCGCAAACTGTCGGCCACCGGCTATGTCGAATGGGTGCTAGGTGACCTGCGCCCCAAATCTGCCATGCACATCGTCACCGAAACCGATCCGGCCACCGGCGCCGTGTTTGCACGCAATCCCTACAACACCGAATTCACCGACCGCACCGCGTTCTTCGATGTCGACGCCAGCAACCGCAGCGTCAGCGGCGACCGCAATGAATTCATCGGCCGCAACGGCTCCCTGCAAAAACCCGCGGCAATGGAACGGCTGCGCCTGTCCGGCAAGGTCGGCGCCGGCTTCGATCCTTGCGCCGCGATCCAGGTGCAGTTCGAGCTGAACCAGGGCCAGCAGCGCGAAATTGTCTTCATCCTCGGCATGGCCGATAGCCGCCAGACCAATGCCAGCAGCCTGGTGCAGCGCTATCGCGGCGCCGCGGCGGCGCATGAAGCGCTGCAAGCCGTGCATGCGTTCTGGGAACGTACGCTGGGCGCAGTCCAGGTCGACACGCCAGACCGTGAACTGAACCTGCTGGCCAACGGCTGGCTGATGTACCAGGTTATCGCTTGCCGCCTGTGGGCGCGCAGCGGTTATTACCAGTCCGGCGGCGCTTTCGGTTTCCGCGACCAGCTGCAGGATGCCATGGCGCTGGTGCACTGCCAGCCGCAACTGCTGCGCGCGCACTTGCTGCTGTGCGCCACCCATCAGTTCGTCGAAGGCGACGTCCAGCACTGGTGGCATCCGCCCAGCGACCGCGGCGTGCGCACCCATTGCTCCGACGACTACCTGTGGCTGCCGCTGGCGGTCCACCGCTATGTCAGCAGCACCGGCGACCATGCCGTGCTTGAGGAAAGCGCGCACTTCCTGGAAGGCCGCGCGGTCAATCCGGATGAGGATTCCTACTACGACTTGCCGGGCCATTCGAGCCAGGCCGCAACCTTGTACCAGCATTGCGTGCGCGCCATTGAGAGAAGCTTGAAATTCGGCGTGCACGGCTTGTCGCTGATGGGATCCTGCGACTGGAACGACGGCATGGACAAGGTCGGCGACAAAGGCAAAGGCGAAAGCGTCTGGCTCAGTTTTTTCTTGTACGACGTGCTGACCAGCTTCGCCGAAATCGCGCTCGGCCAGCAAGACCAGGCGTTCGCCGACCGCTGCCAGGCCGAAGCCGGCCAGCTGCAGAAAAACATCGCCAAGAACGGCTGGGACGGCGGCTGGTACCGCCGCGCCTATTTCGACGACGGCACCCCGCTTGGCTCCGCCCAGAATGTCGAATGCCAGATCGATTCGATTTCGCAAAGCTGGGCGGTGCTGTCCGGCGCCGGCGATCCGCAACGGGTCCAGACCGCGATGCAGGCCGTCGACCAGCGCCTGGTGCGGCGCAAAGACGGCATCATCCAGCTGCTCGACCCGCCGTTCGACAAATCCGACCAGGATCCGGGTTATATCCGCGGTTACGTTCCCGGCGTGCGCGAGAATGGCGGCCAGTATACGCATGCCGCCATCTGGACCGTGATGGCGTTCGCCAAGCTGGGCGACCAGCAACGCGCCTGGGAACTGATGCGCCTGATCAATCCGCTCAACCATGGCAAGACTGCCGAGAAAATCGCCACCTACAAGGTCGAGCCTTATGTCGTTGCGGCCGACGTCTACGCTGGAGCGCCGCACGTTGGCCGCGGCGGCTGGACCTGGTACACCGGGTCGGCCGGCTGGATGTACCGCCTGATCGTGGAATCGCTGCTGGGTTTAAGACTGGAAGGCGACAAGCTGCATGTCGCGCCATGCCTGCCGCACGACTGGGATACTTGTCGCATGGATTACCGCTACCGCGAGACCATGTACAGGATTGTCGTGACGCAAAGCGCCGCCGAGGATGCGGTTACTCATTTCAAAGTCGACGGCGTGGCGCAGGAAGACGGCGCGGTCAATCTATTGGACGACAAGCGCGAACACGCGGTAGATGTCCTGCTGCGCTCGCGGCCCGGCGCAACCGCAGTGCCCAAGGCTTGATGCAAGCGAACAATCGGTTCATCAACGATCGCCGCCACGCCGCCCGGATTCGGTCCGGCCCGGCTTGGACAACTGCGGCTTTCGCTCCAGGCGCCCTGCATCACGGCTGTCCTCGGCAACATCGCTTCGACGGCCGTAAACGACCTTGGCGATAATGCTGGCTGCGACGCCGCACGCGCCAACCACAATCAATAATAATTCGAACATCACGCCCTCTGGTTTTCTTGCAAACTGATTGACCACGTCAAAAAGCCAAGGTAAAACTGCTGTTGTTGTCACTGTAGCCTCACCAGGTCCGGCAGCGCCAATATCGAATATGGCGGGCATCTATCTCGAAACGGCATAACCATGATTTCACTCAGGCAGCTGAAGTATTTCGTCGAAATTGTCGACGCCGGCAGCTACACGCGGGCGGCCGAACGCCTGTATATCGCGCAGTCGGCGCTGAGCCGGCAGATGAAAGAACTGGAAGGCGAGATGCAGGTGTCGCTGCTGCAGCGCGATTCGCGCCATGTCGAACTGACCCAGGCCGGCCAGCTGTTTTACGAGAGAAGCAAACGGATACTGGAAGACCTGGCCGACGCTGTAGTGCAGGCATACCAGGTGGGCAAAGGCGAGCAAGGGTTGATCCGCGTACTGCATTCGAGCTCGGTGACCCTGACCGCTGCCATCGGCGCCGTCTTCAACGTGCTGCTGATCCAGTTTCCCGGCGTATCGCTGGATTTTTCCAAGGCGCCGTCCGAGCACCAGGCGCTGGATATCGATGAAGGCCGAGCGGATTTCGGCCTGGTGCGCTTGCCGATCTTGCGCAAGTTCCCGAACATCCAGGTGAAGAAACTGTTCGATGAGAAGCTGATGCTGGCGGTATCCGCTGAACACCGGCTGGCGCAAAAGAGCAGTGTCGAAATCGGCGAACTGCGCGATGAACATTTCGTATCATTCCCGCACAAGGACAGGGGCGGCCTCAGCTACCTGGTGGCTGAACTCTGCATGCGGCATGGTTTCTTTCCAAAAGCGGCACGCGCCACATCGCGCAAGTCGTCGCAGCTGAACCTGATTGAAGCCAACCTGGGAATCGCGGTCGTGCCGCACAGCATGCAAGAGGTGGCGCCGGCCGGCGTCCGTTTCCTGCCGCTGCCGGAGCCGGATGCGCACTCCGCCGTTGCCTTGATCTACCGGCGCGATGCACCTGTCATGACTGCCAATTTCATCGAAGCGTTCTTGCGGCTGATGCCGGATGCGGATAAATTCTGACCGCAAATCAGAGGCGCTGCAGCCAGCTGGCAACGCCGCGCAGCGAACGGAATTCGCTTATCGAGCGGCAGGCGATCTGCGGATGCCGGTCTTGCAGCATGCGCGACAACGCGGCCCCCGGCCCCAGCTCCAGAGCTACCGTGATGCCCTGTTCGGCGCAGGCGTCCATGCAGTCGCTCCAGCGTATGGTTTGCGCCAGCTGCCGGGACAGCACGTTGACTGCCTGTTCTTTTTTTGTTAACGCTTGCCCGCTTAATCCCGACAGCACCGGCACCGGCGGGGCCACGGAAAACTGCTGCTGCAGCTGCTGCGCAAACGGCTGCACCGCGCCATCCATCAATGGCGTATGGGAAGCCACTGCCACCGGCAGCAGGCGGAGTTTACCGCCCAGGTTTTCGATTTTTCTGGTCGCCCGCTGCATGTCATGGGCAAGGCCGCCGACGATGCAGCTGTCGGCGCCGGTTTCAATCGCAAGATATAAATGTTCGGATTCCAGCAAGCTGCCCAGGGTGCTGACGGCGATGCCGCTCAGCGCGCACAGGAGTTGCGGCGCGGCGGCCTGCAGGCAGGCATCCATCAGCTCCGCGCGCGATGCCGCCAGCCGGATCGCCTGCGGCGCCGAAATGGCGCCGGCGACATGGTAGGCCGTGAGCTCGCCTATGCTGTATCCGGCTACCAGCGCCGGAGCCGGCAGCAAGGGTTGCAATGCCGACCAGGCGGCAGCGCTCGCCGCCACAATCAGCGGCTGCGCGAACCGGTTTGAAAACAACAATTCTTCGTCAGCCAGCACCTGCTCCAGCTGCTGTCCCGGCACGGCAAAGGACAGCCATTGCTGCAGCAGCCCTGCCGTGGCCGGATCGGTGCACGGCAAGTCGAACATGCCGGCATGCTGCCCGCCCTGGCCCGGGCACAGGATCGCTAGGCGCTGGCTCATGCCAGGCCCGGACCCGGCCCGATTTGCCGGAATTTCTTAGCGCAGAACGTAACCATCCTTGCCGATCACCGTCAGTTCAATGAAGTTGAGGCCGTCGCGGCTGCCCGGACCGTATTTCAACGCCATCCCGCCTATATCGTAGCCGCCCATGCTTTCCAGGCTGCTCACCAGGTTTTCGCGGGTCGGCTTGTTGCCTGCGCGGCGCAAGCCTTCCACCAGCACCTTGGCGGAAATGAAGCCTTCCAGCGTCGGGTAGGAGTCGGACAATTCACTGCGATTCTTGAGCGCGGTCATGAATTCCTTGGAAATCTGAGCGCTTGAACTTCTCGGATTCGGAAACACCTGGGTCATGCCAAGGCCGCGCGCATCCTTGCCCAAGCCTTGCAGGAACACTTGCGAGCTGACATTCGACAACGCAATCAACTGCTGCTGGCCGCCCGCCAGGCGGTATTCCTTGATGAAAGCGGCGCATGGCTTGGCAGTGCAAATCAGCAGCACGGCTTGCGGCTTGGCGTCGAAAATCTTTTTCACTGCGCCTTCCACCGCTACCGTATTGCGCTCGTAATTGGCGATCACCGGTTCCGGCAGCTTGTATTTCTTGATGGCCTGCTTCAAGCCTTCCAGTGCGTCGTTGCCGAACGAATCGTTGGACACCAGCACCGCATAGCGCTGCAAGCCCATGCCCGACAGCTGCTCGATCGCCGTGCCGACTTCATCGCGATACTTGGAGCGTACATTGAACAGGTAGCGCTGCATAGGCTCATGCAAGGAAGTGGCGCCGCTAACCGGAGCGATCAGCGGCACTTTGGCGTCATTGATGGCGCTCAGGATCGACTCGGTGGTCGGCGTGCCGCGATACAGGAACAGCGCAAACGCATTCTTTTCATTGAGCAGCTTGCGGGTATTTTCCACAGTGCGCTTGGGTTCGAAGCCGTCATCCAGCGATTCCAGCACGATCTTGCGGCCGAATACCCCGCCCTGCTTGTTGACGATGTCGAAATACAGCTGTGCGCCTGCGGTCGCCTGTTTTACTTCCTCGGCGGCGGTCCCGGTAAAACCGGCCGACTGGCCGATGACGATGGTATTCGAGGTGATGCCGGGCTCTGCGTTAGCGCTACCAATTCCAAACAAGCCAAACAGGCCGATGCTGACGGCCAAAGACAACTTCTTCATTTGTACTCCAGAAATGATTGTGGATTAATCGATGTGTATGCGATGTGTGTATAAGAGCAATAGCAGCAGGGCCGATCGGCAACCTCTCGATCACCGCAAATAGCTAAGTCCATGCAGGAAATAGGTCGCGGCCAATAAATCGGCTGCGCCACCGGGCGACAGCTTATCCTGAATAAATACCTTATGGCAACTAATTGCGCGTTCGCGCCAGCCATCTGTTGCGCAGCCGCCCGCATCCAGGAACTGGCGAGCGCTGGTTTTGACCCTGGCGGCCCCGTCCGGCCCGCCCCGGTGGTAGAGATTGGTGTCGCTGATGGCCGCCATCAGGGCGAACAAGGTATCGACAGCGGCGGCGTCGTAGCCGCGCGCGGCGCCCAGGGTCTGCAGGAAACGCGGCAAGGCGATCTCGAACAGCGACGGGAAACCCAGTGCGGCTTCTTCGCTGGCGCCGCTTACCGCGTATTTTTGCGCCACTTGCCGGCCATGCGAGACGCCGGCCCGGTCCTGCATGTGCCGGCCCAGGGCATCGCCCCACTGTATCAGCAGCGTGGCGCGGATCGCCGCCGCCGACAGCGGCATGCGGCGGCCATGGCAATAACCGGCCGCCGCGCACAGCAGGCCAAGGCAAAAAATCGCGCCGCGATGGGTATTGACGCCGCCGGTGGCGCGCAGCATGGCTTGCTCGGCGTCCATGCCCAATTGCTTCAGCACGGCGAAATCCTTGTCGGCCATCCCGGCTTGCGTGATCCGTATGAAATAGTGGCGCAGCGCGAACAGGCTGCGCATGAAAGTGCTTGCGTCCATGTCGTCGTGGCTGCCGCTGTCCAGCAGCGACACCAGGCCCGGTTTTGGGTAAAGCTGCAATTCGCGGTACAAACTGCGCAAGGCCAGCCGCCCTGCCGCCAGGCAGAACGCCCGTTGCTGGCGCGCGCTCAGCTGCTGCACCGGGTTCTGGCGGCGCAACTGGGGCGATGCCGGCAGCTGCGTCGCAGCGGAGCGGCTGCCTAGTGTAGTGTTTTGCATGTAATGGCGCTTAAGAAATGGTGTATTTTCGTGTCAGGCTAGGCGTAAACCGGAGCGATAGCGGGACTATCGCGAGGATTTGCAACGACGCATGGCGCGAAAAGACGCCATTTATTAAGTGTCATTATGTGCAAAACATTACACTAGCATCATGCGCCTTCCAGCGTCGCTACCAGCCCGGCCATAGGCGCCAGCCTGACCGTGCTGCGCGCCTTGACCAGCACCTGCTGGCCGCCGTCGCCCTGCAGCGCCTGCCAGCATTCCTTCCAGGCTACCGCCTGGCCGTCCGCAAACACTACCTCGCCGTCCAGCGGCAGCCGCGCCGCATGCTGCGCCAGCAAGGCGATGCCGCGCCTGAGTTCTTCCGCGCTGCCTGGCGTGAACAGCAGGTCGATATCCGAAGTCCGGGTCAGGTAACTCTGCTGCGTCAGGATCTGCCATGCCCAAGAGCCGTATATGCGCATCGCTATGCCGCTGTGCAGGCAATCACCCGCAAACGCATTCAATGCGCGGCTCCAGGCCGGCGGCGCCTGCGGCAACGCGGCCCTCAACGCCAGCGGATCGGTAATCCTCTGGACGTCGCCGAACTGCGCCAGGAACGGGATCCTGCCCTTGTCGCCATTGGCGTCAGGCGGCAGCGCCAATCCCAGGCATAACTGGTCTTCCGGGGTATCGGGTTGGCGCCGGCGCAAGACTGCCGGCCAGTCGCGCGACTGCCAGCGCTCCAGTATGGCGCGGTTGCCTGCCGCCGCTGTCTGCGCCGCGCGTTGCCAGCCGTCGGCGCTCAGCCAGACCAGGCTATGGCGGGCCGGCATGATCGATCACAGCCTGTGTTACGGTCCAGGCCTGGCTGCGGCCGCCGCGCTGCAGGCCGGCGGCGCTGCGCAGGTCCTGCGGGTTGGCTTGATTCAGAGCCTGCACCAGCTGCTGCGCCAGGTCGGCATGCCAGATCGCTTCGACGCCGCCCATCTGCAGGTAATTGACGGCGCCGGGCGCGAATACCGGATTGCTCTTGGCCAGCTCGGTCAGCCTGGCTTCCGGCACCTTGGTGATGCGCGCCATCGCCGCCAGTCCCATGACGCGGATGGTTGCTTCCGGCAAGGCGTAGCAGCCGTCGGCCATGAGGCCGCTGGTGATGAAGCCGCCGGACAAGGCCTGGTCGTACACCAGGCCGATTATCTTGTGCTGCCGGCGCCGCGCCAGGTCGATGCATTTTGCCAGCTGCGCCATGTAGCTGTTGATGCCCAGCATTTCGTCGCGATGGCGCAGGCGCTGGCCCTGGGTATCGACCAGGATCACGATGGAACGCTGCGGATGATCGCGCACCGTGGCCAGGATCGCCTGTGCCTGCAGCAAGGCGATTTCGACGCCGATCGCGGCATGGCCGGTGGTGCCGATCACGGTCACCGTGTCGCCGCCCACCTGTGCCGTGCCGCTCAGGAAATCATCTCGCTCAGCCACCGCATGGCCATCCGGGAACAAGGTCGCCGCCAGGTTCTTCCAATCCATGCTTTTGCTCATGTTTGTGCTCCCAGGCGCAGTGCAGCGGTAGCGGCGACAAAAGCCTCGGCTTCCAGCATCGGCAGGCGGGCGGCGTCGGCCACGCCGATGCTGGCCCAGATATCGAGCGGATCGACGGCCTGGCCAAAACTGTCGATGCGATCCTGCAGCAACTGCTGCTCTGCTTCCAGCGTCGCCAGCGTCAAGCCGATGCCGCCAGCGTGGGCATGGCATTCCCGCGCCAGGTCGAAAGCGGCCTGGCGGAACGCGCTGCTATCGTCGGCCACCAGTATCTGGCAATCGCCCAGCAAGTAGCGGTGTTTGCCGCCGGTGGTGCGCCATACCAGCGCCCGGTCGCGCGAATCGAATTCTTCGACGCCGTTGGCGGTTTCAACCACTTCCGGCCCGGACATCGCCAGCCGCCCTTCTTCCGACATCACGATCGCATTGGCGCAGCGGGCGACGATGCCCATGCCACCGAAACAACCGTTGGAGCCGCCGATCAGCACAATCACAGGAATGCCGGCGGCGCGCACCTCAAGCAAGGCGCGCATCACTTCCGACACTGCGATCAGGCCGGCGTTGGCTTCATGCAGCCGCACGCCACCGCTTTCCAGCAGCAGCACTACCGCAAACGGCCGCTCGCGCACCGCACGCAGCAGCAAGCCGGTGAGCTTGGCGCCATGCACCTCGCCCACCGCGCCGCCCATGAAACCGCCCTCTTGCGCCGCCACATACACGGATTCGCCAAACAGTCGCCCTTGGCCGATCGCCACGCCATCGTCGAACGATACCGGCGCATCCAGCTGCGCCAGGTGCGGGCTGACGATTTTCAGCGCGGGCGGCAGGAATTCGTAAAAACTGCCGGCGTCCAGCACCGCAGCCAGGCGCTCGCGGGCATTCGCTTCCAGGTAGCTGTTCATGGCGCGCTCCCTGTCATGGCTTGCAGCGCCTGGTCCAGGCGCAGGCTGACTACCGCCGGCGTGGCGCCCATGTCGTTGATGGCGATACGAGCGTCGGCCAGTTGCCAGCGCTGCTGGAAATCGCCCAGTACCGCTTCCCAGATGGCGCCGAAGCCGCGCGCCGCAGTCTTGATTTCAATCGTGCAAGCGCCGTTCAGCGCCACCGCTTCGACCAGCACTTCCAGGTTGCCCGAGCTGACTACGCCGGACAGCTGGGCCTGCGGCGGCAAAAGGCGCCGGCCATGCTCAAAACGAAAATTCAAGGTTTCCATCAACAGTTCCTTGCTCTTCTGATTGTTTCTTGCTGTTTTTTGTTGCTTCTTGCTGCTACCAGTTTCTGAAGCGTTTCGGCGGATCGTACAAACCGCCTGAAGCCCGCACCAGGTCTTTCATGCTTTTCGCCGCCAGCAGGTCGCGCGTCGCCAGCCGTTGGTCGATGCCGAGGTCCTCCGGCCGCTGGATGATGCCGCGGTCACGCAGGTTTTCCACCATGCGCTTGTCGCGCCCCAGTCCGACCGGGGTATAACCGGCGACGCCGCGCACCGCCTGTTCGCGCTCTTCGTCGGTGCGGCATAACAACAGGTTGGCCAGCCCTTCTTCGGTCAGGATGTGGCTGACGTCTTCGCCGTAGATCATCACCGGCGGAATCGCCATGTCGGCCTGTTCTGCCAGTTCCCAAGCGTCCAACCGTTCGACGAAGGCCGGCTGCATATGCTCGCGGAAGGTTTCGACAATCTGCACCACCAACTTTTGTCCGCGCGGGATCAGGTTCTTGCCGTCGCGTGCCTGGCGTCCGGCTTTCAGCCACGCCGGGCTGGCGTGGCGCCGGCCGCGCGCATCGGCGCCCATGTTGGGGGCGCCGCCGAAACCGGCGATGCGTCCTGTAGTTGCGGTGGATGAATTGCCTTGCAAATCGATCTGCAAGGTAGAGCCGATGAACATGTCGCAGGCATAGTGGCCGGCCACCTGGCTGAAGGCGCGGTTGCTGCGCATGGAGCCGTCGCCGCCGACGAAAAACACATCCGGGCGGGCCCGTATGTAATCTTCCATGCCGAGTTCGGAACCGAAGGAATGGATCGATTCGACAAAACCGGCTTCGATCGCCGGGATCAGCGCCGGATGCGGATTGAGCGCCCAGTGCTGGCAGATCTTGCCTTTCAGGCCCAGCGACGCGGCGTACGTCGGCAGGATCAGTTCGATCGCGGCGGTATCGAAACCGATGCCATGGTTCAGGCGCTGCACCTCGTATTCGGCATAGATGCCCTTGATCGCCATCATCGCCATCAAGACCTGGATTTCGGAAATCTGCGCCGGGTCGCGGGTAAACAGCGGTTCGATATAGTGCGGCGTCGGCGCCTGCACCACAAAGCTGACCCAGCCGGCGGGAATGTCCACGCGCGGCAGCACATCGACTATCTCGTTGACCTGGGCGATCACGATGCCGCCGCTGAAGGCGGTGGCCTCGACAATCGCCGGCGTGTCCTCGGTATTTGGCCCGGTGTACAGGTTGCCGTGGCGGTCAGCCGCCTGCGCCGCCACCAGCGCCACCCGCGGCGTGAGATCGACAAAGTAGCGCCCGAACAATTCCAGGTAAGTATGGATGGCGCCGATATTCAGCTTGCCGGCCGCCACCAGCCGCGCCAGGCGCACCGCCTGCGGTCCGGAAAAGGAAAAATCGAGGCGCTCGGCGACGCCGTTTTCAAACACATCCAGGTGCTCCGGCAAGGCCAGCACCGACAGCAGCATGTGCAGGCCGCTGATGCGGGCGGAATCCAGCCTGGCCAGCGCCTTGGCCAGGAAATCGGCCTGCTTCTGGTTGTTCCCTTCCAGGCAAACGCGGTCGCCGGATTCCAGCACGCTGTACAGCAGGTCGGCAATCCGGCCGGCTTCCACCAGCTTGCCTTTGCAGGCGCCGCCAAGGAGATTGGCAGCGCGCTGCAGGCGCTGCTCGCGATTGGCGTTCCGCAAGTCCCAGCGCCGGTTTTCCATCATCGGGCTCCCATCAGCAAATCAGGCAGGCCGGTGACGATGCCTGGAAACAGGCAAAGCAGGATGATCGCCAGGAACATCAGCAGCAGGAACGGCAAAGTACCCTTGATCACGTCCGACAAGGGTATGTCGGGCGCAATGTTCTTGATGACAAACAGGTTCAGTCCTACCGGCGGATGGATCAGCCCCATTTCCATCACCACCGTCATCACCACACCGAACCAGATCAGGTCGAAGCCGGCTTCGCGCAGCGGCGGCAAGATGATAGGCGCGGTCATCAGGATGATGGATACCGGCGGCAAAAAGAAACCGAGCACGATCACCATCAGCAGGATCACCGCCAGCAGCAGCCATTTCGACAGATGCAAGGCGACTACCCATTGCGCCGCCGACTGGCTGATATGCAGGTAGCTCATGACATAGGAATACAGCAGGGACATGCCGATGATCAGCAGCAGCATGCAGGATTCCTTGATGGTCGAATTCAGGAACGGCATCAGGTCGCGCGGCCGCCACATGCGGTACACCACTGCGATCAGCACGATCGCCAGCAAGGCGCCCAGGCCGGCGGTTTCGGACGGCGTGGCGAAGCCGCCGTACAAGGCGATCATGACGCCGATCAGCAAGATCAGGAAAGGCAGCACGCGCGGCAGCATCTCGACCTTTTGCACGAAGGTGAAATGCTCGTCGTCAAGGTAGGCAGACTTGATGCCGCCCTGGCTGTAGATTTCATGCGCCAGGCGGTATTCCTTGCGGGCCCGGTACACGGCATAACCGGCGAACAGGATCACCAGCAACACCCCCGGCCCGACGCCGGCCAGGAACAGCCGGCCCAGCGATTGTTCCGACGCCACCGCGTACAGGATCATGGTGATCGATGGCGGCAGCAAGATGCCCAGCGTGCCGCCGGCAGCGATGATGCCGGCGGCGAATCCGGGCGAATAACCGCGCCGCCGCATTTCCGGGATGCCGGCGGACCCGATCGCCGAACAGGTTGCAGGCGAAGAACCGGCCATCGCCGCAAACAAGGCGCAGGCAAACACGTTGGCGATGCCCAGCCCGCCCGGCACCTTGCTCAGCCAGGCATGGATCGCCGAATACAGGTCGCGCCCGGCCGGCGATCTGCCGATGGCCGCCCCTTTCAGGATGAACAAGGGAATCGACAGCAGGGTCACCGAGGCGATTTCCTCGTAGACGTTTTGCGTGATGGTATCCAGCGATGAGGCCGGCATGAAGAAGTACATGAAACTGGTCGCGACTACACCGAGCGCAAACGCTATCGGCATGCCGGAACACATCACGACAATCGTGACGATGCCATACAAGGCACCTAAGGCAAGCGGACTCATTACTCTCCCGGGACAGTGTGGGCAGGTGTACTGCGTGGTTTGCTGCGGTCGGTCAGGCGCGCCAGCACTTGGGCCAGCAGCTGCAAGGTGAGCACGGTCATGCCCAGCGCCATCAGCGAATAAGGAATCCACAGCGGCGGCGCAAACGTGGATGAGGTGGTCTGGCCTTCCGACCAGGCTTCATGGAACAGGGTCCACGATTTCCAGGAAAAGAATCCGCAAAACAGGAAAGACACCAGGTCGACCAGCAGCAGCCGCACCGCGTTCACCCCGGCCGGCAGTATCGAAGACAAGGCTTCGATACCGATATGGCCGCGCGACGACTGGGCGTAGCCGGCGCAGAGGAAGATCACGCCGACCAGCATGAACACCGTGGCGTCGTCCTGCCAGTCGGTGGGGACATGGAAAAAATAGCGCGCCACCACCGAGTACGTCATGATCAGCGACGTCAGCATCAGTGCTGTCATGGAAAGATACAGGGCGAGTTTATGGAAGCGTTCGAGGACACCGGCCAGGACTGCCACTACCGGATTGTCCGGCATGGCAGGCAAGGCGGGTCCGGCGTTTGGCTTCGGGTCGAAGCCGTGGCTCATAGCAGTTTCTCAGCCAGTTTCAGCAGTTTGGCGCAGTTGTCGTTCCTGGCAGCGTAGTCCTTCCACGCTGTGTTGCGGGCAATGTCCTGCCACTTCTTGACAGTCGCCGCGTTCAGGTCGACCACTTTGGCGCCGGCCTTCTGGTACACCGCGGCGACGCCGGAATCGTCCAGCCGGGCGGCGTTGGTGGCGAACTTCTCCATCTCGGCGCCGACCTCCATTACCGCCACCTGCTGCTCTTTGGTGAGGCGGTCGAAGGTCGCCTTCGAAATCATCAAAGGCTCCAGCATGTACCAGTAGGCCTTGTCGCGGCCGCTGGTCAGGCTCTTGGAAACTTCTTCCAGGCGGAAGGAGATCAGCGAGGTCGACGACGTCATGGCGGCATCCATCGCGCCGGTCTGCATCGCCGCATAGATTTCATTGGAAGGCAGGGTCACCACGGCGGCGCCGGCTTCTTTCAGGATCAGGTCCATCTCGCGCGAACCGCCGCGTACCTTCAGGCCCTTGGCGTCGGACGGATCGATGATCGGCTTGCCGCGCGAAGCCACGCCGCCGGCCTGCCAGATCCAGCTGACAATGATCACGCCCTTTTCCAGCAGGATGCGCGACAATTCCTTGCCGACTTCCGAATTCTTCCAGGCCGCGCCCTGCTCATACGATGTCACCAGGCCAGGCATCAGGCCGATGTTAACTTCCGGCACTTCGCCGCCGGCGTAGTTGAGCGGCACCAGGGAAAAATCCAGGGCGCCTTTGCGCAATGCAGAGAATTGGGAATTGGTCTTCATCAGGGAAGAGCCAGGATAGATTTCGAATTTCAGGCTACCCTTGGTGCGTTTGCCGACTTCAGCGGCGAACATGCGGGTCAGGCGGTCGCGGAAGTCGCCTTCGCTGATGGTACCGCCGGGAAACTGGTGGGAAATTTTCAAGGCGCCCGATTGCGCCCAGACTGACGACATGGACCAGAACGGTGTGCTCGCAAGCGCGCCCAGCACCGTCCTCCTGCTGATTAAAGACATATCCCCTCCCTGTGTTGGAAAAACTATCGATACAGTTTTAGCTACTTTTCATGCGGTTATTGCTGAAGATAGATGCTATGTATTCTTTTTTCATTTCCTTGTATACACAATATTCCATAAAACATTTTCATGTCAACGAATAAATACGCCTTACAATCAAATCTCGAATACACAAATACACATAATCCCAGAAACGGCCAAATTATGCTCACGACAAAAAATCGCTCGGAATCGCTGCGCGAAACCATCGAAGAGATGATCGCGGTTGGTGAGTTTCGTCCAGGCCAGCATCTTGATGAAACCGACCTGGCCATCAAGTTCGGGGTTTCCCGCACGCCCGTGCGGGAGGCATTGATCCAGCTGGCTTCAATGGGCATCGTGGTGACGCGGCCGCGGCGCGGCACCGTGGTTGCCGAAATCGGCCCGCGGCAGCTGGTGGAAATGTTTGAGGTGATGGCAGAACTGGAAGCCATGTGCGGCCGCCTGGCGGCGCGCCGGATGTCCGGCGAGGAACATGCCAGCCTGCTGGCGGCGCACCAGGCATGCATGGAAGCGCGCGACGCGCAGGATCCCGATACTTATTTCTACATGAACGAAGCGTTCCATGGCGCCATCTACGAAGGCAGCCATAACGCCTTCCTGGCGGCCCAGGCGCAGTCGCTGCAGCGCCGGCTGCGGCCTTACCGGCGGCTGCAGCTGCGGGTGCGCGACCGCCTGAAAGTGTCGTACCAGGAGCACGACGGCGTGGTGCAAGCCATCATCGCCGGCGACAGCGAACTGGCGGCCGACCTGCTGCGCCAGCACGTCACGGTGCAGGGGCAGCGTTTTGTCGACCTGATAGCTTCATTGCAGCAGCTGACCGCCATGCCAGAGCCGCAGCACATCTACAATTAAGTGCTGCTCCTGGCGGCGGAATCGCCGCAGCGGCTTAGGCAGCGGAGTGGAACAGCACGGTTTGTGCTGTCCCGTTGCCTACTGTCTGCTTAGTGTGCGGCGGGAACCAGGTTCACGCTCAAGGTCCCCTGGTCATTGCCGGAAACCCAGCCCACGCGACCGGAGTTAGGACCTCCAGTGAAGCGCAGCAGCGGCAGATCGGCGACGAATTCGATGCCGGGCACCGGATTCGAAAGCTGCAGCGGATTCAGGCTGGCGTCGAGCTGCATGAAATGCCACTCGATCGCGCGGTTGGTGCGGTTGCTTGAATTCCACAGACCATAAGAAACTACAAAGCCGCTGCCGTAAGCTTCCAGCTTAGGCATGATGGCTTGCGTGTTGGCGGCGTTGCTGGTCAGCCAGGCGCTGGAGCGCACGCTGCCATCCGTGCCGCTGACCAGGCTGATCCGCACGTCGCGAGCCGCACGGCCTTGCGATGTCGCGTGGACCATCGCAAAATCGCCGCTGCTCAGCTTGATGAATTGGCCGGTCTCGGCGTTGGTGGTGTTGTCGCCCTCGGCGCCGTCGATGGCCTGGTAAGGTTTGTCGAAAACAGTGCTGTCGTTGCCCAGGTAGGCGGCCAAGGTCCGCGCCGAAAAGCCCAGCTGACGCGGATAGGCGTCGCCATGCGCCAGCGTGTAGGCGATGCCGTTGTCGATCAGCAGGCGCTGGTTGAAATTGTGCGAATAGAACCAGGCCGATCCCATGTTCATCGCATTGCCGGCAGGCGTCACGACGTTTCCGGTAATGCCATCGAAGTAGCGGAAATAGCCGGCCTGGTGACGCGTGCCGTTATCGCCCCAGGCCATCTGGTGCGCCACATACAGCACCAGCTTCTGGTTCACCGCGTCATAGCTCAAGGCGCCGCCGCCTGCCGTGCCGGGGTTGCCCTTGCTCTTGTCCTTGCTGTTGTCCTGGTTGCCGAACACCAGGGTATCCCAGGCTTTCGCTGCAAAACTGGCGCTGGACGCCTTGGCGATATGCAGTTCATTGCCATTGACGTTATTGACGTCGCCGGCGACCGCATTCCGGTACGGATGGTCGACGTTATAGGCTACATAGAAGGCGCCGCTGGCATCCTTGGTAAAGCCTAGCAGCTTGTAGGAGCGCAGGCTGGTCGCCGTTGTCGCGCCGGCGCTCAGGTCAGGATTGACATGGGTGATACTGATCGTGCCAGGCGCTGCCAGGCCGGACACCGCCGACTGGGTCGCGCCAGAGTAATCCAGCCAAGCTACATCCAGGCTGCCATCCGCATTGACCACGGGGATGACCGGGTTGGGAAAGCCATAGTTGGACATCGGGCTGGGCGGGACCAGGCCGTCATTGAAAAAATTGGCCTTGAGGCCGAAGACCTTGCCCGTTGCGCCAGTGGCGATTACTTTCGTTGTCACACTAAAATCCGCGACCGGCACCGAAGCTGGCGGTGTTGCGGTGGCCGGCGGCGTCGCCGCCGGTGCACCAGGAGGGGTGGCCGGCGCGGCGCTCGAAGGGGGATTCTGGCTGGCAGAAGAATCGGATGAGCCGCCACCGCCGCCGCAGGCAGCAAGCAGCAGAGGCAGAGAAAGCAGCAAGGGCAGCGCGAGCGGACGAATCCGGCGGGACGGCGCCGGAGAAAGCATTTTTGAGGGCATTGTTTTAATCTTTGCGGTAGATGCGTGAACCATAGGCCACGCCGTACTCCAGGCTTCGGAATGAAGCCTGTTCACGGATTTGCCGATGTATCGCAAACATCGTGCCACCACGTCGCGGCAAAACAGGGAAACAGTGCGTTACGCGCGCGCACAATGGCTGCCGGGCGGACTAGAAAGATATTTTGCGCATGACGCATGCTGCAACGCTGACCAACACGGTCAGGCAGGTGACATTCTTGGTCAGCCTGCCGTCATCTCTGTTTAACGGCTAGCCCAATAGGGGGCGGCGCTACAGTGATATTTATTGTTCCCGCACCCCCTGCGCGTCGTTGGCAACATGCTATCATCGCGAAATTCAGGGTTGCGTCGAGACAACATACGTTCGCGACAATCATTAAAAGAACCGGCTCCTAAAGCCAGCCCCAAAATCTCATGCGCGATTTCATCCTGACTTGCCAGTGGTACACCATCATGGGCGTTGGCGTCGTATTTTTCGCCTGCCTGTATTTTGTATTCGGCAGCCTCAACTGGCTGCTCAGCCGCCGCATCCTGCCCGCCTTCGGTTATGGCCGGGTGCTCGATCCGCGGCCGCTGGCGCCGCAGCAGCTGCGGCGCGAACTAGGCGAATCCGCTGTAACCATCTTTCTGTTCGGCACCGGCATGGTGTTCCCCTGGGGCTTGCTGCAACTCGGTTGGGCCAGGCTGGCCGAACAGGCATCCGGCTGGCAGATCGGGTTCGAAATCCTGTTCATGGTGGTATGGAACGAAGTGCATTTTTACCTCAGCCACAGGTTGCTGCATGTGTCCTGGCTGAAGCGTTTCCACCTGCCGCACCACCGCTCTGTCGTCACCACGCCCTGGACCTGCTACAGCTTCACGCCGCTGGAAGCCATGATGCTGGGTAATGTACTGCTGCTGCCCATGCTGCTGCACGATTTCAGCATCTACTCGCTGGCCTTCGTGCCGGTCTTCAGCATCGTATTCAACAACATCGGGCACTCCAACTACGATTACCTGCCCGACGCCGACCGCGATCGCTGGTGGCTCAACGGCGCGCGCCGCCATCATCTGCACCACGCCTGCTACCGCGGCAACTACGGCTTCATGTTCCCGTTCATGGATCGGCTGTTTGCCACCGAACTGGCGCCCGATGCCGCGGAAGCCAGGATTGCCCGCGGCGCAAAACCGGACGAGAAGCAGAATGCTGCGTAACAGGAGCGACTGGCAAAGCCTGGCATATATCCTTGCCTTGCCGCTGCTGGTCGCCTACCTCTGGCGTCATCCGCAGCTATCGCTGCTTAACATGCTGCTGTACGGCTTGCTGCTGTTCCTGACCTTGGGCACAGGGGTCATCCATCACAACCACGCCCATTTGCGCATGTGGGACAGACGCTGGCTCAATCGCCTCGCCGACTTCTGGATCACCCTGTTGCAGGGCCACCCCACCTTCGTCTTCTATCCGGCGCACAACGGCAACCATCATCGCTACCGCCACGGCCCGCTGGACGTGGCGCGCACCTATCGTTTTGGCGGCGACACCAACCATCTGCTCGGTTATCTGCTGCACCCCTTGCAGGCGGCGCTTGTCCTGTATCCCCTGATATGGCGCTGGCTGCTCCGGATGCGGCGGCGCCACGCCGGCGTATTTCATTATTTCCTGCGCCAATACTTCGCGGTGGCGCTGCTGTGGATACTGCTAGGCTGGCTCGACTGGCATAAATTCCTGCTGCTGGTGCTGCTGCCGCAGCTGCATGGCTTGCACTGGCTGCTGGCGACCAATTACCTGCAGCATGCCCATGCCGACGGCCGCTCGCCGGCCGACTTCGCCCGCAATTTCGAGGGCCTGGTCAATCCGCTGTTATTCAATATCGGCTTCCATACGGCCCACCATCACCATCCGCGTGCGCACTGGACGCATTTGCCTGGCCTGCACCAGCGCTACCGCCACTTGCTGCACCCGCAACTGAATGCAGGGCCGCTGCTGCCATACATGTTCCGTACTTTCATTTTGAGTCTGCTGTGGTCGCGCTGGTCCAGCCGCAGCCTTATGCCGCCAGGGAAAAAGAATGCCAACTGAGTTCAATCGCGTGTATCTCGCCGCCGCAGGATTCCACATGCCCGGAGAGCCCGTCGGCAACGACGAGATGGATCATTACATCGCTCCCATCAACCGGATCTCGGGCCGCATCAAGCAACGCATCCTGGCGGAGAATGGCATACAGACACGGCACTATGCCATCGATGCCGAAGGCAATACTGTGCAAAACCATGCCCAGCTGGCGGCCAGCGCCATCCGCGACTGCTTGCGGCAGACCGAGACCACGCTCGAGCAGATTTCCCTGCTGAGCGTCGGCTCTTCCGGCGGCGATGCCCTGATGCCCGGTTTTGCCAACATGATCCAGGGCGAGCTGGGCGCGCCGCCGATGCAAACGCTGTCCAGCCAGGGCGTGTGCGCGGCCGGCGTCAGCGCGATAGAATTTGCCGCACAGGCGATAGAACTTGGCAGCCACCGGCAGGCGCTGGCGGTTGCTGCCGAAATGCCGTCGCGCATGTTCAAGCGCAGCCGCTTTGCGCCGCGCGGCTACCAGAGCGACTTCGACGCCCATTTCTTGCGCTGGATGCTGTCCGACGGCGCCGGCGCCATGCTGTTCAGCCGCCAGCCGCAGCCGCGCAACGGCCTGCGCATCAAGCTGAAATGGGTGCACCAGAAAAGTTTTTCCGGCGACTATCCGGTCTGCATGCAGCTCGGCCTGACGGAAGACCGCAGCAAATCGTTCCTGGATTTTGCCTCCTCGAGCGAAGCCGAGGCGGCCGGCGCGCTGTCGCTGCGCCAGGACATCCGCCTGCTGCCGCACCTGTTCGACGTCTGCATCCATGAATACGTCAAGCTGGTGGAAGCAGGATGGATCAAGTCCGAAGAGGTTGACCATTTCCTGTGCCACTACTCTTCCGCCAAATTCATGCCGGTGGTTGAAGAGCTGCTGGCAAAGGCCGGGCTGACGATCCCGCCGGAACGCTGGTACAGCAACCTGGCCACTCGCGGCAATACCGGCGCCGCATCGATTTTCATCATGCTGGCCGAGTTCCTGCAGGAAAAAACGCTGCGCGCCGGAGAAAAGATTTTCTGCTTCATTCCGGAATCGGGCCGCATCACTGCCGCCTACATGCTGTTCGAGGTGGAAGATGCGAACGCGCCTGAATCCGCCCGGCCAGCGGCGGCAGGCGACAGCAGCACCGCTGCGTCGACGCCGGCGATAGCCGCGCCGCACCAGCCCGAGGCTGCGCCGCTGCCGCTGCAGCCTCTGCTGACGCGCCTGGCCAGCCTGTGGCAAGACTACCGTTCGCAAGCCTGGCGCACCCCGGTGATCCATCGCCTGGTGAGCGGCCGTTTCGACGTCGCCGCCTACCGCAACTGGACCGCGCAATGGGTGCCGCAGGTGAAGGAAGGCAGTTTGTGGATGCGTGAAGCGGTCGCCTCGCTCAACGGCGAGTTTGCCGCGCTCGGCCAGCTGATCACCACCCATGCCGGCGAAGAGCAGAACGATTTCATGATCCTGTACCAGGATTACCAGGCCGCCGGCGGCGAACTGCCGCTCGCTGCGCTCAAGCGCAATCCGGGCGGCGAGGCGCTCAACAGTTATCTGCACACCCTGGCATCCAGCCCTAACCCGGTCGGGCTGCTGGGCGCGATCTATATTATCGAAGGCACCGGGCAACGCATCGTGCCGGCGCTGCTGCCGCTGCTGCGCCAGCAGGTCGCGTTGCCGCCGCAGGCCTTCCGTTTCCTGGAATACCATGGCGCCAACGACGAACACCACCTGGCGCGCTGGCTGGCCGCGATAGAAATCACGCTGGCGCTGGATCCCAAGGCAGCCGAGGCCATCTACGCAACGGCCAAGCGCACCGCGCAGCTGTACCTGATGCAGCTGGAACACATACAAGATTAACCACCGGGCCAACACCATGCAAAGCGACGATTTCCTGCAACGCGCACACGATCCGCGCGATCCCAATCCCTGGCTGGCGCTCTACCTGGATGGCAGCACGCCGCTGCCGGATGCGGTCAAGAGCGCCTGGCTGCACGACCTGGCGTCGCCTTCGCGCCAGTACCTGCTGCCGTTCGTGCGGCCGCTGGCGCGGCTGATGATCATCCTGATCCAGATCCTGAAGACGATCCTGCCGAAACGCTGGTCCGCCTCGAAAACGCTGCATCGCCTGCTGGTATGGGGCTTGAAAGGATTTGTCTCGCCCGAGGCCAACTGGCTGATACTGCGCCATTTCCACCTTGGCGCCCAGATCATCGAATTCATCGAGCGCAATGCACCGGTCAGCGTCGCCCTGTCTCCGCTCAAGCCACTAACGATAGACGACCTGGGGGATGAACTGTTCCTCAAGCATGACCTGAACCTGTTCAATTTCGTGATCCGCCTCAACCAGCAACTGCGCGCCGAAGGCAAAACCCTGGCAGCGCTGCAGGATGTCGACTTCAGCATGATCAGCGAACCGCCGCTGGCGCTGGCGGCCATGCCGCAGTGTGCTCTCAACTTCATCGACTTGCAGACCGCCATCGAGATTTTCACGCCGGTCTACCAGCTGTTCCTGACCGATAACGATTTCTGGCGCGCCGCCAACTCGCTGCAGCTGGATGAAACCATGGCGGTGTATGCAGCCACCATACTCAACTCTCCCCAGCATTTGCTGCTGCTGAATAACAAGCATCCACTGGTGCCGATGTCGACCCTGGGCGCCGGCTACCGCCTGGTATTGCATGGACTGTCGAGCGAGATGCTGCATTGCCTGCTGAGCGAGATGAAACAAGCGCAGCAAGCGGCCAGCAGCGCGGTGCTGGCCAGCCAGCCGGAGGTGCAGCCCGCTTGAAAGCGGACAGTTCCAATCATCTGGCAACCGCTCCGGTTTTACCGGCGCTGCCGGTATCTGGATGCTTCCGAACCGACAGTTAACAAAAATACACTGCCTGGCATAACGGTTTTGTGCGGCTCTCATCGTCATATATAATTGGCCCGTTTCATCCTGTCTTCGCAATGCTTACATCTCCGTAAGTCATCCATGTTACGTATCCGCCGTCAAAAACTTGTGGTCTGGACCTGCCTGTTTGCCATCTGGCTGGGCATCCTCATGCCGACGGTTTCGCAGTCGCTCAAGGCGGCGGGGGCGATACAGCGATACGGAGAAATACACGGCGAGATCTGCACCGCGGCCGGACTGGTCAGCGCCGATCCGGGCGACAGCGGCAAATCTTCCGCGCCGCATGCCGACCACTGGAATGCCTGCGGCTACTGTACTTTACTGGCCAACAGCCCGCCGCCGACAGCTGCTTTCGGGCTGCTGCCCAACATTGCGGCCAGTGTCACCCATGCCGTCCCGCTGCTTTACGACTACATCCCGCCACGCCCGTTCCGCGGGCAAACCCATCCGCTAGACCCACCCTCGGCTCTCTCCTGATTGTCATTGCCGGCGCTTGAGAAATAACTTCCAGCGCCGCCTATCCCCGATCGCACTTGCAATCCGGGGACGATTATCGTCTGTCCATGGGAATTTTTTTATGCTTGATTTGCTCGCGCAAACTAGGAATGTTTCATCGCGCCGCTACCTGTTGCCACATCAGTTGCCGTCTTTTTTACGCCAGACATCGTCCTTGGCCGTCATGCTGGCCCTGCCCGTGCTCTCGCAAAGCGCGTGGGCGGCGGATGAAGATATCCATGCAGTGCCCGAGGTGTTTGTCACGGGAACCCGGGAAAAGCGGGTGCTCGATCCCAACCTGCCAGCCAGCAGCGAACGGATCACCGCCGCGCAACTGGAAAACCTCAACGTCATCAATACCGAAGACGCCTTGAAGTACATGCCCAACATGGCGGTCCGCAAACGTTTTATCGGTGACGAGAACGCCACCATTTCAGTGCGCGGCAACGGCACTTCGCAGACCGCGCGCGGCCTGGTGTATGCCGACGGCCTGCTGCTCAGCAATTTCCTCGGCAATACCCACAGCTTCCCGCCGCGCTGGTCCATGGTATTCCCGGAAGACATCGCACAGGTGGATGTGGTCTACGGCCCCTTCTCTGCCCTCTACCCCGGCAATTCGATGGGTGCCACGGTAGCGATCACCACCAAGATGCCGACCAGGCTGGAAGCGATGTTCAAGGCCCAGGTATTCAGCCAGCAGTTCAGCCTGTTCGGCGTCGACGGCCATTTCGACGGCAACAAGAGCACTGCGGCGATCGGCAACAAGGTCGGCGACCTCTCCTTCCTGCTCGGCATCGACCATCTCAGCAACGCCGGCCAGCCGTTTGTGTATGCCAGCCAGCCGCGCTCCGGGCAAGCGGCTGGCGCTGCCGCGATCCCGGTGACCGGCGCCTACCAATATACCGATCCGAACGGCGCCCCCGCCACCATCTTCGGCGTCAATGCCGAAGGCGCCGAGCGTGCGGTGCAGGACCAGTTCAAGTTCAAGGCCGCCTACGACATCACGCCGACCCTGCAAGCCGGCTTTACCTTCGGCTACTGGCGCCAGCAGGTGAGCAACAGCACCCAGACCTTCCTGCGCGACGCCAACGGCAATCCGGTGTATTCGGGCCTGGTCAATATCGGCGGCTACCAGTACAACCTGCCGGCGTCGTTCTTTGCGCCGGCAGCCAGCGAAAGCGAAAACCAGCTATACGGCCTGACGCTGAAAACCCGCCATGCCAGCGGCTGGAACTACTCGGCGATCGCATCGTATTTCGACGTCTCGAAAAGCATCTCCCGCTCCGCCAGCAGCGGGCTGGCCAGCAACCTGAGCGGCGTCGCCACCTACGGCGACGGCTCCGGCTGGAAAACCCTGGACCTGGTAGCCGACTACAAACCGGTAACCGTCGCCGCCGGCAGCCATTGGCCGACCCTCGGCTATCACTACGACAATTATTTCCTGGAAAACACCACCTACAACCTGAGCAACTGGCGCAGCAACGACGCGAGCGGCTTCAACAACGCATTCGCCGGCAAGACCGAAACCCAGGCCCTGTTTGCCCAGGATGCCTGGCAACTGAACCAGCTGTGGAAACTGACCTACGGCCTGCGTTACGAGGACTGGCGCGCCTACGACGGCGCACGCGCCACCAGCGCCGCGGCCCAGCATTACAGCAAGAGTTACGACAGCCGCAGCCTGTCCTATTGGTCACCGAAGGCGGCGCTGTCCTACCAGGCGACTTCCGACCTGACATTGCGCTTTTCCACCGGCCGCGCCTACCGATTCCCGACTGTCAGCGAGCTGTTCCAGGGCAGCCTGACCGGGTCGACGCTGGTCAACAACGACCCCAACCTGAAACCGGAAAACGACCTGGCGAAAGAATTGAGCGCGGAATGGTCGCAATTCAACGGCATGCTGCGCATGTCGCTGTTTGAAGACGATGTGAAGAACACCTTGTTCAGCCAGACCAACACCACGGTGTTCCCCAACGTCACCAGCATCCAGAACATAGACCGGGTGCGCTCGCGCGGAATCGAGCTCAGCTATTCCGGCGAAGATGTGTTCCTGCGCGGACTGGACCTGAGCGCCAGCGTCGGCTATACCAGGTCGATCATCCTGGAAAACAGCAAGAACCCGGCGACCGTCGGCAAGAATTTCTATCGCATCCCGCTGTGGCGCAGCAACCTGGTCGGCAGCTATCACGTCAATGACCAGGCCACCGTGATGCTGGCGGGGCGTTATTCGGGGCGGCAGTACAACACGCTGACCAATACCGACACCAACCCCGACACCTTCGGCGGCACCAGCTCCTTCCTGGTGTTCGACACCAAGCTGACCTTCAAGCCGACCAGGAACACGGAGCTGGGAATCGGCATCGACAACCTGACCGACAAGCGCTACTACGTCTACTACCCCTATCCAGGCCGGACCTTCTACCTGGAAGCCAAAGTCAGTTTGTAAACGCTGCAAAAATTTTAGCAAGGAACAGTCATGCAGACAATTCAGCAAAACGCGCCTGATGAAACGAGCTCAGTTTCGTCGCGCAATTACCGCATCCTGTGGCGCTGGCATTTTTATGCCGGCCTGTTCGTGATGCCTTTCCTGATCGTACTGGCGATCACCGGCACCATCTATGTCTTCAAGCCGCAGATAGAAAGCGCTCTCTACGGCGACAAGCTGTTCGTGCCCGCCAGCACCCAGGCCCGGCTGGGTTACGACAAGCTGCTCGGCATCGCCGCCGGCGCGCTGCCACCGGATGCCAAGCCAAGCTCGATCACTGTCAGCCAGGACCCGAGGCGCAGCACCGAAGCAGTATTCCGCCTGGCTTCCGGCGACAGCAGCAGCGTCTATGTCAATCCCTACACAGGCCAGGTGCTGGGCACGCTCAGCGTTGAGCACCGTCTGATGAAACAAGTGCGGCAAATCCACCGCGACCTGCTGCTGGGCAAATGGGGCGGCTGGCTGATGGAACTGGCGGCCTGCTGGACCCTGGTCATGGTCGGCACCGGCATTGCGCTCTGGTGGCCGCGCAAGCAGTTTTCAGTGTGGGGCACGCTGCTGCCGCGACTCAGCCTGCGCGGCCGGGCAGTCTGGCGCGAGTTGCACCTGGTGGTCGGCATCTGGGTCTCGATAGGCGCGGTGTTCTTCATCATGAGCGGCTTGCCGTGGTCCAGTTTCTGGGGCAAGAACTTCCAGGCAGTGGTTACCTGGGCGGCGGCGCCAAAGGCAGCAGCGAAGGAAACCCATGTCCATGATGCAGACGCGCACGCCTCGATGGCAGACATGCCCGGCATGAAAATGCAGGACCTGCCGCTAGCCAACGTCCCGTGGGCAGTCGGCGCCACCATGGTGCCCATGTCACACGACATGCCGCAACGGCGCCTGGCCATCGACCAGGTGGTAGCGATCGCCGCACACAACGGCATGCAGACCTACCAGCTGGTCCTGCCCGGCAAGAGTTCCGATGTGTTCACCGCCTCGTATGCGCCCGGCGCAGGGGAATTCGTCCGTTCCGACCTGGACCAGCAGCGCACGCTGCACATCGACCAGTACAGCGGCAAGATCATGAAGGACATGCGTTTTTCCGAGTACAACCCGGTCTCCAAGCTGGTTTCGCTCGGCGTTGCCTTGCATATGGGAGAGTATTTCGGCCTCGCCAACCAGCTGATCTGCGCCGCCATTTCATTGACGCTGCTGGGCATGGCCGCGACCGGATTCATCATGTGGTGGAAGCGCCGTCCACAAAATTCGATCGGCGCGCCAAAGCGCGTGATGCAGCCGCCGCCGTCGATCACACGCTGGAAAGGCTACATGGCGCTGCTCGGCATCATCTTCCCGTTGATGGGAGTCACGATGATTGCGGTCTGGCTTGGCGATACGTTGTTTTTCAGGAACCGCGCTTAGTCAGGATACGACTTGCACACCGCTGCCTGCTGTCATTTCACCGATGACGGCAGCGTCGGCAAACCCTTCGCGCCGGAACAGTTCCAGCACCTGTCCGGCTGCGGCGGGATCACAGGAAACCAGCAAGCCGCCCGAAGTTTGCGGATCGGTCAGCAAGCTGCGCTGCACCGGCGTGATGCTGTCGGCCAAGGTCACATCCTTGGCGTAGCCGTTCCAGTTGCGGCCCGAAGCGCCGGTGACATATCCCTGCTCGGCCAGCTGCTGCACTTGCGGCAGCAAGGGGATGGCTCCCATCTCGAGCCGGGCTGACAGCTTGGCGCCGCGCGCCAGTTCCAGCATATGCCCCAGAAGGCCGAAGCCGGTGACGTCGGTCAAGGCATTAACCCCAGCCAGTTCCGACAGCAGGCGGCCCGGCTTGTTCAGCTTGGTCGTGTTGCTGATCAGCGCGGCATAACCGGCGGCGTCCAGCGCACCCTTTTTCAAGGCCGCGGACAAGATGCCGACACCAACCGGCTTGCCGAGGATAAGCTTGTCGCCGGCCTTGGCGCCGGCGTTGCGCTTGACCTTGGACGGATGGACCAGGCCCAGCACCACCAGGCCATAGATCGGCTCGACCGAATCGATGGTATGGCCGCCGGCGATCGGGATGCCGGCTTCGGCACAGATCGACTCGCCGCCTTTCAGGATGCTGGCGATGACTTCCAGCGGCAGCTTGTCGATAGGCATGCCGACCAGGGCCAGCGCCATGATCGGCGTGCCGCCCATGGCGTACACGTCCGAGATTGCGTTGGTGGCGGCGATGCGGCCGAAGTCGTAAGGGTCATCGACGATGGGCATGAAAAAATCGGTGGTCGCGATCAGCGCCTGTTCGTCGTTGAGCTTATAGACGGCAGCGTCGTCGGCGGTTTCAATCCCCACCATCAATTCTTTCGGCACCGGGAATCCGTTCGAGCCCTTGAGGATTTCCGCCAGCACGCCCGGCGCGATCTTGCAGCCGCAACCGCCGCCGTGCGAAAAGGAAGTCAGTCGGATACTGGGTTCAGCGAGATCGGGCATACGCGTCCTGAGGTAAAGTCGGTCAAAGATAAGAATGAAGTATACGCGCCATCGGCGCTTATTTCTCTTGATGCAGCTGTTTCGCCGCGCGGGCAAAAGCGGCGCTCGAAATATCCGGGAGATCGATTACCTGCGCCTCGGAAAACTGGTCGAAATTCCTCCTGATCGACTGCGCATAAGCCGGGTCATAGTGCTTCAGCAACAGCTCATCGACCAGTTCCTCGATCCGTCCCGACAAACTCAGCTGCTGCCAGTATGCGACCTTGTCACGGCCATGGACGTAAGCCAGGCAAATCAGCTGGGTATTCAGCAAGGCGGGGTCGGCGATGAAATGCACATAGTCTTCCAGCAGCAGCCGCACCCGGTCCGGACGCGACAGCGCCACCGCATAACAGGGCGAATTGCGCATGGATGCCATCAGCACTTCCGGCACTCGCAGGTTGCCGACTTTCTTGCTCTCGGATTCGACGAACACCGGATGCTGCGGATCGAAACCCTGCAGCATGTCCCACAGCCGGCTCTCGAAAGCTTTTTGCGAAGGCTGCAGTTCGCTCGGCAAGTTGCCCAGCACCGAACCGCGATGCGCCGCCAGCTGTTCCAGGTCCAGCACTTGCGCGCCCTGCTGCGCCAGCACTTGCAGCAGGCGGCTCTTGCCGCTGCCGGTGGGGCCGCAAATCACCTTGAAGCCGAAGCGCAGCGGCAGCTCGGCCAGGCTGGCGTTGACATGCCTGCGATACGACTGGTAGCCGCCGTCCAGCTGCGCCACCGGCCAGCCGATTTTCGCCATGATGTGCGCCATGGCGCCGCTGCGGTTGCCGCCGCGCCAGCAGTAAACCAGGGGCGTCCATTCACGCGGCTTGTCCAGGAACAGGGTCTCGATATGGAAGGCGATATTGCGGGCGATCAGCGCCGCTCCCAACTTTTTCGCCTCGAATGTGTTGACCTGCTTGTACATGGTGCCGACCTGCGCTCTTTGCGCATCGTCCAGCACCGGGCAGTTGATGGCGCCGGGAATATGGTCCTCGGAAAATTCCGAAGGGCTGCGGGCATCGATGACGGCGTCGAACTGCCTGAGCTGAGGAAGCACTTCTTGAAAGGAAAGCAATGCGGGGTATTTCATTCGCGTTTTTCTGGATCGGTTTTTGGCTGGCGGAGCGGCAGTTGCCATGCATTATAAGCATTTGCCCCGCCCTCTCTTGAATCGGACACTTTCATCAGGAATCGTCCTGTTCCGACAACATGCCCCAGGCCAGCCGCACCAGCTCGTCTTCAAATTCGATGCTGCCGAGCAGCGGCGACCTTTCCAGTGAAGCGCTGCGGATGGCGCCTATCACGGCGCGGGTGACCACGAACATCATGGCCGGCGTCGGCGATCGCAGCTTGGGGTGGTGGATCCTTTGCATGCTGATGGCGATCCGTTCCGCCGTCTCGCGCAAGGCCTGGGTAATGTCTTCGTGATGATCGTGCTGCCAGGCGAAGCGGACCATTGCCCGCTTGGCGCTGCGGCCGCTGCCCAGGCCTTCGATATTGATGCGGATGAACTGGCGCAGGAAACTCTTCGGCTCGAGCTGGCCGACCTGGCTTTCGGCGCTTTCCATCAATGCATCCAGCTCATCCATCACGCGCCGCCGCTCGCGCGCGATCAAGGCGGTCAGTATCGCTTCCTTGCTGGGGAAGTACTGGTACAGGGTGCCGATCGAGAAACCGGCCTTTTCCGCCACCTTATTGGTGGTCAGCCCGGCTGGACCTTCGCTTTCCAGAATCTGAGCAGTGGTTTCAAAAATGGTCTCTATGGTGCGCTGCGCACGCTCCTGGGTCGGCAATTTCCGCATGATTTCAGAGGAAGAAGCTTGATTGCGCTTGGCCATGGTCGTGCCTGTCGAAAACTGAGCAAGTTGCGAGTTTAAAAACTGAATAAAGCTCAGTATAGTGGTTATATCGCAAATCCACAAAGGCATGTCCGTGAATACCTCCACTCCATTGATGGTAAGAAGACTGCTGGTCGACCTGTCGCAAGGCTTCCCGCGTCACTGGCTGGCAGGAAAACCGTTCCGCACCCAATACTTCAACGCCTTGTCGATGAGTTTTCCAGTCGGCGAGCAGGAATTCATCGACTCCGTGCGTGAGGCCGCGCAAGCGCTGCCGGACTCGCCAGAGAACAGCGTGTTGCGCGCCATGATCCAGGACTTTGTCGGGCAGGAAGCCGCTCACCGCCGCGTGCACGATTTGTACAACGCCGAGCTGGAAAAACAAGGATTGCACAACCATTGGCAGCATTGGTCCGGCAACCTGATCGCACTGGGACACCAGCATAAGGTTCCTGCAATGCGCAGGCTGGCGGTTACCGTAGCCCTGGAGCACTACACTGCGGCGATGGCCGACCTGACGCTACGCCACCCGCCGCTGCTGGACGGCGCGGAACCTTCATTGCAAACCCTGTGGCGCTGGCATGCGGTGGAAGAAACCGAACACAAGGCGGTGGCTTTCGACCTGTTCCACACGCTGGGTGGCGACTATCGGGCGCGGATGCGCGGTTACGCTTTTGCCATGCTGCATTTAACCTTGATGGCGACCGGGCAAACGATCAACAACCTCTGGCACGACCGAGTGCTGTTCAAGCCTGGCACATGGCTGGACGCCGCCCGTTTCTTCTTTGGCCGCTACGGCCTGGTCTGGCTCAGCACAGGCCCGCTGCTGGCCTACCTGCGCCGCGATTTCCATCCATGGCAGCATGACAACCGCGAGCTGGCGGAACAATGGCTTTCCGGCAATTCCGAACAATACACCGTGGTCCGCGGGCCAAGGACAGCTTGAACAGGCCCTAGAATTGCAACGAAACGCCCGGACTTCTGTCGAATCGGCTGAATATTGAGCGCGATGGTCTAAAATGCCATCGCCGCTATTACTTAGCCTCAGCCGATTCAAGGAGTTTTCGTTCATGTCCAGGATGTACAGTTTTTCGCGCGTTTCGCTGCTGGTCTTGCTGGGCAGCGCCCTCGCCGCCTGCTCGAGCACCAAACCCAAGGTCTACCAGGGTGAGGAGTTCAGCGAAACCAGCACTTTTTCCCACGACTTCGCCAAGTCCAGCGCCGACACCTGCGAAGCCGCGCGCCGCACCTTGCTGAGCCAGGGTTACATCATCAAGCAAGCCAAGGATGACCTGGTCGACGGCCACAAGCACTTCCAGCCGGAAAGCGACGTCCACGTCGAGATCGAATTCCACGTGGTATGCGCCGCCAACGACAAGCAAGGCAAAAGCAGCACGCTGTTTGTCAGCGCCACCCAGGACCGTTACGCACTGAAGAAAACCAACAACTCGGCCAGCGTCGGCCTGAGCGTACTGGGCTCGGTGTCGATGCCGATCGGCAGCACTTCCGATTCGCTGGTCAAGGTCGCCAGCGAGACGATCCCCGCCGGCCAGTTCTACGATCGTTTCTTCGGCCTGATCGAACACTACCTGGGCCTCGATACCGGCTTGCCCGCAGTGGATTTCGACGACAAGCCTGCGCTGCCGGTCAAGCCGGCGGCCAAAGCCCCTGAATAAATGCTGCGCATAAAAAACCGTAGGGTGGGCACGCTTTTGTGCCCACGCGTTATGTGTAAACGCAGCAGAGAGATTTGAGATCGCACGTGGGCGTGGGCACAAAAGCGTGCCCACCCTACGTGCTTAAAACGCTTTTTTCAAACCGACCTGGAAAGAGTTGGTCTTGTTGCCGCCGGCGAACTGGCCGCTGTAGCTGGCGTAAGCGCTGAAATCCGTCGCCAGCGCAATGCTGGCGCCGAGATCCAGCCGGGCGCTGTTGGAAGGCCCCTGGTACGCCGGCAAACCGAAACTGCCGGCCATGCCGACCACATTGGCGCGCACGTCGCGCTCGCTGTCTTCAAACTCTTTTTCCCACGCCAGCTTGGCGAACGGCTGCACCGCATACTGACCCAGCGTCAGCTTGCTGCTGACCTGCGCGCCCAGGCTCGACACCAGCGAATTGCGCCGCTGCGACTGGAAGTTCATGGCCGTGCTGTCGTTGCCGTTTTCCGTATAGCCGCCGACATTGACCTGTTGCCAGGTCAAGTTGCCGACCGGGCTCAGGACCAGCGCGCCAAGGTCAAAGTCGTACTGGCCGCCGATGCGCAGCAGGAACTGGTGGCCGTTGCTGCTGCCGCTCTCGCTGCGGGTAGTGGCGCCCAAGACGATGTTGCGGGTCACGTCCTTGTACTGCAGCGAACCGACCATGCCCAGCGCGTTGAGCGCCCAGGCGCCGTCGCGGTACTGGGTATAGGCCGACAACATAGCCTGGTCCAGCTTGAAGCCGCCGGTGTCGTTGCCGAAATTCGCCTTGTTATGGGCGAAACCGAAAGCGCCGCCGACCGTAACGTTCTGGTTAAGCGCATAGTCGACGCCGACCGACAAACTGTTGGACGAACCGTCCAGGCCAGGATTGTTGCCGTTGTGGTCCAGGCTCTGGTGGGTGTTGTCATAGGCGGCATAGGCTTCTACCTGTCCTGCGCGCGGCGTCAGGCGCAGGCGGTCGTCGATCACCCGGGTGAAAGCCTGGGCGCCGGCCAGCGGCGCTTCCGCCAGCATGCCGATCTGGCCCGGAGCCTGCAATACCGATTCGACATACTGCGCCAGGATGGCATGGCCGGCGCCGGTAGGATGGACGCCGTCGGCGAACAGATAAGTCTGGTCGGCGTTCGGCGCCACCAGAGTCGAGGTGGTGCAAGTCGACGAAGAGCTGGTGGTGCAAGCCTGTGTGGTGACGTTGGTGAAGCCGTACAAGCCAGGATTGGCGATCGCTTCACGCAGCAAGCCGAAGGCGTTGAGCGCGACGATATTGCCGCCCAGGCCGCTCAGGCCGCTGTTCAGGCTGTCGTTGAAGCTGGTCGAAGCCGCTGTCCACAAGGTGGCCAGCGCAGGGATCGACGATCCTTGTGGAGTGCGGCCGACGTCCGGCAGATTGATGACAATCACGGTGCCGGCGCCGGCCTGCTGCAATTGCCTGACCAGGCTGACCACATTGCCGGCTTCTCCGGCGACTTGCTGGATCGTCTGCACCGCGGTGGCGGTCTGCGTCGCCGGATTGAGCAGGCCTGCGATATTGGTCTGGGTATAGCCGAATATGTCGTTGGCGCCTGCCCAGACCGCGTACAAGCCTTTGCTGTCGAGGCGCGGATTGGCGGCCAGGTAAGCCTGGACCTGGCTGGTGACGGTCGGCACCAGAGGCGCCGTGGCGGCGTCGGGCCAGCCGTTCTGGCTGGTCACGCGGGCGCCGCCGACTGCATAGTCGGTGCCGCCGGCCGCTTGCACCCCGCTCGGCGTCAGCACGGCCGCCGGATTGGCGGTGGTGCCGTATTTATGCGCCAGGATCTGCGCCCAGACCGGATCGGGATTGGTGGTAAACGACGGCTGCTTGCCGACGCCGGTGAAATATCCGGTGTCGGTCAGCGAGTCGCCGAAAAACACCATCTGCGAAAAATTCGCTGCGCCGGCCGGCGCGCAGATGACGAATCCCGCGCCCAGTACGGCAGCAGTACGGGTTGCCAATGTCAGTGCACGGGCCATGGGGCGCAGGCGGAATGGTTTTGGTAAAGAAATGCGCAATTGTGTCTCCCTCTTGTATTTATAGATGTTGCGCCGTTAATATCTGCCTCCCGGGCGGCAAAGTCAATCGAGGACATAGGCAAAACACTCGAAATCCGCTGCGTTGGCGCAAGTGGCGCTAAACTGCCTCTGCCGACACTCATCTCGAATCAAGCCGACCATGGATAAAATAGATAAACAGATTCTGGCCATCCTGCAGGAAGACGCCAGCACGCCGGTGGCGGAGATCGCCGAGAAGGTGAACCTGTCCTCGACGCCATGCTGGCGCCGCATACAGAAACTGGAAGAGGATGGCGTGGTGCTGCGCCGGGTGGCGCTGCTGGACGCCAATAAGCTCAACGTCGGCGTCACGGTATTCGTTTCGGTCAAGACCAACCAGCACAACGCCAACTGGTATGCGCAGTTCAGCAATACCGTCAAGCTGATTCCGGAAGTGGTCGAGTTTTACCGCATGAGCGGCAACATCGATTACCTGCTGCGGGTGGTGGTGCCGAATATCGCCGCCTACGACGCGGTATACCAGAAGCTGACGCAGTCGAACGCCTTGTTCGACGTCAACGCCAGCTTCGCCATGGAACAGATCAAGCACACGACGGCGCTGCCGCTCGACTACATGGGATTAGATTAACCAGATTAAAGCGCCTGCTCCATGCGCTTGAACGCCTGGCCCATGTCGGCGACCAGGTCGTCGATGTTTTCCAGGCCGACATGGATCCGCACCAGCGGGTTCGGGTAGGTTGTACCCGAAGCCACCCGGGTCGGCGGCTTGTCCAGCGGTAGAGCCAGGCTCTCAAAACCACCCCACGACAGGCCGATCCCGAACAATTGCAGGCCGTCGAAAAATTTCGACAGCGCCGGACGGCCGACTTCTTTCAGGGCAATCGTAAACAGCCCGCTGGCGCCGAGGAAATCGCGCTGCCACAGCTTGTGGCCGGGATCGGACGGCAAGGCCGGATGCAGCACCCGCTCCACCAGCGGCTGGGTCTGCAGGTACTCGGCCAGCTGGATGCCGCTCTCCGAGTGCTGGCGCAGGCGCACTCCCATGCTGCGCATGCCGCGCAACGCCAGATAAATATCGTCCGGACCGGCGGTCTGGCCGAAATCATGGGCGCCGTGCTTGAGGATACACCAGGCCCGTTCGTTGGCGCTGGCGACGCCGAGCAAGGCGTCGGAGTGGCCGACGATGTACTTGGTGGCGGCATGGATCGAGACATCGACGCCATGTTCGAAGGGCTTGAAAAACAGCGGCGTGGCCCAGGTATTGTCGAGCAATACGTAAGCGCCGACCTTGTGCGCCTCTTCGGCGATGGCCGGGATGTCCTGCACTTCAAAAGTCCACGATCCGGGCGACTCGACAAACACCACGCTGGTGTTCGGCCGCAGCAACGTACGGATTTCGCCGCCGATCAGCGGATCGAAATACTCCACCTCCACGCCCATGCGGCGCAAGACGCGGTCGGCGAAGGTGCGGGTCGGGCCATACACGCTGTCGGTAATCAGGACGTGGTCGCCGCTTTTGACGAACGCCATGATGCTGTGGGTGCAGGCCGACAGGCCGGACGGGAACACCAGGCAGTTATGGCCACCTTCCAGTGTCACGATCGCCTGCTCGAAGGAACGGGTAGTCGGCGTGCCGAAGCGGCCGTAGTTGGACATCGGATTGTCGATCTGGCGCGCGGCTTCCCAGTCTTCCAGGTTGTTGGCGATGATGGTCGAACCGCGGAACACCGGCGTATTCACCATGCCGGCAAAACGCGCCGGTTCGCGGCCGCAATGCACCAGCTGGGTGTCGACATGTGTTTCGGCATGCATTGCCGGCGAACCTGAGGAATGATCGGAAGTCATAAGAAGCGCTCCATGCTGGACTGTACGGCGAGATTACCTGCAGTCATTGTAGGATTATCCGCATGGAAAATTATTGCAACAAAGATCCCTAAATCACAAACTATTAGAATATTTTTCTAATAATTTAATATTATTGAGTAATTAAATACAAATCAGCAAGAAATCCTGCAGTCCAGCATCGGCAAACACGCAAAATCCAATATATATGCAATAGATATTAATAGCCCATAAATCATATATTTGACATGGCCTTATGGGCAAGGCAATCTAGCGTCAGCCTTAAGCCACTAATCGAAGTAGATCATGTCTGGAGAAGTAGACCATGCCGCAATACCGTTCCCGCACCACCACCCACGGCCGCAACATGGCCGGCGCCCGCGCCCTGTGGCGCGCCACAGGCATGAAAGACGGCGATTTCGACAAGCCGATCATTGCGGTAGTCAACTCGTTTACCCAGTTCGTGCCGGGCCACGTCCACCTCAAGGACCTGGGCCAGATGGTGGCGCGCGAAATCGAAGCAGCCGGCGGCGTCGCCAAGGAATTCAACACCATCGCGGTGGACGACGGCATCGCCATGGGCCATGGCGGCATGCTGTACTCGCTGCCGTCGCGCGAACTGATCGCCGATTCGGTCGAATACATGGTCAACGCCCATTGCGCCGATGCCATGGTGTGCATCTCCAACTGCGACAAGATCACGCCCGGCATGCTGATGGCAGCCATGCGCCTGAATATCCCGGTGGTGTTTGTTTCCGGCGGCCCGATGGAAGCCGGCAAGGTGGTTGAAAAGCTGCCGGGCGTGGCCGTCATCGACCAGAAGATTTTCAAGATCGACCTGGTGGACGCTATGATCAAGGCGGGCGACGCCAGCGTCAGCGATGCCGACATCGCTGAAATCGAACGCTCGGCCTGCCCTACCTGCGGCTCCTGTTCCGGCATGTTCACCGCCAACTCGATGAATTGCCTGACCGAAGCGCTGGGCCTGGCGCTGCCCGGCAACGGCACCATCCTCGCCACCCACGCCGACCGCAAGGAACTGTTCCTGCGCGCCGGCCGCCTGATCGTCGAGCTGGCCAAACGCCATTACGAACAAGACGACTACTCGGTCCTGCCGCGCAACATCGCCACCAAGGCTTCGTTTGAAAACGCCATGACGCTGGACGTCGCCATGGGCGGCTCGACCAACACCGTGCTGCATCTGCTGGCGGCGGCGCAGGAAGCCGAAGTCGATTTCAAGATGGCTGACATCGACCGCATCTCGCGCCACGTGCCTTGCCTGTGCAAGGTGGCGCCAATGACCGACAAATACCATATCGAAGACGTGCACCGCGCCGGCGGCATCGTCAGCATCCTCGGCGAACTGGCGCGCGCCGGCCTGCTCGACACCAGCCGGCCGACGATTCACGCCAAGACCCTGGCGGATTCCATCGCCAATAACGACATCACGCAAACCCAGGATCCGGCGGTACATAAGATGTTCAGCGCAGCTCCCGGCGGTGTGCCGACCCAGGTCGCGTTCTCCCAGGAAAAGCGCTTCGCCAGCCTCGACACCGACCGCGACAACGGCTGCATCCGCAACAAGGCGCACGCTTATTCGCAAGACGGCGGCCTGGCGGTCCTGTACGGCAACCTGGCGGAAAACGGCTGCATCGTCAAAACCGCCGGCGTCGATGAAAGCATCCTCAAGTTCAGCGGCCGCGCCCGTGTCTTCGAGAGCCAGGACGACGCCGTGGAAGCGATCCTGGGCGACACCGTGCATGCCGGCGACGTCGTCATCATCCGCTACGAAGGACCGAAAGGCGGCCCGGGGATGCAGGAAATGCTGTACCCGACTTCGTACATCAAATCCAAGGGCCTGGGCAAATCCTGCGCGCTGTTCACCGACGGCCGCTTCTCCGGCGGTTCGTCCGGCCTGGTGATCGGCCATGCCTCGCCGGAAGCGGCCGAAGGCGGCGCCATCGGCCTGGTGGAGGAAGGCGACATCATCGAAATCGATATCCCTGAACGCCGCATGCACCTGAAGATCAGCGACAGCGACCTGGCGCAACGCCGTGCCGCGATGGAAGCAAAGGGCAAGGACGCCTGGAAACCGGTCAATCGCCAGCGTTATGTATCGCAGGCATTGCAAGCCTATGCCGCCATGGCGACTTCGGCCGACCGCGGCGCGGTGCGCGATATCAGCCAACTGAGCAGCCAGCTGAAACGCTAGTATTGGCTATTGTGTCCTAGCGTTTATCTGGCAGGAAAAATGTAACTCTCTGTAAAAGAGGCTGGTGCAAACCAGCCTCTTTTGTTTCCATGTCACTAGATGCTTTTAGCGGCTGCTTGCCGGCCGTGTTGATTGCTGCAATATGGTAAAGTTGCAGACCGCTTCCTCTGGCAGATTTTTATGGCAGTTCCTGCAACTCTTCCTGCGATTTTTCCTGTTGAACCTCCCTTGAACCACACTACAGGATTGGCTTTATTGGCTTGCCCCGACTGATGACTTCGCTGAACAATTCCGGATTGCAAAAAACAGTCGCCGTCATCGGCGGCGGCCCGGCCGGCCTGATGGCGGCCGAAGTGCTGGCGGCCGGCGGGATGCAAGTCCATGTGTATGACGCCATGCCCTCGGTAGGCCGCAAGTTCCTGCTGGCCGGCAAAGGCGGCATGAACCTGACCCACTCCGAGGCCTACGACGATTTCCTGTCGCGCTACGGCGCGCGCCGTCCGCAAATCGGACCGCTGCTGGACCAGTTCAGCCCGGATGCCCTGCGCGCATGGGTGCACGCGCTTGGCATAGAAACTTTCATCGGCTCCTCCGGCCGCGTGTTCCCTACCGACATGAAAGCCGCGCCGCTGCTGCGCGCCTGGCTGCATCGCTTGCGCCAGGCCGGCGTCGGCTTCCACATGCGCCATCGCTGGCTAGGCTGGAACGAAGCCGGCGCGCTGTCTTTCGAAACACCGCAAGGACCGCTCGCAGTGAATGCCGATTCCGTCGTGCTAGCCTTGGGCGGCGGCAGCTGGGCACGCCTGGGCTCCGATGCAAAATGGGTGCCGCTGCTGGCGCAGCGCGAGGTGGCCTTGGCACCGCTGCTGCCCGCGAATTGCGGTTTCGAGGCAGGCTGGAGCGAATATTTCCGCGAGCACTTCGCCGGCCATCATCTGAAATCGGTAGCTATCACTGTGGCCGGCAATCCGGTGGCCGGCACTCCGGTGGCCGGCACTCCGGTGGCCGGCACCCCGGTCAGCGATGGCGACCGGCCGGAACTGCGCAAGCAGGGCGAATTCGTGATTACCGCCGACGGCATCGAAGGCAGCCTGGTCTATGCGCTGTCGGCGGGCCTGCGCGACCGCATCGCCGCCAGCGGCAGCGCCCAGATATATCTCGACCTGTTGCCGGACTGGTCCCTGCAACGCGTCACGGACGAAGTGGCGCGGCCGCGCGGCGCGCGCTCCTGGTCCAGCCACCTGCAAAGCCGCCTCGGCCTGAAAGGGGTCAAGACCAGCCTGCTGCGGGAACTGGTGCCGGCCGCCGATTTTGGCCAGCCCTTGCTGCTGGCGCAAGCCATCAAGGCGCTGCCGCTGACCCTGCTGGCTGCCCGCCCTATCGACGAAGCCATCAGCAGCGCTGGCGGCGTAAGGTTTGAAGGCATGGACCAGGGGCTCATGCTGAAGGCCTTGCCGGGCGTATTCTGTGCCGGCGAAATGCTGGACTGGGAAGCGCCCACCGGCGGCTACCTGCTCAGCGCCTGCCTGGCCTCCGGGCGGGCCGCCGGCAATGGCGTTTTAAGCTGGTTACGGTAACATGACGACCTTTGGCGCCAGAACCTTGACAGCGGACGGCACGGTTTCCTGCGGAGCCGCCGCCGACGCTATCAAACTTGCAATCACGTTGACGATACAAGGCTGAATCGATGAAGGAAGGGAGTGTTAATCCAGGCGAAACTCCGGGCGAAACGTCGCAGACAGACCAGCAGCAGGCCGGTCAATGGCGCATTTCCAAGATCATCGGCGTGCTGGTTTCCGTCCTGGTCCACATTATCGGCATCTGGTTCTTGCTGACCAAGCTGGCGGTCGAGCTGCCGTTGGCCTCGCCCTCGCCTGGCAACATGGGATTGCTGCTCATCAGCGCCGCGACTGCGCCCAGCAGCGTGCCGCCGCCGAAACTGCAGACGCCTCCCGCCAAGCCGAAATCCGCGCCCAAACCACGCAAGTCCGCATCGAAACAGGATCAGGTCCGCAAACCGATAGTCGTCGCAGCCGCGCCGGAACCGAGCATACCGCCGCCGCCCGACGCCCCCAAGTACCAGCAATCGGTAGAAGAGGATTTTTCTTCACACATCCAGGCCGCGCGCCAGCGGCGTGAAGCGGCCCAGGCCCAGGAACGCGCCGAAGCCGGCGAGACCGCGGAAGAAGCGCCGCAATCGCCGAACGACATCGCGCGCGCCAATATCCAGGCGCAGCGCGGCTGGATGGGCATGGACAAGGACAAGTCCGGCGGCATCTTCGAAGTGCGCGATAAAACCCCGTTCCGCGCCAGCCTGATTTTCCGCGGCTGGAACGCCAACGCCAGCCGCAGCGCGCAGCAGAACATCCCGGTCGAGCGCGGCAGCGACGAAAGCATCGAGATGGCGATCGTCAACAAGATGATAGAGATGATTCGCAAGAAGACCAGCACCGACATTCCGTGGCGCTCGCAACGGCTGGGCCGCGTCATCACGCTCAGCGCCAGGCTGAAGGATACGGCAGAACTGCAGCAGTTCCTGATGCGCGAAATGTTTTTCCAGGACAGCGCGCCGCCGCGATAAAAGCAAGCGCGCCAATGCTTGTGCAACAGGCATCCCGAACCGCAAACAAATGGCGGCTGAGCCTTGTTCGGCTTACAATATCGCCTATTCTCGAATATTAGCGATCAGGTGCCATCCGGCACCTGAGAAAGAACCCATTTAATGCAATCAAATTTCCAGCAACGGGCCGCCCGATGACGGCAGCGGCACAAAAAGTTTCACCCGGCATGCAGCAGTACCTCGGCATCAAGGCCGACTATCCGGACACGCTCGTGTTTTACCGGATGGGGGATTTTTACGAACTGTTTTTCAACGATGCGGAAAAAGCGGCGCGCCTGCTCGGCATCACGCTGACCGCGCGCGGCACCTACAACAACGCACCGATCAAGATGTGCGGCGTACCCTTCCACTCCGCCGACCAGTACCTGGCCAAGCTGATCAAGCTGGGCGAATCGGTGGCGCTGTGCGAACAGATCGGCGATCCGGCCACCAGCAAAGGGCCGGTCGATCGCAAAGTGCTGCGCGTGATCACGCCCGGCACCCTGACCGACTCCAACCTGCTGCCGGAAAAATCGGACCAGCCCTTGCTGGCGCTGTACGTTACCCAGCAGCGCAAGGCGCTCAAGGTCGGCCTGGCCTGGCTGTCGATGGCCAGCGGCGCCTTGAAGATGATGGAATTCGCCTGCGAAGCGGCGACGCTGGATACCCTGCTAAAGCAGGAACTGGAACGCATCGCGCCGGCCGAGATACTGGCCGCCGACATGGTGGAAACGATGTGGGGCAGCGCCGTGGTCGATAAGGCCACCACCGTGCCAGAATGGCATTTCGATATCGCCAACGGCCAGAAAGCGCTGCTCGACCAGCTCGCCGTCAGCAGCCTGGGCGGCTTCGGCGCCGAGGGCTTGAGCGCTGCCATCGGCGCCGCAGGCGCCCTGCTGCGTTATGCGCAGTCGACCCAGGGCAAGGGTTTGCAGCATGTGCGCACGCTCACGGTTGAAACCGAAAACGAATTCATCGGCCTCGACGCCGCCACCCGGCGCAACCTGGAACTGACCGAAACCATACGCGGCCAGGATGCCTCGTCCGGCGCGCCCACCCTGTTTTCGCTGCTGGACCACTGCCGCACCGCAATGGGCTCGCGCCTGCTGCGCCATTGGCTGCACCACGCCAAGCGCGACCAGGCAGTGGCCCGCGGCCGCCATGCGGCGATCGGCGCCTTGATTGCCGCCGATACCGGCAGCGCCATTTCCAGTACGCTGAGCGCGGTGCCGGACATCGAACGGATCACCGCCCGCATCGCCCTGCTGTCGGCGCGGCCGCGCGACCTGGCCGGCTTGCGCGACGGCCTGCTGCAGCTGGACTCCCTGCGCGCCGACATCGCCATGTGCGGCAGCGAAAATCAAGCTGAAAACCAAGTGCCGCTGCTGCAGGAGCTGCAAAGCGCGCTGGAAACCCCGGTCGACTGCCTGCAGCTGCTGCAGACCGCGATCGCGGCCGAGCCGTCGACCATGGTGCGCGACGGCGGCGTCATCGCCACCGGCTTCGACGCCGAACTGGATGAACTGCGCGGACTGTCGGAAAACGCCGGCCAGTTCCTGGTCGACCTGGAAACGCGTGAACGGGCACGCACCGGCATCGCCAACCTGCGCGTCGAATACAACAAGGTGCACGGCTTCTACATCGAAGTCACGCACGGCCAGACCACCAAGGTGCCTGACGATTACCGCCGGCGCCAGACCCTGAAGAATGCCGAGCGCTACATCACGCCGGAACTGAAAGCGTTTGAAGACAAGGCCCTGTCGGCGCAGGAACGCGCGCTGATCCGCGAGAAAGCGCTGTACGACCAGATCTTGCAAGACCTGGCGCCGCATATCGGCACCTTGCAAAACATCGCCCACGCGCTGGCCCAGCTCGACACCTTGGTGGCGCTGGCCGACCATGCCGCGCGCCATGACTGGTGCGTACCGCGGCTGGTGAACGAACCGGCGATCCAGATCGTGCAGGGACGCCATCCGGTGGTGGAAAAGCAGATTGAACGCTTCATCGCCAACGACTGCCAGCTGTCAACCGAACGCAAGCTGCTGCTGATCACCGGCCCCAACATGGGCGGTAAATCGACTTTCATGCGCCAGGTGGCGCTGATCACCCTGCTGGCCTACGTCGGCAGCTACGTGCCGGCCGACAGCGCCGTGCTGGGCCCGATCGACCGCATCTTCACCCGCATCGGCGCCGCCGACGACCTGGCCGGCGGCCGTTCCACCTTCATGGTCGAAATGACCGAATCCGCAGCGATCCTCAACGGCGCCAGCGAAAACTCGCTGGTGCTGATGGATGAAGTAGGCCGCGGCACCTCGACCTTCGACGGCCTGGCGCTGGCGTGGGCGATCGCGCGCCACCTGATCGACGCCACCCGCAGCTTCACCTTGTTCGCCACCCATTATTTCGAACTGACCCAGCTGCCGGACCTGCATCCGTCTGCGGCCAACGTCCATTTGTCGGCGGTCGAGCACAAGGACAGCATCGTCTTCCTGCATGCAGTGCAGGCAGGGCCCGCATCGCAGAGCTACGGCTTGCAGGTGGCGCAGCTGGCCGGCGTACCGGCGCCGGTGATCCGCGCCGCCCGCAAGCACCTGGCTTTGCTGGAATCGCAATCGATGCAGCCGACGCCGCAATTCGACCTGTTTGCGCAAGCCGCCAGTCTGGACATCGATGAAACCGCCGGCAGCGAGGTCCTGGACAGCGAATTGCTGATCGCCCTGGACAGCATCGACCCGATGCCCTGACTCCGCGCGAAGCCCTGGAGCAGCTGTATCGGCTTAAACATCTCAGCAACGGGCAGAAAAGCTGATGAGCATGTTCGTCCGCCCGCGCCGCGCACTGCCGCTTCAGCTAGTGCTGCTGCTGGCGCTGGCGGCAAATTGCGGATCGGTGCTGGCGCAAACCAACGGCTTCAGTTTCGGCGTGATTGCACATGTGTTTCGCAGCAATGCCGATGAAACAGCACTGCGCAGCGCCATCAGCGAAACCGACGCCGACAACCTGGCGTTTGTGGTGGCGAACGGCATCAAGGCCAGCAGCGAGCCGTGCACCGACAAGTTGTACGGCCAGCGCAAGGCTTTGCTGAGCAGCGCAAAAAACGGCTTGATCGTTTCTCTGTCGGCCAGCGACTGGGTGACGTGCAGAACCACGGCCGACCGCTCCGCCGCAATAGAACGCCTGGGCCGGATCCGCGACCTGTTCTTTTCCGACGAATTTTCTTTTGGCGACAGCAAGATCCCGCTGATCCGGCAATCGACCTCGCCGAAATTCCGCAGCTACGTGGAGAATGCGCGCTGGGAAATCGGCAACGTGGTGTTCGCCACCATCAACCTGCCCGCCGCCAATAACCATTACCTGGCGGAAGGCGGCCGCAACAGCGAATTCGAAGACCGGCAGATCGCCAACCGGGAATGGCTGCAGCGCGTTTTCCTGAATGCGTCGCAGAAGAAATCGGATGCGGTGGTCCTGTTTTGCGACGGCGATCCGCTGGCCACCCAGCGCCATCGTGTGTTCGACTTCAACGTCAAGCGTGACGGCTTTACCGAAATCCGCCAGCGCATCAATTCACACGCCGCGCATTTCGAGGGCAAGGTGCTCGTAATCCACGGACCGCACGGGACCGCTTCGCCCAATCCCGCGAATATCGTCTGGCAGCGCAACCTGGGCGACCTGGAAGTCCCCGCCGGCTGGCTGAAAGTCACGGTGGACCCGGCCAGCCCGAAACTGTTCGAACTCGGAAAACCTGCCGACCAGCCTACGCTGTCGCGCCGCTAGCCGCGCCTCAGCCGGTTGTTTGAAAACAAAAAAGCCGCAGAACAGGTCTGCGGCTTTTTTTCAGGCGCCGTCACAGTTGCACGGCGCAAGACACTGACAGCTTAGTGGATAGGATGGCTGCGAAAATGATCGTCAGCGCCATCGTCGTCATGATCGTCATGGTCGTGGCCATGGGCGCCATGCACATGCTGATGGGCGATTTCTTCTTCCGAGGCAGCGCGCACTTCCGTCACGCTCAGGTCGAAACGCAGGGCAATCCCGGCCAGCGGATGATTACCGTCCAGCACAACCTTGTCATCGGCGATATCGGTCACCGTGAAAATCAATGCCTGTTCTTCTTCATCCTCGTTGTCCGGCGTGCCCTCGAACTGCATGCCGACTTCCAGCGGCGTCGGCAGGCGGTTGCGCGGCTCTATCTTGACCAGGTTCGAATCGTATTCGCCGAACGCGTCGTCCGGCTCAACCTGCAGCTCGGTCTGATAGCCGACTTCCTTGCCATCCAGTGCTTCTTCGATTTTCGGCAGCGTGTTTTCGTAACCGCCGTGCAAATACACCATCGGTTCGCTGCTTTCTTCGATCAGATTGCCTTGGGCATCTGACAATTTGTAGCGTACAGTCACTACCGTATTTTTGGCAATCTTCATGATCATTCCTTTCATTTAACATGCGTTCGGATTATACCCGCCGGAACGGTCCCGTCTTGCCGAGATAGCAAAAAATTACGTACTAAGCCCATCCAAACGGCCTGCACCGCCTTGATTGCGCGTCGAATCCAGATTCCCTGCCCTCATTTTAAGGCATGCAACCCGATATAATGGCGGCATGAAAAATTCAACACTCCTGGGCGGCCTGTCGCCCGCGCGATTCTTACGCGATTACTGGCACAAAAAACCCCTGCTGATCCGCCAGGCTTTGCCTGGCTTCATTCCCCTGCTGTCGCCCGACGCCCTGTTTGAACTGGCCCGGCGCGACGACGTCGAATCGCGCCTGGTGACCCATTTCAAGCAGCAATGGCAAGTCAGCAACGGCCCGGCCCCGGAACTGCCGAGCACGGCGCAGAAAGACTGGACCCTGCTGGTGCAAGGCGTCAACCTGCACGACGACGGCGCCGACGCCCTGCTGCGCCAGTTCCGCTTCATCCCCGATGCACGGCTGGATGACCTGATGATCAGCTATGCCACCGATAACGGCGGCGTCGGTCCGCACTTTGACTCCTACGATGTGTTTTTGTTGCAGGCCCACGGCCAGCGGCGCTGGAAAATCGGCGCTACCCAGGACCTGACCCTGGTCGAAGGCAGCGCGCTGAAGATACTCAAGAACTTCGAACCGGAGCAGGAATTTGTCCTGGAACCGGGCGACATGCTCTACCTGCCGCCACAATACGCCCACGACGGCACCGCAATCGGCGAATGCATGACGTATTCGATCGGCTTCCGCGCGCCGCCGTTCCAGGAGCTGGGCGAAGCTTTCCTGCAGTTCATGGCCGATTCGATCGACCTGCCGGGGCGCTATGCCGACCCGGACCTGCAAGCCAGCAAGCATCCGGCTGAAATCGGCACCGGCATGCTGGCGCAAATCTCGGACGAGCTCAACAAGGTACGCTTCACAGAAGACGATATCGCCATTTTCGTCGGCGAGTATTTGTCCGAACCCAAGGCCAGCGTGTTTTTCGAATCGCCGCCACGGCCCCTGACCCTGGCGCGCTTTACCGTGTCACTACACAAGCGTGGCGTGGCGCTGTCGCGCAAGACCCAGATGCTGTATCGCGGCAAGCATGTATTCATCAATGGCGAATCGTTTGCTGCCGGCCGCGCCGACAAAGCTTCGTTGACATTGCTGGCTGACCAGCGCCGGCTCGATAGCGAAGACGCCGCCAAGGTTTCCACCGATGTGCTGGAGGCGCTCCATACCTGGTACGAAGACGGCTGGATTACGCTCGGCTGAGCAGCTGAATGCGCGTAGGGGGGCAGCCATGCCCACCCTGTAGAGTTAAAACCCCGATATAGAATAAATATAACTTTGTTTTAATGCCATTAATAATAAAACATATAGCGAAGTTAATATTTAATCCGATTTGTATAAACATTATCTGTAATTCACATTATTTAACAAATAAATCACCGAAAGCGGATATTCATACGCATTTACTGCGATTAGTCATGCAACGACGGCAAATGCGCGCTCAACGACAAACCGAGCATGTATGGCTACCGCCTGTCACCAACAAAACAGCGGCGTTTACCCGGACATGTGAAGGTGCTGTTGCATTGATACAAATTCTTACCAAATAGCAAACCGTTAATGTCATATTTAACAAATTCCAGCTATAATTCTGAGCTGGAAAGTTTTTGTTGCATCGCGATGCGCAGTCCCGGCAAAGCACTGCGAAAACATCCTGTAGAGCGATAATTACCGGTAATTATTCATCGCAAAATTTTTGATTACTACTGAAGGAACATTCATGAAAAAAACACTGTTGATCGCATCCCTGTTGGCTCTGACTCTGGCTGCTTGCGGCAAAAAAGACGAAGCTCCTGCTGCTGACGCTGCTCCTGCTGCATCCGTCGCTGCTCCTGCTGCTGACGCTGCTGCATCCGCTGCATCCGACGCTGCTGCTGCTGCAACTGCCGCTGGTTCGGCTGCTGCTGACGCTGCAACTGCTGCTGGTTCCGCTGCTGCTGCTGCTGGTTCCGCTGCTGCTGATGCTGCTCACACAGCTGTTGACGCTGCTGCTGACGCTGCTAAAGCTGCTGCCGCACCTGCTGCTTCCAAGTAATCATTGGTTGCTTAAAAAAAGCCGACCCCTGGGTCGGCTTTTTTCTTGCCCGGAACATCGGGTAAATATCTCCCGCGCCCTACACGTCCCGCATTACATCTCGATCCAGCCAAAGCCTTCTTCCTGGCACGCTATCGTCACCTCCACCGATTCGCTGCAGCGGGCGCCGCACAGCGCTGCATACGCCAGCTCAGGCAAATTGTTGCGTGCACTCAAGTGCGCCCCAACCACCTTGCGCAAACGCGACTGATCCAGCGCCGCCAGGATTTCACGCGCCGCCTCGTTCGACAGATGGCCGTATTCGCCGCCTATGCGGCGCTTGAGCGACGGCGGATACGCCGAATCCCTCAGCATCTGCCTGTCGTGATTGCATTCCAGCACCAGCGCATCGCTGCCGCCCAGCGCTTGCACCAGGTGCTCGGTCAGCTTGCCAGCATCGGTCAGCACGCCCAGCCGGCGATCGCCGTCGGTGGCGACGTACTGGACCGGCTCACGCGCATCATGCGGGACCGTATAGGGAATCAATTGCAGATCGCCGACGGCGAAGGCATCGCCGTCACGGCAAAAACGGACCGCGACATCGGCCGTGCTGTCCTGGCGCAAGGCCTGGTAAGTACCGTAGGTGAGCCACACAGGCAAACGATGGCGGCGAGCGAACTTAAAAACGCCGCCGATATGGTCCTGGTGTTCGTGGGTGACGATAATTGCGGAGAGTGCGGCGCCATCCAGGCCCAGGCGGGCCAGGCGGCGTTCGGTTTCCCGGATGCCGAAGCCGCAGTCAAGCATCACGTTGGTGACGGCGCTGCCTGACGTTGCTGAAATCAGCAACGCGTTGCCTTCGCTGCCGCTACCCAGACTTGCGAATTTCAAGGGTAGCTCTGGTGACAGGAAGACAGCCGCATTGCTTTTTTACGACTGCGTAACAGTTTAACTTCAGCTTACTTCAGCTGTTCGTTCAAGAGGGCCAGGATCTTGTCGGATGTTTTCGACAATTCGGGCTTGCCTTCCTTGTTCAGCACTGCGACCTGGCTGCCGGTGTCGGAACCTTTGACCAGGATGCGGTAGCTGGCCGCATTCTTTGCCTTGTCGCTATCCGAGCTGCTGAACATCCTGGCGAAGAAGCCCTTGTCCGATTTCTTGTCCTTGGCGTCCGCGTCCTGGTCGACGTAGCGCACGAAGTACAGGCCTTGCGTGCGGTCGCGGTCTTCCACCGTGAAGCCGACGCGGTCCAGCGCCAGGCCAACACGGCGCCATGCGCGGTCGAAACCTTCGTCAACTTGCACGTAATCGCCGGCGGCATTCTTGACCAGCTTCGAACGTGCTTGCAGCGATGGCGCATTGGCGACAGCAGCCTTGGCCTTCACTTCGTCATTGCCCAGGCGGCCCATCAGGCGCGCCAGGAATTCTGCTTCCAGCTGCGGATCGGGAGCGCGGGCAGTCCAGATGCTCGATTCCTTCTGCGCGCCGGACAGCACTTCTTCCGCGCCGCGGTGGCTGATGTAGATTTCGGTGGTGCCGTTAGGTCCGCGTTCCAGGCGGGTGCGGAACTTGTCGCGTTCGCCGGTCGAATACAGGGAATCGAAGACCTTGCCCAGCGTGTTGCGCACGAAATCCTGCGGGATCTTGGCGCGGTTCTCCGCCCAGTCGGTTTCCATCACGCCGGTTTCCGGATTTTCGACATTGATCAGGAAACCCGAGTCTTGCCAGAAATCCTTGACCTTAGGCCACAGGCTGTCAGGGGTGGCCTTCACCACCAGCCAGCGCTGCGAACCGTCGCGTTCGATATGCATGTCCGGCGCGGCGTTCGGCGCGACTGCGGCGGCAGCTTCGGCCGGGCGTGTCACGCCCTGCTCCAGGTTGTAGCCGGAAGCGGTGGCGGTGCCTGCGTTCGATTCGGGAATCGCATAACGATTCTCGCGCTGCAACTGGGTCAGGTCAGGCGGGATATCCAGTTTCGGCGCCGTCACCTTGCCTGCGCTTTTGTAATCGATGCGATCCGGCTCAAGCACCGACCCGATCGACGAACATCCTGCCAGACCGGCGAGCGCCAAAGCGATGACAACGCCACGTTGTGTGAGACTGATTTGAGTCGATGAAATGTTCTTGCGAATAGTCATGTGGATACAGGATCAAAAAAACGAGAGAAATGGAAACGCCTGTCAGCGCAGTTTATTGTAATACACCCGATTCACGCAGCGCCGCCCGCACCGTTGCATGGTACTCGGCGGCCAGCGGCACCAATGGCAGACGGATTCCGTCGGACATCATGCCCATCTCTGTGAGAGCCCATTTCACAGGCAAAGGATTCGGCTCAACAAATAATTTATTATGCAGCGGTAAAAGTTTGTTGTTCAGTTTGACAGCTTCGGCGACATTGCCGTCCATGGCAGCGACGCACAGCAGGTGCATGTCGCGCGGAGCGACGTTGGCGGTCACCGAAATATTACCCTTGCCGCCGCAGAACATCAGCGCCATGGCGGTCGCATCGTCGCCGGAATAGACGGCGAATTCAGGCGGCGCCAGGCGGATCAGGTCGGAACCGCGGCCGATATTGCCAGTGGCATCCTTGACGCCGATGATTCCCGGCACCTGCGCCAGGCGCAGGATAGTCTCGTTGCTCATGTCGGCCACGGTGCGGCCCGGCACGTTGTACAGGATGATAGGCAAGTCGACCGATTCGGCGATCTTCTTGAAATGCTGGTACATGCCTTCTTGCGTCGGCCGGTTGTAGTAAGGCACCACCTGCAGCGAAGCGTCGGCGCCGGCTTCCTTGGCGAAACGGGTCAGCTGGATCGCTTCCGCGGTGGAATTGCCGCCGCTGCCGGCGATGATGGGAATCCGTTTGGCGGCATGGTCGACCGCCAGCTTGATCAGGGCACAGTGCTCTTCCACCGTGACTGTCGGCGATTCGCCGGAAGTGCCGACGATAACGATGGCGTCGGTCCCTTCCGCGATGTGCCAGTCGATCAGCTTGCGCAAACCTGGCAAGTCGAGGCTGCCGTCGGTATGCATGGGAGTAACGATTGCAACAATGCTGCCCTTGATCATGATCGTGAATGCGAAAAAATAAAAGACTGATTGTAGCGGATCATAGTGGCTGTGGGTATTTCCGCTTGTAAAACAGCTTACAAATACAGTTGCCTAATAGCAATCCACCTATAGGCTGCGCCAGGCTTTTCATCCAATTCCTCACCCAATCCGCAGGGCTGGCGCCAGGCCGCCGGCCTGCTTGACGGCGCAGATGCGCTGCACCATGGCCGGTTTCGGCCCTTCCACGAACCCGTCCTCGAAAGCCAGCACATGCCAGCGGCTGGCGCTGTCGGCCGCCAGCAGGGCCAGCAATTCGCCGGGCTGGAGCAGGAAATCGGGGCTGGACGGCTTGCCAAATTGCTCATTGCCGGCGGCAAACGTTTCATATAGCAGGATGCCATGTGGCGCCACGCTAGACAATATCAGGGGAAACAGGGGTCGGTGCAGGTAGTTGGTCGCCACCACGGCGCTGAAGCGCTGCGGCTGGAACAAGGCCGACAACGGCTCCGAGGGGCCAGTCTCGAGGTCGATCTGCAGCGTCGCTATGCCGGACGCTGCTACCTCCGCCAGCAGTTCAGGGTTGCGGTCGACCGCCAGCACCTCCAGCCCGCGCTGCGCCAGCCACATGGCATGGCGGCCGTTGCCGCAAGCCAGGTCCAGCACAGGACCGGCTGCGGCCGGTATCAGGCCGCCGAAGCGGCTGACCCAGGGAGAAACCGGATTTATCGCCACGCCTGCCTGCTTATCGGTTGAATTGATGCAATTTGAAGTTGGCTCAGCTATAGCTCAGCCCCATCGCTTCGCGCACGTCGCGCATCGTATCCTGCGCCAGCTTGCGCGCATGATCGCAGCCGTCCGCCACGATCGCCCGCACCAGCGAAGGATCGTCCAGGTATTGCTGGGCGCGCTCGTGCATCGGCTCCTGCTCCTTGACGATGGCGTCGATCACCGGCTGCTTGCATTCGAGGCAGCCGATACCTGCGCTGCGGCAGCCCTTGCCTACCCATTGCCGGGTAGCGTCGTCGGAGTACACCACATGGAATTGCCACACCGGGCATTTGTCGGGATCGCCGGGATCGGTGCGGCGCACCCGCGCCGGATCGGTCGGCATGGTGCGCACCTTCTTGCTGAGCACATCCTTGTCTTCGCGCAGGGCGATGGCATTGCCATAACTCTTGGACATTTTCTGCCCGTCCAGCCCCGGCAAACGCGAGGCTTCGGTCAGCAACGCCTGCGGCTCCGACAGGATCAGCTTGCGGCTGCCTTCCAGGAAACCGAACAGGCGTTCACGGTCGATCATCGACAGGTTCTGGGCGTCGTCCAGCATGGCTTTGGCCTGTCCCAGCGCATCTTCGCTGCCCTGCTGCTGAAATTCGGTGCGCAGTTCGTTGTAGAGCTTGGCGCGTTTGCTGCCGAGCTTCTTGACGGCTTCCTGGGCTTTCTCTTCAAAACCCTTTTCCTTGCCGTACAAATGGTTAAAACGGCGCGCGATTTCGCGCATCATTTCGATATGCGGCACCTGGTCGTCGCCCACCGGCACCTGGCTGGCGCGGTAGATCAGGACGTCGGCCGCCTGCAGCAGCGGATAACCGAGGAAACCGTAGGTCGCCAGGTCGCGGTCGGCCAGCTTTTCCTGCTGGTCCTTGTAGGTCGGCACCCGCTCCAGCCAGCCGAGCGGCGTCGCCATCGACAACAGCAGGTGCAGTTCGGCATGCTCCGGCACCTTGGACTGGATGAACAGAGTCGCCTGCGAGGGATCGACCCCTGCCGCCAGCCAGTCGATCAGCATGTCCCAGGTACTGGTTTCGATCAGGCTCGGATCGTCGTAATGCGTGGTCAGCGCATGCCAGTCGGCGACAAAAAACAGGCAAGGCAATTCGGATTGCAGCCTTACCCAATTTTTCAGGGCGCCGTGGTAGTGGCCAAGATGCAAGGCGCCGGTTGGGCGCATGCCAGAGACAACACGGTCAGGATACATAGTCGGTATGAGCGGTCAGAAAAGGGGGAACAATTTCAGTTTAACAAGAATAACAGCGGCGACACTATCCATTGCAGGACAGTACGGGCAATCGCCATGACCGGCGTCATCCAGAAATATAGTACTTTCAACAGCACCAGGCCCATCACGATGAAAAAGCCGTAAGGCTCGATCTGGGCAAATTTATAGGCGTATTTGTTGGGCAGCAAACTGGTCAGGATGCGGCCGCCATCCAGCGGCGGGATCGGAAACAGGTTGAAGGCGAACATCACCAGGTTGGTCAGGATGCCGGCGCGCGCCATCAAGGCGAAGAAATCTTCCTGCACCTGGAACGCCGCCAAGGCGATCAGCACCAGCAGCCAGATCAGCGCCATCACGAAATTCGCCGCCGGCCCCGCCAGCGCCACCCAGGCCATGTCGCGCTTGGGTTTGCGCAGCTGGCCGAAATTGATCGGCACCGGCTTGGCGTAGCCGAACAGGAAGGCGCCGCCGGTGGAAAAATACAGCAGTATCGGAATCAGGATAGTGCCGAAAGGGTCGATGTGCTTGATCGGATTGAGGCTCATGCGTCCCAGCATGGCAGCGGTCGAATCGCCGAAATACTTGGCGGCGTAGGCGTGCGCGGCTTCATGCAGCGTAATCGCGAACAGCACGGGCAAGGCATACACGGCGACGGTTTGGATAAGATCATTCATGGGCGGGATTCTATCAGAGGGGCGTTAAAGCCCGAGGCAGCATCTGGCAAAAGAACTGTATCGGACTGTATCGCAGGCAGAAAATTATAAAAAGACAAGCACTGCAAAGGGCCGGGTGTATAGCCTCACGCAGGCTCACAAGCCAAACAAGCCGGCGTCGCCGCGCCCCTGGCGTATCAGCTCCGGTTCATCGCTGGTGAGATCGATCACCGTGGTCGGCTCCAGGCTGCAGGCGCCGCCGTCGATCACCAGTTCGATCTGCTTTTCCAGCTGGCCGCGCACCTCTTCCGGATCGGTCAGGGCATGGCCCTCGCCAGGCAAGATAAGTGTAGTGCCGATCAGCGGCTGCCCCAGCTCTTCCAGCACGGCGTTGACGATGCTGTGCTGCGGCACGCGCAGGCCGATGGTCTTGCGCGCCGGATGGCTCAGGCGGCGCGGCACTTCCTTGGTCGCTTCCAGGATGAACGTGTACGCGCCCGGGGTTGCGCTTTTCAACAGGCGGAACTGGCGGTTGTCGACCTTGGCGTACAGCGAAATCTCGCTCAGGTCGCGGCACAGCATCGTCAGGTGATGCTTGTCGTCGACACCGCGGATACGCCTTACGCGCTCTACCGCATCCTTGTTGTCGAGCTGGCAGACCAGCGCATAACAGCAATCGGTCGGCAAGGCGACGATGCCGCCGGACTGGATGATCTGCACTGCCTGCTTGATCAGGCGCAGCTGCGGATTATCCGGATGGATCTGGAAAAACTGGCTCATGGCTCAATCTTCTAAATGAAAAGCGGCGCCGGCCCGAAGGCCAGCGCCGCCTTGCATGCAAATTAAAATTACAAGGCTGTTGCTTGCGGATCGCGCAATGCAGCTATACGTTGTTCTATCGGCGGATGACTGGAAAACAGCGCCATGAAACCCGGCTTGTCGTTGATGCCCAGCGCCGCCATCGATTCCGGCAACGTCGCCGGTTCAACCCCGCCCAGCCTTGCCAGCGCCCGCTGCATCGGCAAGGCGCTGCCCAGCAGTTTGGCCGAGCCGGCGTCAGCGCGGAATTCGCGGTGGCGCGAAAACCAGGCGACGATCAGCGATGCACCTATGCCCAGCACGATCTGCGATACCAGCACGGTGGCCATATAGCCGATGCCGGGACCGTCGTTATTGCCGCGCGACAAAGCGCGATCGACAGCATAACCGATGACGCGCGACAGGAACACCACAAAAGTATTCACCACGCCCTGGATCAGGGTCATGGTCACCATGTCACCGTTGGCGATGTGGGCGATCTCGTGGCCCAGCACCGCTTCCACTTCTTCCTTGGTCATGCTTTCCAGCAGGCCGGTGGACACCGCGACCAGCGCCGAGTTCTTGAATGCGCCGGTGGCAAACGCATTCGGATCGCCCTGATACACTGCCACCTCAGGCATGCCGATGCCGGCGCGCTGCGCCAGTTTGGTCACCGTATCCACCAGCCACAGCTCAGTCGAATTGGAAGGCGTGGTGATGATGCGGGCGCCGGTCGACCATTTCGCCATCTGCTTGCTGATCAGCAGCGAGAAAATCGAACCGGTGAAACCGACCACCAGCGAAAACACCATCAGCATCGGCAGGTTCAGGCCGCTGCGCGTGAGGAAACGGTCCACACCCAGCAGCGACAGAACAATGCTCATCACAACCATCACCGCGATATTGGTAGCAAGGAACAGGAAAATACGTTTCATGTAGAAAACTCCGGAATGGGAAGGAAGTGCATTTAAAATAAGGTCGCCGCCGCAAATTTCAAGGGCACAGGTTCTGGCCGCTAAGCAATTATGCCAGACTGTCCGCCCCGTAAAACATCACATTTGCATAATATTTGCACAACAAAAGCAACCTATCTGCGCCATACTTCCGCAAACATCCATGCACACAACCACTGAACCAGCCACGGCGCCATCTTTCATCCAGCAAATCGGCCTGCCGTTCCTGCGCGACCGGCTGATGCATCTGCTGCTGGCCATCGCGATAATCCTCTCGATTTTCTCGGCGCAGCCGCTGGCGGAATACCGCAACTGGGTCGACTGGAACACCATCGCCACGCTGGCCGGCATGCTGCTGCTGACCAAGGGCATCGAAGTCAGCGGCTACCTGGAACACCTGGGACGCACCATCATCAACCGGCTGCAGCAGGAACGCGTGCTGGCCATCTTCCTGGTGTCGGCGTCCGCCCTGCTGTCTACCGTGCTGACCAACGACATCGCGCTGTTCATCATGGTGCCGCTGACGGTCGGCCTGGGCGGCATCAGCGGCTTGCCGATCGGCCGCCTGGTGATCTTCGAGGCGCTGGCGGTGAACGCCGGTTCCTTGCTGACGCCTATCGGCAACCCGCAAAACATCCTGCTCTGGCAGCGCTCGCACCTGTCCTTCGCCGGCTTCACCTGGCAGATGGCGCCGCTGGCGCTAACGATTTTTTTACTATTACTGCTGGCGACCTGGTTCTGCTTCCCCAGACAAACCATACACACTGAGCTGGAAGACAATCCGGCGTCCTACCGGGTCGGGCTGCTGCGCACCTGCGGGCTGCTCTACCTGGCGTTCGTGGCCTCGGTGGAACTGGGCCATCCAGGCTGGGGCCTGCTTGGCGTGGCGGCTGCGGCGCTGCTGTTTTGCCGGGAGATCATCGCCAAGGTCGACTGGAGCCTGATCCTGGTCTTCATCCTGATGTTCATCGACATCCGCCTGCTGACGCAGCTGCATGTCATCCAGGACTGGGTGGCGGCGATTCCGCATTTTTCACAACTTGAATTGTTCCTGACCGCCCTGCTCGGCTCCCAGGTCATCAGCAATGTGCCGGCGACTATCCTGCTGGTCAATTATTCCGACGCTTACAAGGTGATCGCATACGGCGTCAACGCCGGCGGTTTCGGCCTGGCGATCGGCTCGCTGGCCAACATCATCGCGCTGCGCATGGCGCCCGAGCGCCATCTCTGGCTGCGCTTCCATCTGTACTCTTTCCCCTTCCTGGCGTTATCGGCCTTGATTGCCTGGGGGCTGCTGACTTAGTTGCCGGCTTAAATTCTGCTATCTTTGGCGAACAAAAAAATCAGGGGACATCATGCTTTGTGCATCACAACGGTTTGCCGCTCCATGACGCGCCGCCTGGCGTCGGTTGATGCGCTGCGCGGCTGCACCGTGGCCGCCATGCTGCTGGTTAACGATCCCGGCGACTGGGGTCATGTCTACGCACCGCTGGAACATTCGGCCTGGCACGGCTGCACGCCGACTGACCTGGTGTTTCCGTTTTTCCTGTTCGTGGTCGGCGTCTCGACCGCGCTGGGCATCGAACCGCGGCTGGCGCAAGGCGCCAATCCGGGCATGCTGGCGCGCGCCGCCCTGCTGCGGGCGCTGCGCATCGTGGCGCTGGGTTTGCTGATCAATCTGCTGGCCTGGCTCATCATGCCCGGCGCCCACATGCGCCTGCCGGGCGTGCTGCAACGCATAGGGCTGTGCTTCGCCGCTACCGCGCTATGTTCCATCTATACCCGGCCGCGCACGCAATGGGGCTTGATCGCCGCAATCCTGCTCGGTTACTGGGGCCTGCTGACGCTCGGCGGTTCGCTGGAGCCGTGGCTCAACCTGGCCAGCCGCAGCGACAGCGCCTTGTTCGGCCATTTCGTTTACCAGATCGACGCCGCCAGCGGCCGCGGCCACGATCCGGAAGGTCTGCTCGGCACCTTGCCGTCGCTGGCGACCAGTTTGCTCGGCCTGTGCGCCGGCCGCTGGCTGCGCGAGAACCGCTTGAAGCCGTTGCTATTTGCCGCCGTCGCGGCGCTGGTCCTGGGGGCGCTGTGGTCGCTGGCGCTGCCGCTCAACAAGAACCTGTGGACTTCATCGTTTGTGCTGTGGTGCGCCGGCTGGGCCACGTTGGCGCTGCTGCTGTTCCACTGGCTGGTGGACCGGTGCAACTGGCCGGCATTGGGACGGCGCTTCGGCCTCAATGCCGTGGCAGCGTATGCCGGCTCGGAACTGATGCAGATCGTGCTGCCTGGACTAGGCCAGGAAACCTTGTACCAACGATTGTTCGCCAGCTGGATCGCGCCTCTGGCCGGTCCTTACATAGCGTCGCTGGCTTTCGCAATGACCTTTGTCGCTGTCTGGTGGCTGATCGTGTATGTGATGGACCGGCAGCGCTGGTATATCAAGCTGTAATTCAAACTTTGATTCAAGCTGCAATTCAAACTTCAGCGAAAGAACGAAAGCCGGGTCAGGAAAGTGTAGTCGGCTTCGGTCGCCATCAGGCCCACCAGCACCAGCAGGCACAGCGGCGGGATCAGGATGGCGAACACCAGCGCCAGCCGTTCCCAGGCCATGTGCATGAAGAAGGCGACGATCAGGCCCGCCTTCATCAGCATCAGGACCAGGATCAGGGTCCAGCGCAGGTAGCTGTGGAAATTGAAGTAGTCGACCAGATAGGAAAGCGTACTGAGCACGAACAGCAATCCCCATATCTTCAGGTACAGGCTGATCGGATGTTGTTGTCCTGTGGCGGAAGTCATGAGCGCACCTACCAGAGATAGAACAAGGCAAAAATGAAAACCCAGACCAGGTCGACGAAGTGCCAGTACAGCCCGGCGATTTCGACGATCTGGTAATTCCCGCCGGTCTTGCCAACTGCGTCATATCTGCCGCGCAGCAAACGCACCGCCACCGTAATCAGGTAGATCACGCCGGCGCTCACATGCAGGCCGTGGAAACCGGTGATCATGAAAAAAGTCGAGCCGAATTGCGCCGCCCCCATCGGATTGCCCCAGGGGCGCACGCCTTCCTGCAGAATCAGCTTGCTCCATTCGAACACCTGCATGCTGACGAAGCACACGCCGAAACCCGCCGTGACAAACATCAGGATGGCGGCGCGCACACGCTCGCGGCGGTAGGCGAAATTGACCGCCATCGCCATGGTGCCGCTGCTGCTGATCAAGACGAAAGTCATGATCGCGATCAGCAGCAAGGGCACTTCGACGCCGCCGATATTGAGGCTGAACACCAGGCTCGGGTTCGGCCAGGGAACGGTGTTGGCCATGCGCACCGTCATGTAGCCGGTCAGGAAACAGCTGAAGATGAAGGTGTCGGACAGCAGGAAAATCCACATCATGGCCTTGCCCCACGATACCTGGAACGCCTGCTGGTCCGACGACCAGTCCGCCACCAGCTGCCGCCAGCGTCCGGTAGCCGGAGCGGTTGCAGGAGATGCTGCGGTCGTGCTCACCGTGTTCATATGGCCTCCTTAACGCGTACCGCAAACCATGCGCACCAGCTCCGGCGTCAGCCAGCCCAATGCAGCAAACAGCAACAGCCACAGCGCCAGCAAGAAATGCCAGTAACGCGCGCATAAGCGGATGCGCCGGGCCTGGCGGCTGGCATCCTGCCGCCAGGCGCCATGCGCGGCGATGCCCCAGCCGGCAAGCCCACCCGCCACGTGCAAGGCATGCATGGCTGTCAGCAGATAAAAGAAACTGGCGGCCGGGTTGCCGCTGGCCGTCACATGGATGGCTAGCAACGCTTGCCATCCCCACAGTTGCGCGCCCAGGAAAGCGAAACCGCAAACGCCGGCAGCGACCAGCAGGTAACGGGCTCGCTGCAGATGCAGTGAACCTGCCGCCATTGCCGCCAGCTGCAGCAGCGCGCTGGCAAGCAGCAGCAACGAACTGCTCAGCCACAGCTGCCATGGCATCGCCAGCGGCGACCAGTCGCCGGCATCCATCCGCATGCCGTAGGCGGCCAGGAAAAGCAGGAACAGTGATGTCGCGACACCGATGAATACCCACAAGGCAACGCTGACAGCTGCATCGCGCAGGTCAGGCGGCATGCCTTCGGCGCCATAGCCGTAGCGCACATAACCGCCAGCCGGGGGTTTCAGGATGACGGCCTGGTTCGAGCTGATCGATGCATCAAGCGTCCTCATGCGTATGTCTCCTTGACCACCAGCGACTCGGCGTCGCCGGCTACCGGCGGCACGTTTTGCGCGATGAAGTCTTCCTTGGCGCCCGGCACGCTATAGGTATAAGCGCCGCGATACACCACCGGCAGCTGTTCGCCCCAGTTGCCATGGGTGGGCGGCGTTTCCGGCGTCTGCCATTCCAGCGACGCGGCGCGCCATGGATTGGCCGGCGCCGGTTTGCCGCGGAATATGCTCCAGATCAGGTTGAAGATGAAAACCAGTTGCGCCGTCGCCACGATCAGCGCCACCACGCTGATAAAGGCATTCAGCGCGTGCGCCGAGTCGGGGATGAATTTATAGCCGTCGAAGGCATAGTAGCGGCGCGGCATGCCGAGGATGCCGAGGTAATGCATGGGAAAGAAGATCGCATAAGTGCCGAGAAAAGTGATCCAGAAATGGAATTTCCCCATTCCTTCGTGCAACATGCGGCCGCTCACCTTCGGGTACCAGTGGTAGATGCCGCCAAACACCACCAGCAAGGGCGACACCCCCATCACCATATGGAAGTGCGCCACCACGAAATACGTGTTGGACAGAGGGATGTCGACGCTGACATTGCCGAGGAACAGCCCGGTCAGGCCGCCGATCAGGAAAGTGCTGATGAACGCCAGCGCGAACAACATCGGCACCGACAGGTGGATATCGCCATTCCACAAGGTCAGCACCCAGTTGTAGACCTTGATCGCGGTAGGCACGGCAATGATCAGGGTGGTGGTGGCAAAGAAGAAACCGAAATACGGATTCATGCCGCTGACGAACATGTGGTGCGCCCATACCACCACGCTCAGCACGCCGATCGCCAGGATTGCCCACACCATGGTGCGGTAGCCGAAGATGCTTTTGCGCGCGTGCACGCTGATCAGGTCCGAGACGATGCCAAATGCCGGCAAGGCCACGATATACACCTCGGGATGGCCGAAAAACCAGAACAGGTGCTGGAACAGCAAAGGGCTGCCGCCTTTATAGCCGCTGACCTGCCCCATCGACACCAGCGCCGGCATGAAGAAACTGGTGCCCAGCGTACGGTCCAGCAGCATCATGATGCCGCTTACGAATAGCGCGGGAAAGGCCAGCAGCGCCAGGATGGTAGCAACAAAAATTCCCCACACCGTCAGCGGCATGCGCAGCAGCGTCATGCCACGGGTACGCGCCTGCAACACGGTAGTCACGTAATTCAGGCCGCCCATGGTGGCGGCAACGATAAAGATCAGCAGCGACACCAGCATCAGGATGATGCCCCACTCGTAACCCGGCGTGCCAGGCAAGATCGCCTGCGGCGGGTATAAGGTCCAGCCGGCGCCGGTCGGCCCGCCCGGCACGAAAAAACTCGCCATCAGCACGATCACCGAGAGCAGGTAAACCCAGAAGCTGAGCATGTTCAGGTAAGGAAAAACCATGTCGCGCGCACCCACCATCAGCGGGATCAGGTAATTACCGAAACCGCCGAGGAACAGCGCCGTGAGCAGGTAGATCACCATGATCATGCCGTGCATGGTCATGAACTGGTAGTAATGCTGCGCATCGATGAAGGCAAACTTGCCGGGAAACCCCAGCTGCAGGCGCATCAGGTTCGACAGCCCGACCCCCACCAGCCCGGCCAGGATGGCGACGCTAGCGTACTGGATTGCAATCACCTTGTGGTCCTGGCTCCAGACATATTTGCGGAAGAAACCTTGCGGTCCGTGGTCATGGTGTGCGCTGTCGTCGGTGTGGGCCATGGCATTCCTTGCTTATTGGGATGGTGCGCGGGAGGGAGGAGATTGCTGCGCCTGCTGGCTTGCCGCCGGCGCGCCATAGGATTTGATGTAAGCCACCAGCGCCTCCAGCTCGGCATCGCTCATGTCGATCTTCGGCATCATCGGCGCAAAACCCTTGACTACCCGCGCCTGCGGATTGCGGATGAAATCCTTCAGGTAAGTTTCGTCCACTTTTGCGGTGGAACCGTTTTCCATGGTTTCGGTTTTACCGAACAAACCTTTCCAGGTCGGACCAACGCGCGGACTGCCGTCCACCGTGTGGCAAGCCACGCAAGCCTTGGATTCAGCCAGCGCCTTGCCTTGCGCCACCAGCGCATCGCCAGTCACGGCTGCCGCAGCGCCGCCAGCGGCAGCGGCGGGCTGCGCAACAAGAGCCGGCGGCGCCATGGTCTGGGCAAACGTCGGCTGCGCCTTCAGCCATTTTTGAAAACTGGCGGCGTCCTCCACCACGACATAACCGCGCATGCCCGAATGGCCGACGCCGCACAGCTGCGCGCACAAGACTTCATAACGGCCGAGCTTGTTCGGCGTGAACCAGAATGAAGTCACCATGCCCGGCACCATGTTCATGCGGGCGCGGAACGGCGGCGCGTAGAAATCGTGCAGCACGTCCTGCGAACGCAGCAGCATCCTGACCGGCTGGTTGATCTGCAGGTGCAGTTCATTATTGTTGACCAGGATGTTGTCCTGGCCGGCCGGATCGCGCGGATCCAGCCCGAACGGATTGGCGGCGCTGACCAGGTCGATGCTGGATCGTCCCAGCTTGCCGCCGGGTCCGGGATAGCGGAATTTCCACTGCCACTGCTGGCCGACCACTTCCACATCCAGCGCGTTTGCCGGCACCGTTACGTAAGCCGCGTAGACAAACAGGCCAGGCGCCAGCAGGCCCATGATGGCAATGCTGGTGGCGACGATCAGCCAGCGTTCGAGTTTCTTGTTGTCGGGCTGGTAGGCCGCGCGCCGCCCTTCGCGATGGCGGAAACGCAGCAAGGTGTAGACGATGAACAGGTTGATGACAACAAAGAAGATGGCGGTGATGACCAGCGTGATGGTCAGCGTATCGTCCATCTGGCGCCAGTTCGACGCCAGCGGCGTGGCCCACCAAGGGCTGAGAAAATGAAACAGCAGCGAGGCGGCAACCATCAAGACGAGCGCAACAGCCATGGCCATAGCTATCCTCTCTCCTGCGAAACACGCTCGCAGCAGTGATTGAGACGCAATGAAGACTTCTATTGAGCGCTACAGACGCCAGCGCAGCGAAACCCATCCTGGGCGGATCAGGATCGCTGTCCTGGTCCGCCGGCAACCCCCTGATCGGAACACGCCGTGGCTGTTATTGTCCTATCGGCCGTTCCAGCTTCCAGTAAATGATCGCTGCCGACATGCCGAAGATCAGGTGGGCGGCCAAGGTCGACCAGCCGCGCATGTCGTTAAACCATGAGAAGAAACGCGCCATGCCGTAAAAATTGAACAGGTAGACGGCGAGGCCGAACACAGCGCCGGTCAGCAATATCATGCCGACGCTGGAGTCAAAGTGGAAAGGCGCAATGATGACCGCCAGGATCAGGCCGAGCACGATGCCCAGCACATAGTGGGTGGCAAGCGCGACAGCGACCACGCCGACGCTGAAAGTGCTGGTTTGCATCGTGTCAGGTCCGAGGACGATGGCGGCCACCATGCGCGAAGTGATCCAGGGGCTGGTATCCATGAACAGGGTTGACCAGAGCAGTTCCAGCACCATCACGACCGCACCGGCGGCAAAACCGGAGACGGCTGCCGCCGGCCAGTCTGGCAAGCGATGCTCCAGGTGATGCGAATGCATGTGAAGTTCCATGACGACCTCCTCAAAAGCAATCAGCAACTGCCACATCATTACTGCAGATATGACAAGACCCCGCGCACGAATTCTGCAACAGGTTCAAATTCAGAGTAGTACAGAATCATCGACATGCAAAGGCAGTAACTATGCTGCGACGCAGCAGCATAGCCGGCTGTTTCAGGGCCTGGCGGGGAGATTATTGCGGAGGCAGTGCTACGGGAATCACCAGTTGTGCCACACCGGCGTCAGGCTGGCCGGCAGCGGCGGCAAGGCGCCGAGATCAACCCGCGATTCGCTCGGGCTGTGGAAATCGGAACCGCGCGAAGCCAGGAAACCGTAGTCGGCGGCGACCTTGGCGTAATAACCGTACTGGTCCGGCGTATGGCTGCCGGTGACGACTTCGATCGCGCTGCCGCCGAGCTGTTTGAACTCGTTGAAAAAAGCGTCGAAGGCCAGGTCGCTCAGCTTGTAGCGACCCGGATGCGCCACCACCGCCACCCCGCCGGCGCCGCGGATCCAGCGTACCGATTGCTCCAGCGAGGCCCAGCGATGCGGGACATAACCGGGATTGCCTTCGGTCAGGAAATTGCGGAACACTTCGCTGGTGTCGGCGCAGCGGCCGATCTCCACCAGGTAGCGGGCGAAATGGGTGCGCGATATCAGGTCTGGATTGCCGACATGTTTCAAGGCGCCTTCGAAGGCGTCGGGAATGCCTACCGCCGCCAGCTGTTCCGACATTTCGCGCGCACGCCGCTCGCGGCCGCCGCGGGTAGCCGCCAGTCCCTGCACCAGCTCAGGATTGGTTTCGTCGATCTGCAAACCGACGATATGGATGGTCTGTCCGGCCCAGGTGATCGATATCTCGACTCCCGCCACATACGGCAGGCCGAGCTCGGCCGCCGCGGCCCGCGCGGGCGCGATGCCGCCTATTTCGTCGTGATCGGTCAGGGCCCAGATATCGACGCCATTAGCCTTGGCGCGTTCAGCCACCGCCGCCGGCGTCAAGGTGCCGTCGGAAACATTGGAATGGCAATGGAGATCAACGTTCAACATCTATTGGTCCGTACAGGGAAAGCAGCTGTCATGGCTCGATTGTACGCTCCTTGGTGGTCCCATGCTGCGAGCGCACATTTCCCCGTCGCGGGAACATCCTCAAACGGCATAAATCCGCATGAAGGCATCGACGGCGCGCTCCACCGAATCGCGCACCTTGGCCGCCGTTACAGATGTGACGACTCCCAGCATCCTGACTTCGATCCACTCCGCTTCCATCAGGCCGTGGAACTGCAAGGCGGCGAGCCAGGCGTCGGCTTCGCGGATCTGTTTGCGCGCCATCGCGCTGGCGAAGAATTCGGCCATCCTGGTCGTGCCTCTTTTTGGTCCGCGCTCGTACATGACCTGGCCCAGCTGGGAGCGCTCGGCATGGTAAAGGATAAGGCGGCGCGCAGCGATGATCTCGGGCTGCAGTTTGGCCTGCAGGTACATCGTGCCGAAACGCTGCAAGACGGCGCGCAGATCGTCGGACTCGACCAGGCTGGCGAAGGTCAGGTCGAACTGCGCGCCAGCCTGGCGCAACAGGACTTCGACGAAAATTTCCTCTTTCGACGAAAAATAGTTGTATAGCGTCGCCTTCGACCCGCCCAGGCGCGCCGATATGTCCGACATGGAAGTCCCTTCGAACCCTAATTCATTAAACATCTGCGCAGAGATATCCAGGATCGCCTGTCGTCGTTCTTCACTTTTCTTGCGCATTGCGTGTTCCTTGTCCTTGCCTGCCTGCGGCGCTGGCGGCAATTTGCCGCGCCACTGTTGTAAAAAACCTACCCCTGTTAGGGCCAACAGTTTTACTTGACGACGCCGAAAAGTCAATACTATACTATACCGTACAGTTCAGTTATGTCATTCAGCTACGTCGATTACAACAGGATATTTCCTATGTCACGCCCTCATTCCCCACCCTACGCCGCCCCTGGCCTGCGCGGCATCGCCAGCATGTGCGTGCTGGCGCTGAGCATCAGCGGCTGCGCGCCGTTTTCCGAAATCGGCCCGCGCGCCGTGCCCAAGGACATCAGCAGTTATCAAACCGGCCAGCTGGCTGGCAATGCCGTCAGCTGGCCGGACGACAACTGGTGGGCGATTTACGGCGACCGGCAACTCGACACACTGATCGCCGAAGGCTTGAAGGGCGCGCCGTCGCTGGCGGCAGCCCAGGCGCGCCTGCTGAAAGCGCAGGGCGTGGCCCAGCAGCAAGGCGCCGCCCTGCTGCCGCAAGTCAGCGCGAATGCCTCGGCTGACTACATGAAGCAAAGCTACAACAACGGCGTGCCGCCGGAGTTCGTGCCGCAGAACTACAACTTCGAAGGCCAGGCCACGCTCAACCTCAGTTATGAAATCGATTTCTGGGGCAAGAACCGCGCCGCGCTGGCCGCCGCCACTTCCGACCTGGAAGCCGCCAGGGCCGACGCCGCCCAGGCCAAGATCACGCTGGCGACTTCGATCGCCGCCGCCTACGCCGAATTCGAACGCCTGCTGAGCCAGCACGATACGGCGCAAGAAGCGCTGCAGGTGCGGATACAGACGCTGGACCTGTTTGAACAGCGCCGCCTCAACGGCCTGGAGACGCTGGGCAGCGTCAAGCAGGTAGTGGCGCGCAAAGCCAGCGCCGAAGCCGACCTGCTGAGCCTGGACGAATCGATCGCCCTGCAGCGCAACAAGCTGGCCGCGCTGCTCGGCGCCGGACCGGACCGCGGCTTGTCGTTGCAGCGGCCGGTGCTCGACCTGTCCAAGCCGTTTGCCTTGCCGTCGCAGTTGCCCGTGAACCTGCTCGGCCGGCGGCCGGACGTGGTGGCCGCGCGCCTGCGCGCCGAAGCCGCGGCCAAGCAGATCAAGGTCGCCAAGGCGCAGTTCTATCCGAACGTGAACCTGACTGCCTACCTCGGCTTCCAATCGCTGGGACTGGGCATGCTGACCAAGGCCGGCTCCGACATCGGCAGCATCGGCCCGGCCATCTCGCTGCCGATCTTCGAGGGCGGCCGCCTGCGCGGCCAGTATCGCCAGGCCAGCGCCAGCTATGACGAAGCGGTGGCCAACTACGACAGCGCCGTGACGCAGGCATTGCAAGACGTCGCCGACGCCGCCGTCAGCGAAAAAGCCTTGTCGGGACGCCTGGGCAAGACGCAGGAAGCGGTCGACGCCGCTGCTGCCGCAGCCCAGATCGCCCAGAACCGCTACGAGGGCGGACTGGCGACCTACCTCGACGTGCTCAACGCGCAAGACACCCTGCTCACCAACCAGCGCGACCTGTCGACGCTGCGTTCACGCATGTTCGCGCTGGACGTGCAACTGGTACGGGCGCTGGGCGGCGGTTATCGCCAGGCTGCAATCTGATCAAACTCAATAGGTAAGAACAACATGTCACATTCCGATTCCCAGGCAGTCCAAGAACTCGCATCCAGTGAAGCCGCTCTCAAGGCAGAGCAGGCAGAACAGGCGGCCACCACCAAAAAACGCAAGAAACTATTCGCCATCCTGGGCGGCGTCATCCTGCTCGGCGGCCTTTCCTACGCCACTTACTGGCATTTCATCGGCTCGCGCTACATCAGCACCGACAATGCGTATACCGAGGCTGAAATTTCCCAGATCACGCCGGCCATCAACGGCATCGTCGCCGACGTCAAGGTGGTCGACACCCAATATGTGAAACAAGGCGAGGTGCTGGTCGTGATCGACAACAGCGACGCCAAGCTGGCGCTGCTGCAGGCCGAGGCCGACCTCGATCGCTCCGAGCGCCGCGTGCAGAGCTATTTCGCCAACGACGCCGGACTGGCGGCCCAGGTCCTGGCGCGCGATGCCGAGCAGAGCCGCGCCGCGGCCCAGGTGCTGTCGGCGCAAGCAGACTTGCAGCGCGCCGAACTCGACCTGCACCGGCGCGAAGCGCTGGCCAAGTCAGGTTCGGTCTCCGGCGAAGAACTGACCAACGCTCGCACCGCTCTGCTGACCGCGCAAGCCAACATGAAAGTCGCCGAAGCCGGCGCCATACAAGCCAAAAGCAACCGCAGCGCCACCATCGGCGCGCAGCAAGCCAGCACGGTGCTAACCGCCAACACCACCGTCGCCACCAATCCTGAAGTGGAACTGGCCAGGGCCAAGCGCGACCAGGCCAAGCTGGACCTGGAGCGCACCGTATTGCGCGCACCGGTGGACGGCGTGGTGGCGCGGCGCCAGGTCCAGGTCGGCCAGCGGGTGCAAGCTGGCACCGCCTTGATGACGGTGGTCCCGACCCAGTCGATGCACGTCGACGCCAATTTCAAGGAAGGCCAGCTGACCCAGGTGCAACTGGGGCAACCGGTCACCATGAGCGCCGACATCTACGGCGGTTCGGTCGAATACCACGGTACCGTGGTCGGCCTGTCGGGCGGCACCGGCTCGGCGTTCGCCATGATTCCGGCGCAAAACGCCACCGGCAACTGGATCAAGGTGGTGCAGCGTCTGCCGGTGCGGATTTCGATAGACCGCAAGGAGCTGATCGCCAAACCCTTGAGCGTCGGCTTGTCGATGGAAGTGGCTATCGATACGCGCGGCGTCAAGAGCGCACAGCCTTCGCCCATGTAAGCAGCAAGAAAGCAGATCATGTCATCCACTTCTTCGGAACTGCCGATCAAGCCCCTGGCCGGCGCGCAGCTGATCGGCGCCGGCCTGCTGCTGGCCGCCGCCAACTTCATCGCGGTGCTCGACACCACCATCGCCAACGTCTCGGTATCGACCATCTCCGGCGCACTGGGCGCCTCGTCCAGCCAGGGCACTTACGTCATCACTTCGTACGCGGTGGCGGAAGCGATCACCGTGCCGCTGACCGGCTGGCTCGCCAACCGCTTCGGCGCGGTGCGGGTGTTCATCACTTCGATGGTCATGTTCGGCGTGTTCTCGGCCTTGTGCGGCCTGGCCAACTCGCTGGGCCTGCTGATCGCCTTCCGCATATTCCAGGGGCTGGCCGGCGGCCCGCTGATCCCGCTCTCGCAGACCTTGCTGCTGCGGGTTTTCCCCAAGGAGAAAGCGCCTACCGCGGTCGGGCTGTGGGCCATGACTACCCTGATTGCGCCAATCGCCGGACCGATCCTCGGCGGCGTATTGTGCGACCAGTACAGCTGGCCCTACATTTTCTACATCAACGTGCCGGTGGCGCTGATCTGCGGTTACCTCGGCTGGAAAATGTTCAAGCGCTACGAGTCGTCGCTGGTAAAAGTACCTATCGACAAAGTCGGCATGGGACTGATGATCGTCTGGGTCGCCGCCCTGCAGCTGATGCTGGACCAGGGCAAGGAAAAAGACTGGTTCGCTTCGCCTGAAATCATGGCGCTGGCGCTGATCGCCATCATCGGCTTCATCGCCTTCCTGATCTGGGAACTGACCGAACGCAATCCGGTGGTCGACCTGCGGGTGTTCCGGCACCGCGGCTATTCGGCCAGCGTGATCACCATCTGCCTGGCGTTCGGCGCCTTCTTCGGCGCCACCGTGCTGACGCCGCTGTGGCTGCAGGGCTACATGGGCTACACCGCTACCCACTCCGGCCAGACCACCGCCCTGAGCGGCATCCTGGCGGTCATGACCGCGCCCTTCGTCGCCAAGCTGTCGACCAAAGTCGATCCGCGCAAGCTGGTGTGCCTGGGTGTGCTGTGGCTCGGTTCGGTGACCTTGCTGCGCAGCTTCAACAGCACCGACATGACCACCTTCCAGATCGGCTGGCCGCTGCTGCTGCAAGGCATAGGCATGCCGCTGTTCTTCGTGCCGCTGACAGGGCTGGCGCTGAGCAGCGTCAATTTTTCCGAGACTGCTTCCGCCGCCGGCCTGATGAGTTTTTGCCGCACCATGTCGGGCGCCATCGCTACTTCGCTGGTCAACACCAGCTGGGAAAACAAGGCGATCTATTATCACGCCGAACTGTCGGGCCTGGTCGACCAGGCCGGCAATGCCAGCAATACCCTGGTGCAGTCCGGCCTGAGCGCGGAACAGGCGCGGCTCAGCATCGAGCAGACCGTGCAGTCGCAAAGCATCATGCTGTCGACCAACCATATTTTCATGATGGCGGCGCTGTCATTCCTGCTGGCGGCGACCGCGGTATGGTTCGCGCCGAAACCCAAACGCGTTGCCGACACCTCGGCGGCGCACTAACGAAACCATCAAGCTGCCATGGCTACCCTAACCCATCTCCGGCAACAGCGGCAATCCGCCGCCGGCCTGGATGCCTTGATGGAACACGCACACGGCGCGATCCTGGACGCGCTGAACCGGGAATTGCAGGTGCTGGATATTACGGCGGCGCAGTACGTGATCATCGTCAACCTGGCCAACTCGCGCACAGAGTCGATCGCGGCGCTGTGCAAATTGCTGGCTTACGATCCCGGCGCGATGACGCGCATGGTCAGGCGGCTGGAAAGGAAAGGCCTGGTGACGCGGCTGCGTTCGCCGCGGAACAGCCGCGCAATCACGCTCGAACTGACCGCAGCCGGCTGGTCGATTTACCCGAAACTGATCGAATGCATCACCCATGTGCTGGACCAGCTCCTGGCGGATTTCAGCCAGGACGAAACCAGCAAGCTGAAAGAATTGCTGCATAAGCTGTTGTCGAAAATTTGACATTGATCTGCATGTCAGGAGGTACACATGTTTGAGCAAGAAATGAATGCCGGCGCTATCGGCGAGATAGACGAGCTGAGCGAAATCCAATACCACCTGACCGTGGTTGAATTCGACATCCTGTGGAACCGCCGCACCACAACGCAGGAACAGAGCCGCATGGACGACATGATCAGGCTGATCAATGCCTTCGAGGAAAGCCACTGCTGAATCGAGGAACTGCGCGAACGACAACGGCAGTCAGCCCGGTAGGGTGGGCACGCTTTTGTGCCCACGCGTGACCGCGATAGCCGGAGTACATGCCTGCGTGGCGTCGGAATGGCATGTACGTGGTGTGAGTTCCCGCGTGGGCACAAAAGCGTGCCCACCCTACGAGAGCAGGAACTGTTCAATCAGTGTCGCCAGTGCCTGCGGCTGGTCGTGGTGCAGCATGTGCCCTGCATTGGCGACCACCGCGGTCCTGGCGTGCGGCAGCATGGCGATACGGCTGTCGATCTCGCCGCGCATGACATCCTTGCCGCCCATCCACTGCCACATGTTGGTAAATTCCGCCTCGACGCATAACACCGGCGCCGTGGTGGCGCGCCAGCAGGCCAGCATTTCCTCCACCCGCGGCAGCACCGGGTTGATGATCTTGTGCGCAGGATCGGCCAGGATCTCCCAGCGCCCCAGGTCGTTCTGGCGCGACCAGTGCTGGGCCAGGAACGCCGCCCGCTGGTCGTCCAGGCGCAGATTGGTCTTCTGCAGGCGCGCGGCGACCGCTGCCAGGTCCGGGTAGCTCAGCAACGCAGCCGCTTCAATCAGCTGGTCCAGCCATTTGGCGTAACGCGCCGGCGCCAGCTCGGCCGACAGGTGTTCGCCGCCGAAACCTTCCAGGTTGATCAGCGCCTTGATCCGCTGCGGCCGGGTGCCGGCATACAGGCCCACGGCATAACCACCCATGCTGTGGCCGAGCAGGTTGACCGGCGCGTCGGCTGAATAATGCTGCAAGATGGCGTCGAGGTCGGCCAGGTAATCGGGGAACCAGTAGCTCTCCACCGGAGGCCCTTCTGTCAGGCCGAAGCCGCGCCAGTCCGGCGCGATCACATGCCAGTCGCGCTGCAGGCAATCAACCACGAACTGGAATGAGGCCGATACGTCCATCCAGCCGTGCATCATGAAGATTTTCGGGGCGCCGGCGCGGCCCCAGTGGCGTATGTGATAGCGCAAGCCGCGCAGGGCAAGGAATTCTGAACGGGATAGTTTCATGGGTATCAGGCCAGGAATTGGTCGAGGTCGAAATTCGATTGCAGATCGGCGCCGGAAAATTTCTCGGTCAGCCAGAGTTCTGCGCGCGCCCTGCCGGCGTCGCGCAAAGCATGGATGAAAGAGGCTTTGGTGTTCAGCTTGCTGGCCGAGCTCAGCTGGCTCATCAAGGCATCCGAATCGATCACATGGATGCGCAGCTCCTTGAGCCGGTCGTGCATTTTGCCGCGTGCCTTCGGATCGGCCTCGGTCTCGCGCTTGGCCAGCGCCAGCCCGCCCAGCTCGGTAAAGAAGGTCGAGCTGAAACTGATCTCGCTCAGGCGCTGGCCGATCTCGTCGGTGCCGGTAGGCGTCAGCGGCCGGCGGAACGGGTGCAGCAGCACCGCCAGCACATCGGGTGAGTTGCACAGATGCAGCAGCGGAAAAATCGGCGGATTGGCGGTCAGCCCGCCGTCCCAATAGGCCTCGCCGTCGATCTCGACCGCGTGGTGCATCGACGGCAGGCAGGCCGACGCCAGCAAGGCGTCCTGCGTCAAGTCGTCATTGCGGAAGATGCGCAGGCGGCCGGTGCTGACCTGGGTGGCGGCGATGAACAGTTTGACCTTGCCTTCCGCCTGCAAGCGTTCGAAGTCGATCTGCTTGCCGAGGATGTCGCGCAAGGGATTCAGGTCAAACGGATTGAGCTGGTACGGCGAAAACATCCTGGTCACGGAGAACATGTGCTTGAGCAGCGCCGAGGAAGTAGCCTGCGAAGCGATGCCGGCCTCGCTCAGGGCGTCCGGCCGCATGAAACTGTAGAGATCGCGGGTGCTGACGCTATCCCAGAAATCGGCCAGCGCCTGGCGCGCGCCGTCGCGGCCGCCGATCGCCAGGCCGTAACTCATCGCCACCGCGTTCATGGCGCCGGCGCTGGCGCCGCTGATGCCCTCGATTTCTATCCTGGGATCTTCCAGCAGGCGGTCCAGCGCGCCCCAGGTGAACGCCCCATGCGAACCCCCGCCCTGCAATGCCAATGTCATTATCTTGTTTTGCATGAAATCTTCCCTGAAGATTGCTGTCGGTTGAATGGTGTCTTGCCAGCTGGCGGCAAGGCCTGACCATAGTCTCCTGAGCTGCCAATTTGCCAATCTTTAGCTTAATGCATTTTCTCCGAATGCACTGGGAATAACACTGGCACGCACTGACACCTTTTGCAGCAACTGTGCTCAGCCACTGTTCAGAAACGGAACAGTTGTCGTGTGCTTTTAAAATACCAGACTGTTGTCCAATCCGCCATCGCCAACCACTCCATCCTTCGCAAGCCGCGCCAGGCAAGGCTCCAGGAGATCCCGTCCGAGCCGCCGCCGCACCGGCGCGGCACTGGCACATTCGTTGCGCAATGACAGATGCAGTTTGTAGCGCTGAACCCCACTCACTCATTCCAAGCCAGAGGACGACATGAATCTCGCAGACATCAGCAAGCTAGCCACTCGCAATCCGTTCAAGCAACGTTATGACAATTTCATCGGCGGCAAGTTCGTGGCGCCGGTCAAGGGTGAATATTTCGAGAACGTCAGCCCGGTGATCGGCAAGACCTTCTGTGAAATCGCCCGCTCCGGCGCCGAAGACATCGAACTGGCGCTGGACGCGGCGCACGCCGCCAAAGCCGCTTGGGGCAAGACCTCGCCGGCCGAACGCGCCAACATCCTGAACAAGATCGCCGACCGCATGGAAGCCAACCTGGAATTGCTGGCGATTGCCGAAACCATAGACAACGGCAAGCCGATACGCGAAACCACGGCCGCCGACATTCCGCTGGCGATCGACCATTTTCGTTACTTCGCGGCCTGCATCCGCGCCCAGGAAGGTTCGGTCGCCACCATCGACGACCAGACCTATGCCTATCATTTCCACGAGCCGCTCGGCGTGGTAGGCCAGATCATCCCATGGAATTTTCCGATCCTGATGGCGGTCTGGAAACTGGCGCCGGCGCTGGCCGCCGGCAATTGCGTGGTGCTGAAACCGGCTGAGCAGACGCCGGCCTCGATCATGGTCTGGGTCGAGCTGGTGCAGGATCTGCTGCCGCCCGGCGTGCTTAACATCGTCAACGGCTTCGGCCTCGAAGCCGGCAAGCCGCTGGCCTCCAGCAAACGCATCGCCAAGATCGCCTTCACCGGCGAAACCACTACCGGCCGCCTGATCATGCAATATGCCTCGCAAAACATCATCCCGGTGACGCTGGAACTGGGCGGCAAATCGCCGAATGTATTCTTTGCCGACGTGATGGATCAGGACGACGCGTTTTTCGACAAGTGCCTGGAAGGTTTTGCCATGTTCGCCTTGAACCAGGGCGAGGTCTGCACCTGCCCGTCGCGCGCGCTGATCCAGGAGTCGATCTACGAGCGTTTCATGGAGCGCGCACTAAAACGGGTCAAAGCCATCAAGCAAGGCAACCCGCTCGACAGCGCCACCATGATCGGCGCCCAGGCTTCGCAGGAACAGCTGGAAAAAATCCTGTCCTACATCGACATCGGCAAGCAGGAAGGCGCCAAGCTGCTCACCGGCGGCGTGCGCAAGCAGCTGGGCGGCGATTTCGATGCCGGCTACTACGTCGAACCGACAGTCTTCGAAGGCAACAACAAGATGCGCATCTTCCAGGAAGAAATCTTCGGCCCGGTATTGTCCGTCACCACCTTCAAGGATGAAGAAGAAGCGCTGGCGCTGGCCAACGACACCTTGTACGGCCTGGGCGCAGGCTTGTGGACCCGCGACGGCTCGCGCGCCTTCCGCATGGGACGCGGGATCCAGGCCGGCCGGGTATGGACCAACTGCTACCACCTGTATCCGGCCCATGCGGCATTCGGCGGCTACAAGCAGTCGGGCATAGGCCGCGAAAACCACAAGATGATGCTGGATCATTACCAGCAAACCAAGAACCTGCTGGTCAGCTACAGCCCGAACGCACTGGGCTTTTTCTAAACGCGCTGGCTCCTGCCCCATCTGCACCGGGCAGGAGCCAGCATCGCCTTATCCCTTCGCCAGCGACCACACATCATGCCCGCCATCCCCGCCCGCGTCAGCGCCACCGGCGCCGCACTGGAATTCCTGCAGCAGCTCAGGCAAAAACATGGCCCTCTCATGTTCTTTCAATCCGGCGGCTGCTGCGACGGCAGTTCGCCCATGTGCTACGCCATCGGCGATTTCCAGGTCGGCGATGCCGACGTCTATCTCGGCGACCTGGACGGTACGCCGTTTTATATCGGCGCCGACCAGTTCGAATACTGGAAACATACCCAGCTGATCATCGATGTGGTGGCAGGCAACGGCGGCATGTTTTCTGTCGACAACGGCAGCGGGCGGCGCTTCCTGAGCCGTTCGCGACTGTTCAGCGACGACGAATATGCGCTGCTGGCCGCAGCCCCGCTACTGCTGGGCGAACAAGCCGCCGAATAATTGTGCACCACAAAGGCACGTATTTTGCTTTTGTATTGCTCTTGCGTGCCTGCAAGACCAGGCTGCAATCGCAGCTTGCCGAGCCGACAACAGATATGCACCGCTTTCGCCTGCACGCTGCCCAAAGTGGCGCAGCAGAAGCGCAGTAGCGTGTGATCTGGAACCTTTTCTTTCGATTTTCGTGCACCTATCCCGTGGAGAAGCCTCATGAATGCAAAAACCGGCTCAGGCGCCAGCGCAGCCCCCGCCTTGAAACAGACCCTGGGCACGATACAGCTATGGGGGATCGCCGTCGGCCTGGTGATTTCGGGTGAATATTTCGGCTGGAGCTATGGCTGGGCTTCGGCCGGCACGCTCGGCTTCACCGTGACGGCGCTGTTCATCGCCGCCATGTACACTGCGTTCATCTTCAGCTTCACCGAACTGACCACCTCCATCCCGCATGCCGGCGGCCCGTTCGCCTACAGCAAAAAAGCCTTCGGGCCGCTGGGCGGCTATTTTGCCGGCGCCGCCACCCTGATCGAGTTCGTGTTTGCGCCGCCGGCAATTGCGCTGGCGATCGGCGCCTATCTCAACGTCCAGTTTCCATCGCTCGATCCGAAGACCGCCGCGGTCGGCGCCTATGTGGTGTTCATGGCGCTGAATATCGTCGGCGTGCAGATCGCCGCCATGTTTGAACTGTGCGTGACCTTGCTGGCGATCTTCGAACTGCTAGTGTTCATGGGCGTAGTCTCGCCGGGATTTTCGATTGCGCATTTCACCAAGGGCGGCTGGTCCGGCCAGGACAATTTCAGCCTGGCTTCCATTCCCGGCATGTTTGCCGCCATCCCGTTCGCCATCTGGTTTTTCCTGGCGATCGAAGGTGTGGCGATGGCCGCCGAAGAAGCCAAGGATCCGAAACGCTCTATCCCGATCGCCTATATCACCGGCATCATCACCCTGGTGCTGCTGGCCATCGGCGTCATGGTGTTTGCCGGCGGCGCCGGCGACTGGACCAAGCTGGCCAACATCAACGATCCGCTGCCGCAAGCGATGAAACTGATCGTCGGCGAACACAGCAGCTGGCTGCACATGCTGGTCTGGCTCGGCCTGTTCGGCCTGATCGCATCGTTCCACGGCATCATCCTCGGTTATTCGCGGCAGATTTTTGCGCTGGCGCGCGACGGCTACCTGCCTGGCTATTTCGCCAAGATCCATCCGCGCTTCCAGACCCCGCACCGGGCGATCCTGGCCGGCGGCGTGATCGGCATCGCCGCCATCTACAGCGACCAGCTGATCACGCTCGGCGGCCAGACCCTGACCGCCAACATCGTCACCATGTCGGTGTTCGGCGCCATCACCATGTACATCATCAGCATGCTGAGCCTGTTCCGCCTGCGCCGCAGCGCGCCCGACATGGCACGGCCGTTCCGCGCGCCCTTCTATCCATGGTTCCCGGCGTTTGCATTGGTCGGCGCCTGCGTCTGCATGGCCACCATGATTTATTACAATGCACTGATCTTCGGCATCTTCGCTGCCTTCCTGGCTTGCGGCTACGCGGTGTTCCTGATGACGAAAAACAGCCGCGGCACCGAGCAAAGCGCCTATGATGTTGTATAGGGAGCACATTGGCCATCTGTCTGGAGGACGCTGTCAGTGAATAACAGAACGCATCAGTTCAGCCATATCGTCGGAGCGAAAACCTATCTGTTCCGCGACCTGAAAGACTTGATGGCCAAGGCTACGCCGCCCCGCTCCGGCGACTACCTGGCAGGGCTGGCCGCCGGCAGCGCGGAGGAAAGGGTGGCGGCCCAGATGCGGCTGGCCGAGCTGCCGCTGGCGACCTTCCTGGACGACCTGCCGGTGCCCTACGAACAGGATGAAATCAGCCGCCTGATCGTCGACGACCACGACGCTGCCGCTTTTGCCGCCATCAGGCATTTGACAGTGGGCGACTTCCGCAACTGGCTGCTGAGCGACCAGGTTGATGAAATCGTGCTGGCGGCAGTCGCCCCCGGCATCACCCCTGAGATGGCGGCCGCGGTATCCAAGATCATGCGGGTCCAGGACCTGATCCTGGTCGGAAAAAAATGCCGGGTGGTGACGCGCTTCCGCAACACCATCGGCCTGCCGCACAGCCTGTCGACACGCCTGCAGCCGAACCATCCGACCGACGACGCCACCGGCATCGCCGCCAGCATCCTCGACGGCCTGCTGTACGGCAGCGGCGACGCCGTCATCGGCATCAACCCGGCCACCGACAACGTGCCGCAGGTGATCAAGATCGTCAGCATGCTCAACGACATCATAGACCGCTACCAGATTCCCACCCAGTCTTGCGTGCTGACCCACGTCACCAACACCATAGAAGCAATCAACCGCGGCGCCCCGGTGGACCTGGTATTCCAGTCGATTGCCGGCACCGAAGCCGCCAACCTCAGTTTCGGCATCAGCCTCAAGCTGCTGGCCGAAGCGCACGATGCGGCGCTGTCGCTGCAGCGCGGCACCGTCGGCAACAACGTCATGTATTTCGAAACCGGCCAGGGCAGCGCGCTGTCGGCCAATGCCCATCACGGCATCGACCAGCAGACCTGCGAAGCGCGCGCCTATGCCGTGGCGCGCAAGTTCAAGCCGCTGCTGGTCAATTCCGTAGTCGGCTTCATCGGCCCCGAATACCTGTACGACGGCAAACAAATCATCCGCGCCGGCCTGGAAGACCATTTCTGCGCCAAGCTGCTCGGCCTGCCCATGGGCTGCGACGTCTGCTACACCAACCACGCCGAAGCCGACCAGAACGACATGGACATCCTGCTGACCCTGCTCGGCGCCGCGGGCTGCACCTTTGTCATGGGCATCCCGGGGTCGGACGACATCATGCTCAACTACCAGACCACCTCTTTCCATGACGCGCTCTACGCGCGGCGTGTGCTCGGCTTGAAGCCGGCGCCGGAATTCGAGGCATGGCTGAAGGCCATGAAAATCTTTACCGAAGACAGCTACGTCAAGCTGGGCGACCAACTGCCGCCGGCATTCCGGCAGGCGTTGCAGTATTTATCCTGAGCTGTCCTGAGGTTCATACATGAGCGATTCGAATCCCACCGTAGTCGACAATCCCTGGCAGGCGCTGCGGCAGTTCACCGCCGCCCGCATCGCCCTCGGGCGCAGCGGCGTCAGCCTGCCCACCTCGGCGCAGCTGGAATTCCAGCTGGCCCATGCGAGAGCGCGCGATGCAGTGCACCTGGCCCTCGACACGCAGGCATTGAGACAGGCTTTGAACAATAACGGCGATATCTGCATCACCCTGTCCAGCGCGGCAGAAACGCGCGATATTTATCTGCAGCGCCCCGACCTCGGGCGCCGCCTCGACGCTGCTTCGCGCAGTGCGCTGACAGAACAGCCGCGCAGCGCCTCGCGCCGTTACGACCTGGCCATCGTTATCGCTGACGGCTTGTCGGCGCTCGCCATTGAACAGAACGCCCTGCCTTTCCTGGACGCCCTCAAGCAAAGGCTGGCGCCGGACAACTGGACGCTGGCGCCGCTGGCCATCGTGCGCCAGGGACGAGTCGCCATCGGCGATGAAGTGGGTGAACTGCTGGGCGCCAAAGCTGTAGTGGTGCTGATCGGCGAACGCCCCGGCCTGAGTTCACCGGATAGCATGGGCTTGTACCTGACGTGGGCGCCGCGCGTCGGCCTGACCGATGAAAGCCGCAATTGCATCTCCAACGTCAGGCCGGCCGGCTTGTCTTATGCGGAAGCGGCTTACAAGCTGCACTACCTGCTGACGCAGGCGCGCCAGCGGCAGTTGTCCGGCGTGCAGTTGAAGGACGAAACCGCAAGCCAACACGGCGAACTGCAACGGCCCGAACGCAATTTCCTGCTGGAAGAGCGCTAGGGCCGGCCAACTCCGCCTAAGGCTGATCAGGCGTTTCGCAGCGGCGCATTGGCCGCAACCAATCCTTGCTCACGCAACGCCAGCCAGAATCCAGCCGGAATTTGCGTTTCCGCCAGCGCCAGGTTTTCCGCGATGCGCTCGGGACGGCTGGCGCCCGGAATCACCGCCGCCACTGCAGGATGGGCCAGCGAGAATTGCAGGGCCGCAGCCTTGATATCGACCTGGTATTGGGCGGCGATTGCCTGGATATGCTGGACCCGCTTGATCATTTCGGGCGTCGCCTTTTGATATTCGAAGTGTTCGCCGCCGGCCAGGATGCCGGAGTTGTAAGGTCCACCGACGACAATCCCGGCGCCGCGTTGTTCGCAGGCGGGCATCAGCTGTTCCAGCGCATGCCGGTGATCGAGCAAGGTGTAGCGGCCGGCCAGCAGGAAACCGTCGGGATCGGCCTGCTGCAGGGTCAGCAAGCACGGCTCAACCTTGTTCACGCCCAGGCCCCAGCCCTTGATCACGCCTTCTTCGCGCAAACGCGTCAGCGCCTTGGCCGCGCCGTTCATGGCGACATCGAATACTTCAAGCCAGTTCTCGCCATGGAAATCCTGGGCGATGTCGTGGATCCAGACATAATCGATGCGATCGGTGCGCAGGCGCTTCAGGCTGTCTTCGATGGAGCGCAAGGTGCCGTCTGCGGTGTAATCGTAAATCACCTTGTTGGGCAAGCCGTGCACGAACAGGCCGCCCTTCTCGCCCAGGTCGCGCGTGCTGGTGTCTTCGATTTCGTCCAGGATCAGGCGGCCGACCTTGGTGCTCAGCACATATTCGTCGCGCGGATGAGGCGCCAGCGCCTGGCCCAGCCGCAGCTCGGCCAGGCCGGCCCCGTAAAACGGCGCGGCGTCGAAATAGCGGATGCCGTTCTGCCACGCCGCCTCCACCGTATCGAGCGCTTCCTGCGCCGGGATATCGCGGAACATGTTGCCCAAGGGGGCGGTGCCGAATCCTACTTTTCCGGGTAAATTGATACGCATGAGATTTCCTTGATTTTGTTAAATGGATTAGACAACTGCTGCTTCAGCGACGTCTGCGACGTTGCCTGCCAGATGAAATTCGGGTAACACAAATTCAGCGATTTCCGCCATCGTCTCCGCCAGCGGCCGCCGGTTTTGCCGAAAGTGCAGGCCGATATGGCCCACGCCCGCCTCCTGCATCGCCGCCAGTTCCGCCACCAAGCCCTTGCGCCCGACCCTGCCGCCAAAGCGGTGCCGGCGCATCGGCGCGTGGGCGTCATCGGCCAGGTCGAGGTGGATGAAACTGATATACGGCTTGTCGTTGCCGGCCACTGCACGCCAGGCGGCGGCGCGATGCGCGTGATCTTCCGGCGTGCCGGGATAGGCCAGGCAACCGTCCATCTGCTGGCCGAGCCAGGCCGGCGTCTGCTGCGCCAGGCCGGCCACCAGCAACGGCAAAGGGCGCGGCGGCCGCGGCAGCACTTTGATGCCGGGCGGCAGGTAGTCCGCAGCCCAGTTGCGGATCAGTCCCACCTGTTCGCGGAACGCCTGGCCGCGGCCGGCGAAATCGCGGCCGAACAGCGGGTATTCAACCGGCCGGTCGCCGCTGGCGATGCCAAGCAAGAGACGGCCGTTGCTGAGCTGGTCGACACTGGCGGCTGCTTTCATGGTCAGCAGCGGTTCGCGCAAAGGCAAGGCCACCGCGGCCGTGCCGAGCAGGATATTGCGGGTGATGCCAGCCAGGTAGCCGAGATAGGTAAATACTTCGAACACCTGCGCTGCATCGCCGAAGGCCGGATCATAAAGCGGCACATCGCGCAGCCACAGCGCGCGGAAACCCAGGCGGTCCGCGAGTTTCGCCAGTTCGGCATGGCGCTGCAGGTCCGGTTCGCCCGGCAGCCGTGGGCTGCCAGCCTGGCGCGCCGCCATCGACCAGTCGTTGTCCAGCGGCAGTTCGAGGCCGACGCTGAAACCGCCGGCGCCCAATGTAGAAAGCGCGGATGACATGATTTAATCCCAGGCCGGGGCCAAGCCTTCCGGATTAGCCAGGCGCTCATTGCGCTCCAGGGTTGCGATCTGCGCCATGTCTTCTGCCGACAGCACGATGCCCTGCAGCTTCAGGTTGTTTTCCAGGTTGGCGCGTTTGGTCGAAGACGGAATCACCGCAAAGCCTTGCTGCAGCGCCCAGGCCAAGGCGATCTGCGCCGGGTTGACCCGATGCTGCTCAGCGATGCGGACAATCACCGGTTCCTGCATGACCTTGCCGTAGGCCAGCGGCATGTAAGCGGTGATATGGATGCCCTGGCTGCGGGCAAACTCTACTACCTTGCGGTTCTGCAGGAACGGATGGATCTCGACCTGCTGGGTCGCGATCTCGGCGGCGCCGACCGCAGCGATGGCTTGCGCCAGCTGGGCGTTGGTGAAATTGGAAACGCCGGTCAGCCTGGTCAGGCCTGCCGCCTTGGCTTCGGCCAAGGCCGCCATATAGTCCGCCACCGGGATCGCATCCTTCGGCGACGGCCAGTGGATCAGCGTCAGGTCCAGCTGTTCCAGGCGCAGCTTGCGCAAACTTTCCTTCAGGCTCGGGATCAGCTTGCCGGGCGCCAGGTTCTCGATCCAGATCTTGGTGGTGACGAACAGTTCGTCGCGGGCGACGCCGCTGTCGGCGATTGCCTGGCCGACTTCGGCTTCGTTGCCGTAGATCTGCGCGGTATCGATATGGCGATAACCGACTTCGATGCCGGTGCGGACCGAATCGATCACCACCTGCTCCTGCAGACGGAAGGTGCCGAGGCCGATGTTAGGGATGCTGGTATTCATGAAATTCCTTTGAAAGAGACGACGAGATCGGTCCATATTGCGCCCTGTCACTGCGCCGATTAGCGAAAGACATACTGTGCGCTCATTTTTTGTTGCGAAAAATACATATATAATCAAATGATATTTGACCCGATATCAATAATTAGTGTCTTGATATACCTCTTGAAAGAACAATTAAGAACCCTGAAAACTGTTGCAATCAGGTGCTTTTTACAATTCCCGGCTATTAATTTACGTTGAGACTCATTTATAATTGCCTCGCGAAATAACACTAAATAAGAATCGATTACACAATCACTCTCATTAGCAATACCTGCCAGCCAGTGAAACGGGGATAGCCGTATTAGCCAGCCAAAATTTCTGCTTCTTTCTTGAAGCTAAACCTTTGATAACTAAAACAATGAACCGCCTTAACCCGATTGCCGCTGCGCTGGTCGCAGTGTTCGCCGCTCCCCTGTCCTCGCACGCTCAGCAAACCCCAAGCCCTAAAACAGAAGCCAGCCCCGCCGTGCTGCAGGAAGTCGTGGTGGAAGGCAGCCGCGGCGATTTCAACGCCAACGCCACTTCCCTCTCCAAATTGCCGGCTGACTTGCATGACGTGCCGCAATCGGTGGTTGTGGTGAACAAGGCGCTGATGCAATCGCAAGGCGCGAACTCGCTCGCCGATGCCCTGCGCAATGTCGCCGGCATCACCCTGGGCGGCGCGGAAGGCGGCCAGATCGGCAACAACATCAACCTGAACGGCTTTTCGGCGCGCACCGACATCTACCTGGACGGCTTCCGCGACCGCGGCCAGTACTACCGCGACACTTTCGCCATCGATGAAGTCGAAGTGCTGATGGGACCGTCGTCGATGCTGTTCGGCCGCGGCTCCACCGGCGGCGTGATCAACCAGGTGACCAAGAAAGCCAATCTGCACGCCTCGACCGAAGTCTCGGCATCGGCCACCACCAACGGCCTGGTGCGCACCACGGCAGACTACAACCGTCCGTTGTCGGATACCTCGGCATTGCGCCTGTCGGCCATGGCGCAAAGCGGCAAGGCCACCACGCGCGACCAGACCGATGTGCAGGATTTCGGCCTGGCCGGTTCCTACGTGTTCGGCATCGGCACCCCGACCGAAATCACCTTGTCGGCCCTGATCCAGCACAACCATGACATGCCCGACTACGGCCTGCCGCCGCTCAACGGCCATCCGGCGCCAGTCGGCCGCGATACCGCCTACGGCCTCAACAGCGACCATACCAACCAGGACGTGGCGGCTCTGAACGCCACGATCAAGCACAAGATCACGCCGGACGTAGTACTGCGCAACCAGACGCAGTTCAACTATGTGCGCACCAGCGCAGTCGAAACCGCGCCGCAAGGCATAGGTACGGTTGCCAACGGCGTCTTCACGCCGCTGACAAATGCATCAAGCAACCTGCCGCTGAGCAGCCTGTTCGTACGCGGCCAGAGCCATGACCGCGACATCCGCGACTACTCGATCTTCAACCAGACTGAACTGTCGGCCAAACTCGCCACGGGCAGCATCAAGCACGAGCTGCTGCTGGGCCTGGAACTCGGCCACGACGGTTATGACAACCAGGGCTACTATCGCAACGGCAGATGCAACGGCGTGGCGCTGAACCCGACCTCGACGGTAGCCGGTTATGCCGACTGCGTGCCGCTGGTCAATCCAAGCTACAGCGCGGCCGGCAGCAACGTCGCCAGCCAGGCCGGCAACCGCGCCGGCGGTTCTGCCAACACCATCGCCACCTACGTCAACGACACCATGACGCTGACGCCGGAATTCAAGCTGGTCGGCGGCCTGCGCTTCGACAGATACATCGCCAGCATCACCAACTCGCTGAACTCGACCAATGCACCTGCGGCGGCCAAGAACACTGCGTTGCCTTCAGCGCAGCAAACCATCAATTTCACCAGCGTGCGCCTTGGCAGCATCTGGCAGCCAAGCGCGGCGCAGTCCTACTACCTGTCCTACGGCACTTCGTTCAATCCGTCGCTGGAACAGCTTACCGGCACCACCGGCCAGCAAAACCTCGATCCTGAAAAGAACCGCTCCTACGAACTGGGCGGCAAGTGGGATCTGCTCAATGACAAGCTGTCCCTTAACGCCGCCATTTTCCAGATCAAGAAGGAAAACGCACGCAGCCAGATCACCACCGGCGTCTATGTGCTGGACGGCACGGTCAGGGTCAACGGCGCGCGCGCCGGCGCCGTTGGGCACATCACCAAGGACTGGCAGGTCGCGCTCGGTTATACCTACCTGGACGCCAAGGTGATCCAGTCTTCCGGCCTCGACGGCACGCTGGGCAAGATCCCGGTCAACACGCCGAAGAACACGCTGACCAGCTGGTCCACCTACAAGGTCGCACCGCACTGGGAAGTCGGCGGCGGCGCCAGCTACATGTCGGCGCGCTACGCCAATCCGACCAATACCGTGCAGGCAGGCGGGTATACGCGCTGGGATGCAACGGTGGCGTATACGCAACCGAAATACGATATCCGCCTGAATCTGTTCAACCTGGCCAACAAGATGTATTACGATGCCTTGATCCAGTCCGACGGCGGCCGTTCGGTGCCAGGCAATGGCCGCACCGCCATGCTGTCGGTCAACTATCGCATGTAAAAAACGGAAGAGCCCATGTTGATTGCCATTCCCGAAGTGCTCGACGCCCGGCAGCTGGACGCCGTGCGCCAGTTGCTGGACCAGGCCGGAGCGGCCTGGGTCGATGGCCGCGTCACGGCCGGCTACCAAGGAGCGGCAGTCAAGTTCAACCAGCAGATCGACGAACGTTCGGAAGTGGCGCAACAATGCCAGCAGATCATCCTGCAGGCGCTGGAGCGCCATCCGCGCTTTATCAGTGCGGCGCTGCCGAATACCGTCTACCCGCCGATGTTCAACCGCTACGGCGAAGGCATGACCTTCGGCGCCCATGTCGATGGCAGCGTGCGCATCGATCCACACAGCGGCCGTAAGCTGCGTACCGATATCTCCGCCACGCTGTTCCTGTCCGATCCCACGTCCTACGACGGCGGAGAACTGCAGATCAACGACACCTACGGCACCCACGCCGTCAAGCTGCAGGCCGGCGACATGGCGCTGTACCCGGCTACCAGCCTGCATCAGGTCACGCCGATCACGCGCGGCGTACGCACCGCCTGCTTTTTCTGGGTGCAAAGCCTGGTGCGCGACGACGGCCAGCGCAGCATGCTGTTCGACATGGACAACGCCATCCAGAAACTGAACCAGACCAATGCCGACGAACAGGCGCGCCGCACCCTGGTCGGCTGTTATCACAACCTGATGCGGCAATGGAGCGAGACCTGAAGACCGGCCTCCGCAGCGCCCGCTGCGGTGTTATGATGGACCGGTTAGCCCCACAATCCGCTTGCGCGGCTTCGTTTGGCGGCATCGTTAAAACAGCGCTCCTGGAATATTGACGATCTGCAGTTAAAGCACGTTCCAGCAAAGAGTGGTAGCGATGCAGTCCCCTGCTTTCCCCGAGCACTTCAGCGCGGCATTGCCGTCGCACATGGCCGACGGCCTGACCGAACACGGCTGGTCGCAGCACAACATTTTTTTACCACTGGAACTGACGCAGGAACTGGCCGCGGAATGCCGTGTGCTGGCAGACAGCGGCGTACTGAACCAGGCCAGCGTAGGCAGAGGCGCGGCGCAGGTGCTGCGCGCGGACATCCGCGGCGACCGCATCCTCTGGCTGCAAGCCGGACAGTCGCTGGCGTGCGACCGCTACCTGCAGATCATGGAAAACTTGCGCATGGCGCTGAACCGCGAGCTCTACCTTGGGCTGGACGAGTACGAAAGCCATTTCGCGTTTTACGCCCCGGGCGCCGGCTACCAGACCCATCTCGACCGTTTCCGCGACGACGACTGCCGCACCGTGTCCGTAGTCATTTACCTCAACCAGGACTGGCTGCCGGAACAAGGCGGCGCCCTGCGCCTGCATCCGCTTGGGAAGTGTACCGAAGACATTGCGCCGATGGGCAGCCGCCTGGTGCTGTTCCTCTCGGCCGACATGCTGCACGAAGTCTTGCCGGCGACGCGCGACCGGCTCTCGCTTGCAGGCTGGTTCAGGCGGCGTCCGGCTTGAAGCAGGTTTGTTGCGAATTGAGAAACTTCGAAAAAAATCTCGATTCATGTCTGGCGCCTGTGGTTCAGGGCCAGGGGGATGTTAAGTAGCGCATGGTGACCTATACTGTTTGTATGGCCTGCTCGTCGCTGCTTGCCGGTTGCCGGACAACAGACGCAAGACCATCCTCGACAAGGAAGGAGGCACAAAATGCCCTGGAATTTCGCCTGGTTCGGACTAGCCGCAATCATCTTCATCCTGCTGATACTGCTCAACGCGGCAATTTACATTTTTCGGGAATATGAACGCTGCGTAGTGTTCACCCTCGGACGGTTTTCCGGCGTCAGGGGCCCGGGGCTGGTGCTGCTGGTGCCGGCGATCCAGCAGCTGGTCAGGGTCGACCTGCGCACCGTCGTGCTGGAGGTGCCGACGCAAGATGTCATCTCACGCGATAACGTTTCGGTGCGGGTCAACGCCGTGGTGTATTTCCGCGTGGTCGATCCCAAGAAAGCCATCGTCGAAGTCGCCAATTTTTTCAACGCCACCAGCCAGCTGTCGCAAACCATGCTGCGTTCGGTACTGGGCAAGCACCAGCTGGACGACATGCTGGCCGAACGTGAAAAGCTGAACCTCGCGATCCAGCAAGCGCTCGATGCGCAGACCGACTCCTGGGGCATCAAGGTGTCCAACGTCGAAATCAAGCAGGTCGACCTGACCGAATCGATGATACGCGCCATCGCCCGCCAGGCCGAAGCGGAACGCGAACGGCGCGCCAAGGTGATCCATGCCGAGGGCGAGCTGCAAGCTTCGGAAAAACTTTACCAGGCCGCCCACGTGCTGGCGCAAGAGCCGCAGGCCATCCTGCTGCGCTACCTGGAAACGCTGACGGTGATCGGCGCCGACAAGAACACCACGGTAGTATTCCCGCTGCCGATGGACCTGCTGTCGTCTTTTCTCGGCGACAGGAAAAAAGCGCCGTAACCAGGTACGGGCCGGCAACGGCATGGAAAAACGGCGGTGCCGCAACGTGTTTTTCGCGCTGCCATATAATTGCCTGTCCGCAAATCCACGCCTCCGGGCGCGCCAGCCATGCATTCCATTACCATCGACACCCTCACCACTTTCCCGCAGCAGCTGGAAGCGCACTACGCCGCCATTCCCGCCGAATTCCGGCATTGGACGCCGGCGTCCTGGGATGGCGTGCCGAGCGAACCGTTCACCGCCATCGAGCAGATCTGCCATGTGCGCGACATCGAGATCGACGGTTACCATCTGCGCTTCCAGCGTACCCTCGACGAGACCAGGCCGCTGCTGGCTTCCATCGACAGCGACGTGCTTGCCCGCGAGCGTGCTTATGGCGCGGCGGACGCAGCCGAAGTTTTCGCCAGCTTCCGCCTCGCCCGCGCCAAGACCGTGGCGCTGCTGGCGAGCCTGGCGCCGGAACAGTTCACACGCAGCGCCGAATTCGAAGGCTATGGTGCGCTGACCCTGCGCAGCCTGGTGCATTATCTGTGCAGCCACGACCAGCAGCACCTGGCTGGCCTGCAATGGCTGCTCGGCAAGATAGAAGCGAGCCAGCTGTAAAACGGTTTCAGGAGGTGATTTTTTCTTCGCCGTCAGGTGCCGGCTGCCTGGCCATTGCATGTTCCTGGCGCCAGGTCCGGCGCGAACGCGACATGGTGCGCAGCGCCAGGCGCGCCATCTTCAGCCAGCCGAACGGCCGCGGGTCCGCCAGCATGCTCATGGCGCGCGCGTAATCCAAGGCCAGTCCCGGCGTCCATGCCATGGTTTTCGCGCGCTTGCGGATTTGCGCCGCGACCCACAGTTCCGGCGTCAGGAACAGCCGCACAAACGCGCTCCAGCTGCGGCCGCGGATCCTGCCGGCCGCGCCCTCAAGCGCTGCTTCCAGCGCACGCGCGACCGAACTCGAGCAGTTGCGGTAAGTCAGGTTATAGGTATTGTCCTGCCTGTAGCTTTCCCAAAAAGCGCTTAACCGTTCCGCGCTGTAATTCCTGATCCTGACCTTGACGGTCGATTCGCACCAGGCGCGCGATTCGGTCGGATAGTCCGGCTGGAACACGCCTGCTACATCGTTGTCCGGCGTAGCCCGCAGCAGGCGGCCGAATTGATCCGGCGAGCGGTCGATTTCAACTCCCGGATAGAGGCTGATATAAACGCCTTCAGGCGTCTCAAGCGCCGCGTGGCCGGTTGAAATCACGCCGTTGGAATCAACCGCGGCAATATAGCGGTCGATGATCGGCAGCCGCTGCGCCGGCGTCCGCGAGGAACCGACCGGGGTCCAGACATGGACGGTCAGGGCCTTTTCGCCTGCAGCCGGCGGACCATCCCATTCCTGCACATTATTCTTGGCCGCTGTTCCTGCATATTGCTGGGCGGAGCCGGCCTCGGCTCTTTGCAGCAGGGACTCGACCGTTGCCTCGGCCGACAGGCGTCGCACGCGGTACGCCAGCAGCAGCATCTGCCAGCCGCCGAACGCCAGGCCCAGGCCGATGCAGTAAGGCACGGTGCCGACGTAGTGGGTCGGATACGGCTGGTAGAAAAAAATCGCGATGGCGCACTCGACGACGCCGCCTGCGAGCGCCAGCCGCCAGCGCGGATAACGCACCACGGTTGCCGAAATGGCCTGCAGCAGGCCATCAGCCAGGAACAGCGTGCCGAAAATCATCGACAAGATGAAATTGCCGTGGTGGTGCCCGGCCAGGATAAGCAGTGCGGAAATGATGAACGCCGCGCCTTTGATGTGACGCAGGACGCGCTGCCCGGCAACCCCCGTCCATGCCACCGCCAGCGTGGCGATGCCTTCGGCAAGCAGGAAGTAGGCGAAAAAACTGATCGGGAAATACAATGCATTATCCAGGGCGTCGACAAATATCACTACTCCCGCGACAGCCCATAGCCAGCCGATGATGCGCAATCCGCGCCAGCGGTCGCGCAAGTAATCGACGCCTAACAGCAGCAGTACCAGACGCAGCATGATGCTACCCTTTCCTTTGTTATTGAATCCTCATAGTAGCCCAAGGATCGCATCGGCAAAATCCTGCGCGGCCTCCTGCGGCAGGTTGTGTCCTGCAAGCGGGATCACCCGGCGCTGGTATGGTCCGCTGAAAAATCGCCCATGCCCTTCCGAGCCGCCGTTCGGGCTGACGCCGTCGCCGGCGCCGTCCAGCGCTACGGCAGGCACGCTGATCGGCGGCTGCGCGGCCAGCAGCGATTCCGTATTTTGATATGAAGGATCGCCTGGCGCCAGTCCAAACCGATGGCGATAGGAATGGATCACGACCTCGACAAAATCCGGGTTGTCGAAGGCGGCGGCGCTGCGCCGGTAAGTCTCTTCATCGAACCGCCAGTTGGGCGACCACAGGCGCCACAGCAGCTTGCAAAAGGCGTAGCGGTCCTGCGCCAGCCCGGCCCGGCCGCGCTCGCCGTGGAAATAATATTGATACCAGTAGCGCCATTCGTTTTCCGGCGCCTGCGGTTTTACCGATGCGGCAATATCCTGGATATTGTAGCCGCCGCCGGACACCAGGCCGCGCACGCGCTGCGGCCACAGCGCGGCGACGATGCAGGCGGCGCGGCCGCCCCAGTCGTAGCCTGCCAGCACCGCACTGGGAATCGCCAGCGCATCCATCAAGGCCAACAGGTCATGCGCCAGCGCTGCCTGCTGGCCTGAGCGCGGCGTAGCAGCCGAGAGAAAACGGGTCGGACCGTAACCACGCAGATACGGCGTGATGACGCGGCACCCCGCCGCCGCCAGCAATGCACTGACGTCGTCGTATGCGTGGATGTCGTAGGGGAAGCCGTGCAACAGCAGGACCGCGCGGCCGTCGGCGTCGCCGCTCTCCGCGTAGGTAACATTAAGAACGCCTGCTTCGATCTGTTTTAACATCGTCGCCCTCCGATTCGGTTTGACAAGCGGCAGTGCACATTGATCATTAGTCGCCATCTTCTAATCTTTTTATTGATGCTGCAACGCGATGCGTGGGTTAATAAAAAGATGAAAAACGAACGATCGTTCACTTAATTTCCGCGCACTCCCATCTGCCGCAAACACCGCATGCAGATGACCTGCCGGATAACGATCGCTCACCGTCATCGGCTTTCCCGCAGCACGCAGTTTTGAATCCCCCGCAACACTGAATAATCAATCATAAATACAGGAGAACGTCGCATGCGCATCTCGTCTTTATTTACCCTGCCCGGCATCGCCCTGGCGCTAGGTTTGAGCCTGGCGTCCAGCGGCGCCAACGCCGAACTGTGCCGCAGCGCCAGCCCGGCAGAAGCAGCCAGCTACGCCAGCCCCATGCAATCGCCGGGAATTGTTTCCCCCATAGACGGGACCTGCTGGATCCCCGCCATGACCATCACCAGTTTCGACGGCACCAAACTGGCGGCCAACCTGTTCCTGCCAAAACGTAACGGCAGCAGCGACCAGAAATTCCCCGCCATCGTCATGATCGCCAGCTGGGCGGCGCCGGGCCGCGTCGAATATATCGGCCAGCAGCAGAAGCTGGCGCAAGACGGTTATGTCGTGGTCAGCTACACCGCGCGCGGTTTCTACCTGTCCGAAGGCCAGGTAGACGTCGCCGCGCCGGAAGATGCACGCGATGTCTCGTCGGTGCTCGACTGGCTGCAAGCCAATGCGCCTATCGACATCAACAACGTCGCCGCCAGCGGCATTTCCTATGGCGCCGGCCTGTCGCTGATCGCACTCGGGCAAGACCCGCGCTTCAAGACCGCGGTCGCCCTGTCCGGCTGGGCCACGCTGGCGGACCAGCTGTATACTTCCGGCTCGCCCAACCTGACCTGGGCCACCGTGCTCGGCCTTGCCGGCAGCGTCACTGGCCGCCCAGCGCCTGAGGTGAACCAGAACATACTGGCCCTGCTCGACCCTAACACCAGCGCCGCCAGGATCGCCGAAATCACCGCCTGGGCCAAGCCGCGCTCGCCGTCCACCTATATAGCCGCCATCAACAAGCGCAACGCGCCTGTATTCATCAGCAAGAACTTCCAGGACGACATGTTCACGCCGAATTCTTCGCTGGCGATGTTCGCCGCGCTGACCGGGCCTAAAAAAATCGTGCTCAATGCCGGCATCCATGCTTCTGCCGAATTGACAGGCGCCTTGCTGGGTGCGCCCAATTATCCTTACGACCAGGCCCACCGCTGGTTCAACCGCTGGCTGAAGGGTGAGAAAAACGGCGTTGATACCGAGCCCAAGGTTTCGATGCAGATCAAGTTCAGCGACCGCCGCGAATCGTTTGCCACCTGGCCGGCGCCCGAGCTCACCAACAAGACCTACTATCTGGGTCCGCGCGGCGCAATCCACTTCGACCTCAGCTGCTTCTGCGGCAAAGGCGACAAAGGCCTGATCTCCAGTTCGCCGAACAAGACCACCGACTCCGACCTGATCCAGAACCTGTTCGACACCACCGCCAGCAGCGGCCTGATTCCTATCCTCTCCACCCTGGGCGAAACCATCAACCTGCCGGTGGTCAATTCGCTGCTGACAGTCAACCTTGCCGCCGGCGTCCGCTACGAAGCCCCGGCGCTCGGCGCCACGCAGAAAATCCGCGGCATTCCGAAACTGAATCTGCGCGCCACGCCTTCGCAGGCGCGAGCCCAGGTGGTAGCCTACCTGTATGACGTTGATGCGATCGGCACCGGCGTCCTGATTACCCATGGCGCAACCACCCTGCACTGGGCGACGCCAGGGCAGACCGTCGATTTCCCGATCGAATTCTCGGCTACCGCCTATGACGTACCGACCGGCCATCACATCGGCGTGGTGCTGGATACCGCCGACAGCCTGTATGCCTCGCCGGTGAACCTGGGCGAACGATTTGGCGTGCGCTTTGAATTCAGTCCCGGCCAGCAATCGACCTTGGTCCTGCCAACCTTGTAATGCACCTATGACAACTTGCATGGCAAGCCATGCAGGTTGTCGGCAAGCCTATAAATAAATAAATATTTCCATAAGGAAATTTATATGATATAGATGCGTATAGCAAGACGTGGATCAAGCGTGGTCCGGACCGGACAAACAGGCAGTGGCAATCGGGAGATTCGTCATGAAAAAGTCTACTCAAGGTTTTATCTTACTTGTCGCATCAGCATGCAGCGCCGCCGGCGCTTTTGCAGCGACAGCCACGGCGACCATGACCAACACGGTTACCATCGCCAACAACTGCAGCATTGCCACCATCGGCTTCACCACCACCTACGATCCGATCGTGACCAATGCCACCGCCAACCAGGACGTGACCGCCAGCGTCACCACCACCTGCACCCCCGGCGCTGCACCCGTCATCACGCTGGGACAAGGCGCCAACGCCAATACCGGCTCCACCGATTCGGTGCCGCTGCGGCGCGTATCCAGCGGCGGCGGTACGCCGACCTACCTTAGTTATTCGCTGTTCTCGGATTCCGGCCGCACCACGACCTGGGGCAACACCGTCGCCACCGCGCCGGCAACAGTCAACTCCACGGGAACAGCAACGCCGCTGACGATTTACGCCCGCGTGCCGTCGGGACAGACCGGCATCGCCACGACATATACCGACACCGTGGTCGCCACCGTCACCTTTTAACGCTGGTTCAGCTTGCGGTACACGGTATTGCGCGAAACCCGCAATGCCTTGGCGGTAGCGGATATATTGCCGCCGCAGTCCTCATAGGCTTTCCTGACCGCAGCCTGCGCCAGGCCTTCGAGGCTGCCGGCGCCGGCAGTTGAAACCGCCGCAACCGCAAGCGGCGGTACAGCCTGCACATCTTCCAGGAAGTCGTCGGGAAGGTGCTCCAGCCTGATGATCCCGTCATCCCCGGCCATGACTACCGCCGTCCGCAACAGGTTGCTCAACTGACGGAAATTTCCCGGCCAGCTGTGCCTGCGGAACAGTTCCATGATGTCAGGCGCGACGCTGCAGCAGCGTCCTTCACTGCCGGCTTCCGCCAGCAACCTGTCGACAATCACATCGAGATCGCTGCGCTCGCGCAAAGCCGGCAGCTTGACCACCAGGCCGTTCAAGCGATAGTAGAGATCTTCCCGAAACAGGTTGGCCGCAATCAATTCGCGCAAGTTGCGGTTGGTGGCGCAAATCACGGCCAGGTTGACCGGGATCGCCCTGGTGCTGCCTAGCGGCGTCACCACTCTCTCCTGCAAGACCCGCAGCAAGCGTGCTTGCAGGCTGAGCGGCATGTCGCCGATTTCGTCGAGGAACAGCGTGCCGCCGTCGGCTTGCAGCAGCTTGCCCTGCCCGCCTTTTTTGCGGGCGCCGGTAAACGCCCCTTCTTCGTAACCGAACAGTTCAGACTCGATCAGCGTTTCCGGAATCGAGGCGCAATTGACGGCGACGAAAGCACTGCTCTTGCGCGGCGAATCGTTATGGATCGCCTGTGCCAGAAGCTCCTTGCCGGTGCCGGTTTCGCCGGCAATCAGGATAGGAATATCGCGCCCTATCACTTTGTCGAGCTTGCCGATCAGGGTCGCCATGTGCGGATCGCCGGTATTCAGGTAACGCAGGCTGGACAGGCGGCGCGCCGCCATCTTCGCCGCAGCCGCAGGCAAGGAAGGCAGTTCGCTGTAGTGCTGGAACACGCTGTTCGACAGCCTCAGCTCGGCGCGGGCGTAAACCTTTACGCCGCTGTGCAGACACAGATTGAGCAGACCTGGAGCGGCGGCCCGGTAGTGGTCGAACAGGGTAGACAGCGGCAAGCCGAACAGCGAGCTGAAGGTATGCGAATGCAAGGCCGCCTGCGACAAACCCAGCTGGAACAAGGCGCTGCGGTTGGCCGACAGGAACCGGCCGCCGGGCGTGAAGCAGGCGATGCCCTCCACCAGCGTACCGATGAATTCGGGCCGGCTATGGAAATGCAGGGTGACGGCGTTCTCGAACGCCGCGGTAAACAACTGGTTTTCAATCATCTGCGCCGACATGCGCACCAGCGCCATGGTGTGCTTGTGGTAGCTGCCGCGATCGCCGCTGACATCGAGCACGCCGAGGATATTGCCCTGGTAGTCGAGAATCGGCGCCGCCGAACAGGTCAGGAAATGATTCGCCGAAAGATAATGGGCGTCGGCATGCACAGTGGTCGGCACGCCTTCCGCGATGGCAGTGCCTATGGCGTTGGTACCCTTGCTTTGCTCGGACCAGGTCACGCCCGGATTCAAGGCCACGCGGTTGGCCTTGACCAGGAAATCGTCGTCGCCCAGCGCATGCACGATCACGCCGTGAGCATCGGTCAGGATCACCATGTTGTGGGTGTTGACGATCTGCTCGTACAGGGTTTCCATGACCGGCAAGGCATGCGCATGCAAGACCCGGTTCTGTTCCAGCAACAGCGACAGGGAACTGCGGTCCAGCGGCATGATGTCCGGCTTGTCGTTCTGGTCCAGGCCGAAGGCGCTCGATCTCCGGTGCGATTTTTCAATCACCGCGGGATCGCAGGAAAAATGCTCCGCCGACCTGTTGTATGACATATCACGCATTTTGTCTCCTTCGGGCAGGTTCTGCCAACCTCTCTCTGCGGGCGCTGGTGCGCCTCTCGACGAATTTGTTTCCCCTCAGTCTACCGGTGAATCACGCCCGGCGTAACTATTCTGACGCCAGCCGAGGGCTTAGGTTCAGCGGCATTTGGTGTATCCTCTTGGCATGAACAGCGAAACCGATATCCAACTCAGCGGGCCATTCAGCGTCACCGACGCTGCCGGCCGTGGCCATAACATAAAAGCAATCCGCATCTTCGACGAAGGCTACGGCATCATCGACGTTTATGTCGATTTCGCCGCGGCGATCGGCAAAGAGCGTTTGTATGAAGACAAGGTGCTGATCGCCCAGGTGCTGGCCCAGTTGCGCCGGGCTGGCTATGTCGGCCCTGACTTCGGCCACGGCGACCTCGGATTGCAAGATGACAAACTGATCGTGCTGGAAGCGCCGGAAGAATTCAACGACTTCGCGGCCAGCAAGGGCTGGAAGAACCTGGCCGACGAATTTGCCGACGAGCAGGATACAGAAACTGACGACGCTCCCGGGCAAGCAGCATCTGTCTCAAAACTGGACGCCCTGAAGAACAAGTTCAAGGCCTGACCCTAGGGCCTGTTAGCACTTAGGATGATCGGCTGCTAGCGCAAACCCCGCGTCGGCCCCAGCATCTTATCCTGGGCGTCCGGCGCCAGCGCTTGCCCCTTCATCCAATCTGCCAGCAGGCTGTTGTACCCTGCCGCATAACCCGCATATTTGCGGCTGCCGTCAGGCTTCACCAAAAAGGTCCGGATGCCATGGTCGGAGCCGGGAAAGACGGCGATGTCGATGGTTTTGTCGTTGCCCCTGAAACGGTCCAGGCGCGCAATGGACGGCGCACTCGGGGCGACCGAATCATCTTGTGCAAACACCCATAATTGTGGAATCGCAAGACGCCGCAAAACCGCCTCCGAATCGTAATACCAGATTACGCCAGGACTTTCGCTGCGCGCCCGCTCCACCTCGCCGCGCAGCAACTCGCCCGTGTACTGGCCGTCAACCTTGTCCAGCCATGGCTCGCCGGCGTATTTGCCTTTGGCTTTCTGCAGCTGCGGCAAGCCGGCGTAGAAATTCGACGCCGCTACCGTGCCGGCCAGCGCCGTCAGCGAGCGCGCCTTGCCGACCACCTCCTCGCCGTACCCAAGGTTGCGCAGCTGATAATCGACCTGCCACTGGTCCTGCTCTATCGGCGTGCCTATTACGCCGTACCCCACTACCACGAAGTCGACCGGCGCCTTGGCCGCGGCAAGCGGCGCCACCCAGCCGCCCTGGCTGAACCCGGCCACGCCAACGCGGCCGACACGCCCGGCGCTGAGCCTGCGCGCTTCAACCACCGCCGCGGCGACATCGTCCGCAAGCTTCACGAAATCCTGGGTATAGACGCCCTCCGACTGCCCGGTGCCGCGCTTGTCGAACACGAATGCAGCGACGCCCTGGCTCGCCATCAGGAAGGCGCGATTGCTGGCATCCACCGCCGCGGTCGATTCCGAACCATGCACCAGCACAAACAGCGGCGGCTTGCCGGCAGGCGCCGCCGGTTCGATCAGCTCGCCGTTCAGCTTGAGCGTACCGGACATGAATTGCGTCCTGGTGATGCGCAACGGCAGGCGCGACCACTGCTGCTCCGGGCCGCCATCGAACTGGAAAACCAGCGGCTGATCCTGGCATCCGGCATACCGCAAGCGGCCCGCCAGCCTGGGCTGGCCGTCGGTATCGGCTGCCGCATTCATGGTGTTTTCGGCGCCGGCCTCGAAGGTCCCGGTGCGGCCGTCCAGGTTACTGGCAAGCAGGGTGGCCGGAAATCCCGGACGCTGGGTCAATGTAACGATTTCGCCGGCAGGCGACTGGTAGGCCCCGGTGAGGCAGGCCGGGGCCGGGGCCGGGGCCGGGGCCGGGGCCGAGGCTGCGACTGCGGCGGGCGTCGCCTGGGCCAAGGCTGTAGTTGCCAGCGGCGCAAGCAGAACGGTGGAATACAGGATGGCGGCGCTCATCCGCGCTTTCGTCAATTGCATGAATTTCCTTTGCTGGAACAAGGTATAGGTCCTGAGATACGCAATTATTATGCAGCAATTATTTCCTCTGCAATAATTCAATTGAAGCTGCTCAATTGATGCGGCTAGCTGGCATCCCTGTTCATCCGGCTCACCAGACCGGCGATCTCGGCTTCGGCCACGGCGATCGAGGCGGCCAGGCGCTCATCGCCGAACTCATCGTATTCGACCGCAATGCTGTGTACCTCATTGATGCCGATGTAAGACAGGGCGCTGCGGATGCTGGGCTCGACATGGTTCATGGCGGCGATCCGCTGCCCTGCCCCGTAACCGTAATCGCCCCTCGACGACAGTACTACCGCGCGCTTGCCGGCATCCTGCAGCATGGGCCAGTAAGGCTCGCCCTGGCGCTGCCGGTCAAAACCGAAGGTGCGGCCAACCCTGACGATATTGTCGATCCAGGACTTGAATTGCGCCGGCACGTTGAAGTTATACATGGGCACGCCCAGCACCAGGATATCGGCCGCCAGGATTTCATCGACCAGCATATCGCTTTCCGCCAGCACCTGATGCATCCAGCTTGCGCGCAAAGCGGGCGCAGTAAAGGCGGCGTGTATCCATTCGCCGCTCACCGGCGACGGCGGATTGAGGCCGACGTCGCGCACGCTGACCTGGTCGCCCGGCCGCTGCTGCAGCCACTGCTGGACAAAGCGGTGCGTCAGCCTGCGCGTATGGGAACCATGCGCCTGCCGGTCAGAACGTCCGCCGCGCGCGCTGGCATCGAGATGTAGCAAGGTAGTCATTTCAGTTATCCTTTGTGAATTAGATTCATGCATCAGTTTCCGGATAAACTGTAATCTCCCTGTAGTTTCTGGACAAACGACAATTTTTTCTTGATTATGGAAAATAAAACTCATCCATATGGATAACCAGACCACGCGCCGCCTGCCTCCGCTGGCCGCCCTGAAGGCATTCGAGGCCGCGGCGCGGCACCTGAGCGTCAAATCCGCAGCAGCAGAACTTTCGGTCACGCCGACCGCGGTGAGCCACCAGATCCGGCGCCTCGAAGATGGTCTTGGCGTCGCCGTATTCCAGCGCCTGCCCAGGCAATTGCGCCTGACGGCGGCCGGCTCGGAATTGTATGTAGCGCTGCGCGAAGGCTTTGATCTGTTTGCCGCCGCCATCAACCGTATCCAGCTGCGCGATACGGCCCACATGCTCACCATTTCCACCACGCCGGCGTTTGCCGCACGCTGGCTGCTGCCGCGGCTGGGCGCGTTCAGGAAGGCGTATCCGAAGCAGGACCTGCGCATCCATACTTCGGTGGAAATCGCGCCGCTGGACGGCCATACCGCGGATATCGCGATTCGCTACGGGCTTGGATCGTGGCCGGGACTGGGGGCGGAAAAATTGTTCGACGATCGCATCGCGCCGGTGTGCAGCCCTTTGCTCAAGGTAAAAAAAACCAGGGACCTGCTCAAGCACACCCTGATCCACTGCGAATGGCAGAGCATGCTGCGCAAGGCGTCGACCTGGCGCGCCTGGGCCCAACGTGCCAAGTTCAGCGAACTGGACAGCCAGGGCGGCATCGTATTCTCGGACGAGAGCCACGCCATCTCGGCGGCGATCGGCGGCCAAGGCGTGGCCTTGCTAAGCACTGCCCTGATCGAGCCCGAATTGCAGAGCGGCGTGCTGGAGCAGCCTTTCGGTCCGGTGCTTAGCAATTATGCCTTCTACCTGGCGTATCCGGAAGCCAGGCGTGCCGAACTGCGGGACGCCTGCGCCTGGCTCAGCGCGCAGGCAAGCGCCTCGGCCCTGCGGTTCTAGTGGACTGTAAAAAACGGTAAAGACGGCGGTTTCCGGTAAAATCCGGGGACAAACCAATGTCCGGGGACAGAGATGCTTACCACCGTCGAGCAGCTGGAAGAAATCTACGGCAAGCCGCATGAGCGGTCGCTGTGGAAGGAAATCGACTACCTGAACCAGGATTACCAGTCCTTTGTCAAAGCTTCGCCATTTGTGGTGTTCGCTTCCCACGGCCCGGAAGGCATGGACTGCTCACCCAAGGGAGATGCCCCAGGCTTCGTCAAGATCCTCGATGAACGCACGCTGGCGGTACCCGACCGTCCCGGCAACAACCGTATCGACACCCTGCGCAATCTCATCGTGGACCCGCGCATCGGCCTGCTTTTCATCGTGCCCGGCATCGGCGAAACCCTGCGCGTCAATGGTCGCGCCGAGATTTCCGCGGAGCCGGCCCTGCTCGAGCAATTTGCGGTGGATGGCAAGTTGCCGCGCACCGTCATCATCGTCAAGGTGGAAGCGACCTACTTTCATTGTTCAAAGGCGCTGGTGCGCTCAAAACTCTGGGATCCTGCCGTGCAGATCGAACGGAGCAGTTTTCCGAGCCCTGGCGCCATGCTGAAACGCTTGGGCAGCAGTAGTTTCGATGCCGATGCCTACGACCGCGAATTGCCGGCGCGGGTCAAAGCCACCCTTTATTGAAAGGAGGATGGCCATGACGGTGTATGTCGCGCTATTGCGCGCAGTGAATGTCGGCGGGACCGGCGTCTTGCCGATGAAAGAACTGGCGGCGCTGTGCAGCGGGCTGGGCTTCGGCCAGGTCCGCACCTATATCCAGAGCGGCAACGTGATTTTCGACAGCGCTCTGGGCAGAGACGCCGTCGGCCAGGAACTGGCGCAAGCGCTCGGCAGCAAGATGGGCAAGCCGGTCGATGTCTTGCTGCGCACCGCGGCAGAGCTGCGCGCCATATTAAAAGCCAATCCCTTCCCGGATGCGGAGCCGTCGAAAGTCGCGGTGGTTTTTTGCAACGGCAGCCTGCCTAAGGGCTGGCTCGATCTGCTGCGCATCCCCGGCGCCGAAGAAGTCCGGCCGGGAAAGAAGGAAATCTATATCCACTATCCGGAAGGCATGGGAAAATCAAAGCTGAAACTGCCGTCGTCGACCGGCATCGCCACCGTGCGCAACATCAACACGGTTACCAAGTTGCTCGCCCTGGCCGTCAGCTAAGTTCCGCGATATTTTTCAGCGCGCCCAGCACATCCGGGAAATCCGCCGTCACCATCGGCCCGAAATCCGCCGCGGCCGGGCCGGTGATTTCGGTGCTGTAGATGACCTTGCTGCCGCCGGAAGCCAGCGGCACGATCTTGTGATGCACCAGTACGCGAGTGCCGTCGATGATCGTTTCATCGGTAAAACTTTGGTTCTCCCTGACGTCGATCAGGGTGGTGGTAAATACATCCTCGCCGGGCGGTTGCATCGTGAATGTGGTGCCATCCGCAAATGCGCCGTGGATCTGGATATTGTCAATTCCCTTGTTCCACTTTTTCCATCCCTGCACGTCTGCAAACAGCTGCCAGATCCGCGCCGGCGTTGCGCTTGTTTCAATGCTCTCTTCATGAGTCCACATGATTTTTTCCTTGTCTAAGGAGGCATGGATTGCGAAACGCTAATTTAGCATGACTAAACCCCGCTGGGAACGAAAGCAATCAGCTGCAGCTCTACCGCATAGCCGTGATGCAAGGCCGGCACCGGCACCACGGCGCGCGCCGGCTTGTGCGCGCCCAGGTAGCTGGCGTAAATCTCGTTGAACAGGCCCCAGTTTTCAACTCCGACCAGATACGCCGTAGCCTGCACCACGTCGCCGAAACCGCAGCCAGCGGCTTGCAGGACGTGCTGGCATTGATGGAACACTGCTTCGCACTGCTGCCGGAAATCATGTATGGCCGGGTCGACCGTATCGGAGGCCGGCAGCATGCCTGACAAAAAGACAAAACCGTTCTGTTCGACCGCTTGCGAATAATGGCCGCGCGGCGCCGGCACGTCCGGGGTGTGTATGATTTTCATGGTCTCTTTGCGTGACGAGGGTGAATGATGGGGCCAGCTCATGTCCTACCAGCCGCGGAAGCGTTCCCATACCTCCAGGATATCCTGAGACTCCCGGTTAACCACATGGTAGCGGGAATGCTGTGCGCCGGTCGCGCAAGCGTGGTTCGGCAGGATACGCAGCATGGCGCCGATCGGCAGGTCCGGTGTTTGCGCAGGATCGCCGGAACGGTGCGCGATCACGCCATGCTCCTGGTTGGCGTCGACCATCAGCAGGTCCGGCAGCAGTTCGCCGCCGAGATCGCAGACCAGGCCATATCCCTGGTCCTGCGGTTGCCTGCTGGTGCCGCGGTCGCGCGACATCGCCATCCAGCCGGCGTCGGTAATGATCCAGCCTTTTTCTTTCTGGTGCCCGATCACCGTGGTGAGCACGGATAGCGCGATGTCTTGCTGGCGGCAGACGCCCAGGCCGGCCATGACCAGGTCGCCGAACACAAACACGCCGGCGCGCACTTCGCTGACCCCATCCAGGTTGTCGGCGAACATGGCGGTCGGCGTCGAGCCGATGCTGACTGCTGGGCAAGCGATGCCGGCCGCGCGCAAGCGTTCCGCGCAGCCGACGGCGGCATCGCGTTCCTGCTGCGCCATCTGCCTGATGGCGGCTATCGAGCGGCAGTTATAGGAGTTGCCGGCATGGGTGATGACGCCAGCCAGATGCTGGCCGCCGGCGACCAGGCAACGGCCGATCTCCAGCAGCTCTGGCGCATCGGGAACCACGCCCGAGCGGTGACCGTCGGAGTCGATCTCGATCATGACATCGAAGCGCATGTTTTCCTGCCGGCCTTTGGCGCACAGGGCCTGGGCCATCTCCAGGCTGTCCAGGACCACCGTCAGCCTTATGCCCTGCCGCCGCAGCCTGGTCACATGATCGAATTTGCCGGGAACAATGCCGACTGCGTACAGGATATCCGTGAAGCCATTGGCTGCAAAATATTCGGCTTCCTTGAGCGTCGAGACCGTGATCGGCCCGCTGGCTTGCCCTAGCGTCGAGCGCGCAACCTGGACCGACTTGCTGGTCTTGACGTGCGGCCTGAACGCCACGTCGAAACGAGCCAGGCTGGTCCGCATGCGGGCGATATTCTGTTGCATGCGGTCCTGGTCGAGGACCAGGACCGGCGTTTCAAGGTCACCCAGGCAGCGCGCCGGATCGAGTGCGGAATCATTCATGTCATTTCCTGGATTGATTTATCTGGTTTCGACAAACTGCAGCAGGTCGGCGATCTGCGCCGACTCCGCCAACGGCGCCGGCGCGCCGGCTGGCGCCGCCAGGCCGATGCGGTTGTGCCAGAAGGTATCGAGGCCGACTTGCGCCGTGCCGAACATATCGTAGGCGGAGCCGGCGACAAACAGCACGCGCTCCGCCGGCAGGCCCAGTTGCTCCAGCGCCAGCCGATACGGCCGCGGGTCGGGCTTGTAAAATCCGGCCTGCTCCGACGTCACCACCACCTCGAACGGAACGCCTACCTGGTCGGCCGCCAGCTGGCCCAGCCTGGCGGAACAGTTGGTCACCACGCCAAGGCGATGATTCTGCTGCAGGCGAGTCAGCGTTGCGACTACCTGCGGCCACGGCTGCAGACTGCGCCAGTTGCGGTCCAGCTGTTGCGCCAGCTGCGGCGCCAGTCCAACGTTCTGCGCAGCCTGCGCCACCAGTTCTTCATAGGGCTGGTAAGCGCCGCAACCATAGGTCAACCGCAGGTATTCGGCGCGCCAGGCACGCCCGGCCTGTTCCGAACCGGCGGTATGGTTCCAGACGGTCCAGGAATCCAGCAATGCAGTCAGCAGGTCGAACAAGATTGCCTGATACTTTTGCGCCATGTCAGTCCCGATCCAGTTGGTATGGCTGAATTATCGATGGTATTCCCAAGATTGTGGTTAAATGAAATACATGGCTAACTTAAGTTTTACTTAATAATGATCCCGGTCGACGACATCCACTTTTTCATGATCGTGGTAAAAACCGGCAGCCTCGCCGCCGCCGCGCGTGAGATCAACGTGACGCCTTCCGCCGTGACCCAGCGCCTGCAGCAGCTGGAAGCCAGGCTGGGCGTGCGCCTGGTTGACCGTTCCACGCGGAATATGAGCCTGACCGACGAAGGCCAGTTGCTGGCGGAAGAAGGCGCGGCGATTTGCGAGCGCAACGATGCCCTTTTTGAAATGCTGAAAGCACGGCAAGGCATTGTCGCGGGACATCTGCGCATCAACGCCCCGTTCGGCTTTGGCCGCCGCTACCTGACGCCGCTGGCGGCGCAATTCCAGAGCGACCATCCCGGCGTCAAGGTTTCGCTGACTCTGTTCGACCGCATCAGCGTGGGCGAAGCGCATAGGGCGGACATCACGTTCCACATCGGCGCTTTGGCCGACTCCAGCCTGGTGCGCTACAAGATCGGCGCCAATGCAAGAATCCTGTGCGCAGCCCCGGCCTATATCCGCCGCATGGGATCACCGGCCGACCCGCAATCGCTCTCTGGGCACCAGTGCCTGGTATTACAGGAAAACGATGAAGACGTGGGCCTGTGGAAGTTTGCCAAAGGAGCGATTGGCCAAAGCGTGCGGGTCGACCCCATCCTCAGTTCCAACGACGGCGAAGTGGTGCACCAATGGGCGTTGATGGGAAAAGGCATCATGATCCGCTCCGAATGGGATGTCGCCGAAAATATCCGGCGCGGCAAGCTGGTGGCGCTGCTCCCCCAATGGAATATCGCGCCGGCCGACGTCATCGCTCTGGTGCCGCAGCGTAAAGGCATGTCGGCGCGGACGAAAAAATTCATTGAATATGCGGTCCGGCAGTTCGGGCCGGTGCCGCCCTGGCGTAACAGCAAGACCTAGCCTCAGCAGGCAATCCAGGAACAGGACAACGTCATTTATTCGTCTGAATTGTAGCGGGCGACTGGCCGCCAGGTAGTTACCAGGTTTTTCAGAATGGTTATGTCAGCGGCCTTGTCCAGGTTCTCGGCTTGCAGGCCGTTCAATTCACTTGTCATCAGGTTCAGCACCTGGTCCACCAAGGGGATAAGCTGGGATTCTGCCGCATCGACTTGCTCGCCTATCTCCTTGATGATCGCCAGATGAAGCTTGCCGGCTTCAGTGGAGCCATCAAGCCCGTCGCCTGAAAGTTTATCGGCCAGCGCCGTATGATTTTTAAAAAAAGTTTCTGCCGTCGTTTTCGCGCCTTCCAGCTCAAATCGTCTTGCGTTAATCAGGCGCACCTGCTGAAACCAGGCCGACTCATAATCGGAAGACTCCTTTTTTGGATCGACGATGTCATCCCACTCCGAGTTATAGCCGCTGTCTGCACCTCCGGCATGGGCCGGGTTCTGTGCTACCCATGCAGCCCACTGACCGGCATCGTCGTAATTACGCAACTCCGCGGCCGCGGCCTCATCGGGTATCTTGGCCGCGTCCTTTCGCGGCAACAGATTTTCGTTCTTGTGGCCGAGCCAGTCGCTCTCGTGTTTTTCCGCTGCCTCAGCTTTTTTCTTGCAATCGTCTATCCGATCTTTACTGGCCGCCACCAATTCGACAGCGTTTTTCAAGGGAATATTGGTAACCGACCCGCCTACCAGCGACGCTGTCCTGCGCAGAAATTCTGCATACCGTACCCCGGTGGTGATGGTCAATGATTTAAGATAATCCAGGCGGTTGAGCTTGTTTTCCTGCGAATCCTTCTTGAAGTAGCCGAGCCTGACCGGCTTGCCTTGCTCCGCCAGGAAGGCATTCTCGGAGGTCCCGACCCAGGCCCCGCTGCCGGTATCCAGGGTCGGCTTGAGTCCTATGTTTTCGGCCTCTTCCAATTGCATGTAATAGCTTAGTGTATGTCCTGCGGAAATCGAATCGATCCTTACCCACTGGTCGCTGACCGGCAGACCTTCTTCATCCTTGTACCGGTCTTTGGCATGGCCTTTCAAGTGGCGCAGGGCATGGTTGAACTCATGGCCCAGATAAATATCCTGATTGCCTTCCCGCGTATAGTCGCCCTCCGGGTCACCTTCCGGCAATCCTTTGGCCGGCAGGACAGCCGTACTTACGCCCTTGACATTCATGAAGACAGTATGCTTGGCAGGATCGTACTGAGCAGGCACGGCGGAGGAAAAATCGAAAAAAAACTGCTGTTCGTCATTGATCAGGTTGCTTAACAACGTTCTGCCACTGGTCGCACGTGCGCCACTGGTCGCACTTGCGCCAATGCTCGCCTCCCAGGCGCCGGCTCCCGCGTCCGCCAGGGTAACTGCCGCGGAACCTGCCAGCTTGTTTAACTGCGCTAGCGCCTGGTCCTTATCGCTCTCCTCGCCTTTCAGGGTGAGTTTTCTTTGGATGACCGACATGCCGTCCGCTTGCGTCAATGGCATTCGCTCAATGGGCATCGGCTGCCTGGTCAACGGCCCGACATCGAGGAAAGACCGGCTACCGGCCTGGACAGCTTTTGCTCCCATCGTATCCGCCTCATGTTCCAGCGCCGCATCATCATTGACCGGCGCACCTTGTTTCATTTGCAGCGTGGGTTTTACCCTGCCTTGCTTCTGCTGCACCACGTGCCAGGCTTCATGCGGCAAATGCTTTTGCTGGCCGGGAGCCAGGTGAATCTCGCTGCCCGCGGCATATGCGTGCGCCTGCATCAGTGCCGGCAAGGGAGAGTTGCAATGGACCTTGACGCTGTCCAGCGTCATCCCGGACAGGTTTTCGATACCGGACTTCAAGCGGCCGGGAAGGCCTGTGCGGTTATCCTCAGCTGAGGACAAGCTTGCCGCTGGTGGCAAACCCACGGCATGTTTCTGAAGAGGGCTGGCAGCATAATGGTAATTACCCATTGCCACCATGCTCGCGCTGTCGTCACGCGTTGCGCGAGGCTCCGCCGGAATGCCGTCTTGCGCAATCAGCTGTGATACCGGTGCCGGTGACGGCGGCTTCATTTTCTGCATGCTTGGCGTCTCTGTCTGGTAAGGTCGATTAAGTTATCAAAAGGAAATGTGCGGTTATTCCAGTCAACGGCAATCACAACGGCCATTGATTTGCATCGTCATTTCCCATGCGCGGTGCGCCTGTGCCTTGTCAGGTTTGATTGAGTGGTATACGACTTCCCGCAATTTTTTTCCTGGCATGCAAACAGTTCTTTTTTGGCTTTCTTGGCCGGCTCGCCAGCATCCGCTTCTTTATCGGGCGACCGCCCCCTCTTCTTGAGATCGGTCCCGCTGCTTCCGGAAACAGATTTCACCGGTTTGGACTTGGGAGAACTTTTTCTTTTCCGCTTGGGACCGGAACTGCTGCCGCTCGAACTGCCTGGCAACGCCGCCTGGCCTGCCTGCTGCTGCGGCCGCGGCAACAGCCTGATGTAATGCCCTCCGGTATTGCGTATGGCTATGGCGGTTCCCAGGTTCACAGCCGCAAGAACCTGATCCACAGTTCGCGTGCCTATGCCGGCGGCATTGCTGATCCCCCTGAACAAGACATTGCCTGGCTCGAGCAGATACACCGTTTGGCCCGCATGCAACCGGGTCCAGGCGCGTATTTCAGGATCGCCGCCCCATACTCCGCTTGTACCCATGTACTGCTGATAGCGCGGCACCGAAATGCCCTGGTCGCGCATTGCATCATAAGCCAGCCGCGCTTGCCTCGCCGCAGGGCTGCTGCCGCCTAGTTGCCGCAATTCGGCAAGCGGCGTGTTTGCCACATCGGCGTCTTGCAAACCGGCGACTACGTTGGCGCGAATCGCATTGGCGCTCTCCAGGTTGACATTGCCCGGCGCCGCCAGCGCGGCAAACAGGCAGTTGCCGTCAGTTAGCTGGGCGCCGTTTACAAAGGAGCGATCGATTGTTGCTATCGCCACGCCTTGCAGCCGCGCTCTCTCTGCCGCACCTAATGCATCCGTCACGATAGTCCGCTGTGCTGCATCCACGCGGGCGCCATAGTCCGGATTGCGCTCTACCCAGGCGCGCGCAAGCCGTGTCCGGTAATTCATTTCCTCTTGCCACAACACTCCTGCGCCTAGACCGCTGTTCTGCACCCAGCGCAATTCTGCCTGCTCGACTTCCTGCTCCCAGGTGAAAAACATGAGGGCGCGAGGAATAATGACGGTATTGAGGCGCTCATGTATTGTGTCCGAAGGAATGGCATCCAGCGCCATCAGCATGTTTGCCGTACTAGGCAAAAAATTGGGATAAGCCGGCTGCCTGTTCATCAGTACCATATAGGCGATCAGATGCGCCTGGACGCCGTGTGTCCGCTCATCATAACGATCCAGAACATCATCCGCCAATTGATCCTGTCCTCCCAGCGCCACGGCCGCCGTCGCGCTTTGCATCTGCAAGTTAAGGCGTTCGGCAAAATCCGGATTGTCCAGCAGGGAAGCTTGCACAAAACCAGCGCCTGCTTTTTCTCCCTTGGATGAGCTGCTGCCTGCATCTTCTTTTTTCTTGCCAAGAGAATCCGGCGTCAGCGATTCCGAGCTGGTGGCGGGCTTTTCGCTTGCATCTTTCGATGCAGCCCGCGCCTTGCGCATTTTTTCCGTTATTTCAAGCACCAGCCGCTTTTTCAAAGCCAGCGTTTGCTTGAATACATCCATATTCGTTGTTGATTCGGTGTCCCGTTTTCTCCGCAAATCGTCCATGTCTTTCTTCAGTTCCTTGGAAAGCCATTCCGGACGCTGGCCGATATACTTCAGCATCTCGTCCACCAGCCACATGTCGTCCGCCTGGAGGGACTTACCCAAGCTCATTTTTTCCTGTTCGGCATTGGCGCTCTGGATCGCTCCTTTCATCTTGTCGCCGGCGTAGACCTGCATGAATTTGAGAGCATCGGCTTCACTTGCAATGGCCGGGATTTCTTCGGCCGGCCCTGAATCGCCGCCTTTTTCCTTGACGCCTCCCGTTGCCTGAGCCGCAAACTGGTTTTCCCATTCGTCTGCCGCGGTCGACTGATCCCGGTCTTGGTCAAACAGCGGTAAAGGAATATCGCCGAAGCCCTGCCTGCGCAATACCAGGTAAGCATAAGCGCGGCTGATGCGGCCATTGCCGTCATGTAAAGGATGCAGCACACTCAATTGCTGCTGAATCCGTGCGGCCAATTTGGCGCTCTCGGTTAATTTGTACCCTTCTTCGCGGCTTTCTCCGATGACAGGTGCATTTATCGCCGCCATGCTTTCAGCGCCGCGCTTCAATATCCCGGCCAATGCCGTTCTCTTATCTTCGTTTTGATAGCTGACCTTGCTTTTTTTGGTCCCTGCAATCTCGTCTTCCTGGTCCACCTTGATCTTTTCCACCGCAGCGGCTGATAGCGGCACCTGCATCCCATCCGCAGTGCCGCCGGCCAGGCTCACAAGCAGCGTCTTCATCTGCCCCGCGGCTTCCATGTCCCCCTTGATCAGCTTGCCGCCTTTTTTACCGCTTGCCTGCTGCGAAATTTTATAGATAGCTGTCCCATCTTTTTCCGTGCTTTTCTCCTTTATCGCCTTCCAGCGCCCTGAAATCAATGCCACTTGCTTGGCAGTTAACCGCAATCTGAACATATTGCCGCTAACCGAAAATTCCGCCCCCGCTCGTGCAGCAACTTGAGCAAACAGCTCTTGCGAGAGTGCCCCGGCGATCGAATACAAATTGTCCACCAACAGCCCATTTGCTATCAATACTGCCTTGTCTTTGTCAGGCAATTCAAACGCCTCGCCCCAACTGCCGGGATCTTCGCCCGCCACGATAAACTTGATTTCTGCAGGACTGTTTCCCAACAGCCTGGCGGCAATCTGGATAAATCCATCCATCGACCAGATGTCTATATCGCTGTTGGTGATCACGTCATGCCATGCCTGCGCAGTCTTTTTGCCGTAAGGGAAAGCAAAACTGGCATCGGCCCGGCCCTCAAACCTGTCGGCGGTATTATTCGAGATGAACCAGGCTTGGGTTTCCGCATCCACATCCAGTCCGGCAAATTTGGTGATCCATTTGTCACGCTGGTTTAACAACGTCTCCTGGCTGGTTTGCACGGTTTTGTCGTCGCGCCGGCCCGCTGGCTGCCGGCTGACGGCTGCCCCTTGTTCCACCATGGTGATCTGGCGCTTGACATTGGCGCCAAAATCGCCTCCCTCGATCGACAGCACTTTGAAAGTTGCCTGCGCTCTAAACAGTACTTCCCTTTGACCTTGCCCCACGCCAGGCACGACCGCGCTGATGGGAATGCCGTTATGGCCGGTGGCATAGATTTTGTAGCGGTCCGCGCCGCCCGCCGTATTTTTTGAAAAAGCAACGGTTCCGCCCGCCGATTCACTTGCGCTCATGGGTGTTCCCAGGCTAAACAGGTAACCAACCCGCAAACTGTCGTTACGTGGATAAGCGGCATATACAGTGCCTTCGACCGGCGTGATCTTCGCCAGCAGAGAATCCAGCAGGCTGATGCTTGCGATTGGCGACTGTTTATCTTTCGCCCCAGCCGTGGTCGCTATTGTCGTCAGCACATCCGAATCCATGTTGCTGTTATGGTCCTGTACATTTGAACCGCCGCTGGCCCATTTCTTGAGAATGTCGAATTCATCAAGATTTTTCTTCAGATGCGCAACCTGCCTTGCTCTTTGCCGCAAGAACGGCGCGTCTTCCCTTAACATTTCCACCATTCGGACTTCATTCAGCCAGTCAATCGGGGGCTGTCCTTTGGCCAGGGCTTTTCTCTCCGCGTCCGTTTCCGTTTTTGGCGCGGCTTTGTAGGCGACAATGCTTTTGTCCTGCTCTCCTCGCCGGACATTAAACACGGCGCTCAGATATTTACCGCCGTCGGCAATGCCGGCGTCTTTCGCTACCTGCTGCGGGTTAGCCGTAGCAACAGCGAGATGGCTAAATAATGCGACGATATAGTCGCTATAGGTTTTTGACTGTTTTTTCCCCGGAGGCAGTTTCGCCTGCGCTAGCAACTGGCGATTTCCCAATTCAACTTCCGCCTGCAAAACGCCCATCAATGCTTTTATGTCGCTTTGATTCTCCAGCAGGAAGCGTTTTTGCCTGTCCAGCAAATTGTCCCAAGTCGTGTAATCGACCGTCGGCAGTTTTGTTTCAAATTCCGCCGGATTGCGGGGATCCCATGTGCGCCGCTCATCGTCTTGTTCCACGCGCGCGGCAGGAAAAATCACCTCGGCGTTGCTGCGCACCGATGCCCTGTGCTTATCCAGGCCGGTTCGCTCCGTCATCGGTATTTGCGATCCTGCCTCATCCAAGGCGGCCAGCTCTGCCTCGTCATCCAGGGCCAGGCGCAGTCTCGCTTTTCTCCGCGCCATGTAAGGCGCTATGCCTTGCCAGGCCAAATCAATGTTATCGGGCAAATCCACCTTGCGACCGCTTGCTTCCGCTTCTATCCATGCCCGTCGCACCTGGTCGAAGGTGATCTCGGCCGATATTTTCTGGGCCGCTTTCCATAACTTTGTGAGATAGGTATTTTTTGTATATTGGACTTCGACTTTGTCGGGAAAATTGATGACTCTTTGCACCGGCCTTGCCTGATTGCCGTGGATCGGAGTCAATGCCGTTGACGCGTGCACGGCTGCGCCGGCAGCAACCGGCGGCATTGCTGAAAGCGTCGCACCCAGTTGATCTGCCTCATGCTCCAGGCTCGGCTCATCGTTCAGCGCCACCCCGTCAACCGCAGTCGTCGGCGCCACCCTGCCCTGCGCCTGCTGCACCACATGCCAGGCCTCGTGCGGCAAATGCCGCTCTTGCCCCGGCGCGACATGAATCTCTGTCCCCCGGGTATATGCCAGGGCATTCAACTGGGCAGGCTGCGGCGAGTTGTAATGGACTTTGACGTTATCGAACGAGAGACCGGATAAATCCTCTATCCCGGATTTCAGGCTGTCCGGCAAGCCGGTATGGTTGGGTATAAGTAGGGGTTGCCGCGGCAGCGCGGCTCCGGCAGCATCCTTTTCTGCCCTCTGCACGATGCCATCGCTTTTTTGTTCAGGAGCCGCCGACAGGGCTTCGCTGCCGATCGGGCGCCGCAAGGGACTCGAGGAATACCTGTAATTGCCGAATGGCGTGGTGAAAATATCTTCGCTTGCCGGCGCTTCGTTTTCCAGGTCTTTGCTCGGCGACGCCAGAGATCGGGCCGGTGCCGGCTCCAGTGCGGGCTTAACTGCCATGGGCAACACTCCCTTGGAATCGTTTGGGGACTCGAGAGGCAAGGACGGCGATCGTTTTTACGGGACAGGCTAAGTTTGCTACACAGCCGCCGATCATCATAAACCATAATCGGAAGATGGCCGGGACGTGTTTTACCGGAGCCATGCGAGGCGGACTAACCAGGAAATGATGAGAATCGAGGCTCGGATTGATGAAAATATCCCCGGGTCATCCCTGGGATTTTCATTACCGGCTTAACTTATTGATTTAAAACAGGAATTCTGGTGGGAAGTACAAGTTTCGAACTTGTGACCTATCGCGTGTGAGGCGATCGCTCTACCCCTGAGCTAACCTCCCGGAGAGGGCGCTATTATGACATAGAATTTTCAGTAAATAAAGCAGGCGCCGAGATGATGCAACATATTTCCCGGCCCCTGCTCCGCCAGCCTTACTGGCGCTTGGCTTCCAGCACTCCTTTTACCTCGCGGATCACGGTCAGCGCCTTCTGCAGCTGGGCGGTAGAGGCGATTTCCGCGGTGAACGCCATCCGTGCGTGGGCCTTGGCGCTCTGGGTGCTGACGCCGATGACGTTGATTTTTTCGCGCAGGAACACTTCCGAGATATCCCGCAACAGGCCCTGGCGATCGCTGGCCAGCACGAAGATGTCGACCGGATAGACGGTTTCCGCTTCCGGCGCACCCCAGGTAGTCTGGATCACACGTTCCGGCGCCTTGATGCGCATCTCGGCGAAATTCTTGCAGTTTTCGCGATGGATGGAAACGCCCTTGCCGCGCGTGATGAAGCCGACCACCGGATCGGGCGGCGCCGGCTTGCAGCACTTGGCCAGCTGCGTCATCAAGCCGTCGGTGCCCACCACCAGCACGCCCGACCTGCCGCCGTGCGCCACGCTGGAGGCGCGGCTCTTGCGGGTAATCGCGGCTTCTTCCAGTTCGCTGCCGTACTCGGCAGGCTTGGCGCCGGGATCGTCGTGCAAGGCATGCTCAACGTGACGCAGGCTGAATTCATCTTTACCTATCGCCAGCAGCAGGTCTTCCAGCTTGGCGAATTCCAGCTTGCGCGCCAGTTCTTCCAGGTTGACCGCGGTCTTGCCTTCGCGCTGCAAGGTCTTGTCCAGCAAGCTGCGGCCGCTGGCCAGGGTTTCCTGCTGTTCGATGGCGTTGAACCAGGCCCGCACCTTGGAGCGGGTGCGCGCGCTGGCGGCGTAACCCGGCGTCAGCCAGTCGCGCGAGGGGCCAGGACCAGCGGCGCCGGGAGCGTTCTTGGCGGTGATGATTTCTACCGTCTGGCCGTTCTTCAACGGCGTATTCAGCGGCACCATGCTGCCGTCCACCCGCGCGCCGCGGCAGCGATGGCCGACGTCGGTATGCAGGTAGTAAGCAAAATCGATGGGCGTGGCGCCGCTCGGCAGTTCGATCACGCGCGCTTGCGGCGTCAGTACATAGATGTGGTCGTTGAGCGTGGCCTGCTTGAGCTTTTCCAGCCATTCGCGGCGGCTGTCCTCGTGCTCGACCACGGCATCCACCACTTCGCTTTTCCAGGCCAGCAGCTGGCGCAGCCAGGCGATCTTTTCGTCGTACTTCTGCGCCGAGAAATTGGAGCCGCCGGCTTCCTTGTAGCGCCAGTGGGCCGCTACCCCGTACTCGGCGAAATGATGCATTTCGTTGGTGCGTATCTGCACTTCCAGCGCCCGGTCGTCATCGGCCAGCACCACCGTGTGCAGGGACTGGTAACCGTTCTGCTTGGGCCGCGAGATATAGTCGTCGAATTCTTTCGGGATCGGCACCCAGATGTTGTGGACGATGCCGAGCACCGTGTAGCAAGTCTTGACGTCGTCGACGATCACGCGGAAAGCGCGCACGTCGTACAGCTCGGAAAAGTCGAGCTCCTTGCCCTGCATCTTGTTCCAGATGCTGTAGATGTGTTTCGGCCGGCCCGAGACTTCGGCCTTGATGTCGGCCGCCGCCAGCTCGCTGCGCAGGCGCGTGATGGCGGCATCGACAAAACCTTCGCGTTCGATGCGCCGCTCTTCCAGCATCTTGGCGATGCGCTTGTAGGTGACCGGATCGATGAAACGGAACGACAGGTCTTCCAGTTCCCACTTGAGCTGCCAGATACCCAGCCGGTTGGCCAGCGGCGCGTACAGGTCGAGGGTCTCGCGCGCATATTGGCTGGTGCGCTCGTTTTCCATCTTGTGCTCGGAAAAATAGCGCAGCGCGGTCACGCGCGAAGCCAGCCGCACCAGCACCACCCGCATGTCGGTCGCCATCGCCAGCAGCATCTTGCGCAGCGTTTCCACCTGGCTGGCGGCCTGCTGGGCAGCGTTCTTGCCGCGCATGACTTCCTGCGGCAAGCCGAAGGTAAAGCCGTGCAGCCGCATCAGCTGGCGGATGCCGCTGACCAGGTCCGAAATTTCCTTGCCGAAGCGCTGTTCGATGGTGTCGGCATAACTGGCGTCGAGCAAAGGCAGCTCGAACAGCAGGCCGGCGATGCGGGTTTCGACATCGGTATCGAGCAGCGCCAGGATGCTGGTGACGCCCTGCGAGAAATCGAGCGTGCTCTGGCCGGTCGTAATGACGTTGTCGGCGTACAGAGGCTCGACAAAAGCCAGGGCGTCGAGCACGCGTGCGCTGTCCTCGGCACTCAAGCCGGCGGTGCACAGCTGGATTTGCGTAGCGCGTTGTGTTGCAGTGAGCGAAACCATGCTTACATCTTTATTTTTGTGCTGCGACCACGATAATTTCTATCAGGATTTCCGGACGCGCCAGCTTGGCTTCCACCGTCGCCCGCGGCGGCGCATTGCCGGCCGAGACCCAGCTGTCCCAGACCGCATTCATGCCATCGAAATCCTTGACGTCGGCCAGGTAGATCTGGCAGGACAGGATGTGATGCTTGTCGCTGCCGGCTTCCACCAGCAGGCGGTCGATATGGCCGAGCGATTCGCGCGTCTGGCCTTCGATGTTCTGGGTGGTGTCTTCGGCCAGCTGGCCGGCCAGGTAGATCGTGCCGTTATGAATGGCGACTTCCGAAAGTCTCTTGCCGACGTGCAGGCGCTGGATAGTCATGTTTCATCTCCTCGATTAAGCAATAGAATAAGCAATAAAATAAGCAGTAAATCAGTCGATCAGGAAGTCGGTGACGATTTTTATCTGGTCGATATGCAAAAAAGTTGGAGCATGGCCGACGCCGGCCAGTTCCACCAGCTTGGCTTTTGGCCCGCTTTCCGTCATCAGGCGAGCGGTCTCGACAGACAGCAGGTCGGATTCGGCGCCGCGCACCAGCAAGGTGGGACAGGTGATCGCCTGATAGGCTTTCCACAGCAGCTGTTCCGACAGCTTGAAGACTTCGGCGCTGGTCGAGATGAAAGGCTGGGCCAGTTTC